>CALLXF010000062.1 GCA_938015805.1 uncultured Saprospiraceae bacterium | reverse complement strand
ACCTAGTTTTCCCATAACAAGTTTATCATTATCTTCTAATTCTATAAAAGATTCTATGGCTAAGACTAGATCAGATACGTTATTTACATCTACTACAAAACCATTTTTATTATGGTCTACGATTTCTTTGCATCCCACATTATCTGTGGTGATAATTGGAGTTTCCATTGATGCAGCTTCCATAAGAACTCGAGATACACCTTCTCTATAAAATGAAGGGAATACTAAACAACTCGCTTTTTCCATATATGGTCGTATATCAGATGTCTCTCCTAGATATGTAATGATTCTCTTTTTTTGCCATTCATTTATGGTGTCATAAGGAACTGAGTTAGGGTTGCTCTGATCTATAAAACCTAGCAATTCAAATTTTACTTGAGGGTATTTCTTTTTGACTAGTTTAGCAGCCTCTACAAATTCTCTCACTCCTTTATCCCAAATTAGTCTTCCAGCAAAAAGGAAACGGTCGATATAGAATTTCTTTTGTTTTTTCGGTTTAAACCAATCGGTATCAATTCCTTCGCTTTTTAATATACGTGCTTTAGACTTGCTGACGATTCTTTTATATACAAAGACATCTTTATCATTATCATTTAAAAACCAAACTTCCTGAGCTAGGAATGTGGCAATTCTGTAAAAGGTCAGTGTAATCCATCGTACAAAGAAATTTTTAAATTGGAACATTTGCCCCAGACCAGTGGTTACTATGATCGACGGAACTTTACAAAATGCTGCTGCAATGGATCCGTAAATATTAGGTTTAATAGTATAATGAAAGATCATGTCAGGTCTGATCTTTTTATAAGTTTTATAGAATCTACGTATTAGTTTTAGTTCGGTTATAGGATTAGTACCATAATTACTGATACTAATTTCATAATAGTTTATTCCTTCTGCTACTAGTTTAGAGGTAAAATTATCTTTAGGAGCAATAACGGTTACTTCATACCCTTCTTCCTGTAAACCACGTATAAGGCCTAAGCGAAAATTGTACATACTCCAAGAAGTATTACCAACTAATGCTATAGATTTCTTTTTTTGCACTGGGTGTTCTTAACTCTTTTTATCTAGGTTCTTTACTACTTGTTTTATTTCTTGCTCATCATTCTTAGGATAGATTAAGAGAGCATTATGTTCATCTACGATGATATAATTTTCTAAGCCTTTTATTACAATTGTTTTTTTACTATCTGATCTAATTATAGTATTACTTGTATCTACTAGATGTGTTTTTTCTCCTATTACCACATTATTATTATCATCTTTTTCTTTAAATGCATGGAGACTATTCCACGTTCCTAAGTCAGACCATCCTATATCTGCTGGAATAGTAAAAACATTATTAGCTTTTTCTAGAATAGCATAATCAACTGAGATACTTTCTGTTTGCGGATAAACATCGTTTATATATTCTTGTTCTTCTGCAGTTCCATATTTTGATTTGTTACGAGACAGAACAGATATGATATCTGGTGCATTTTTATTAAATGAGCTTAGGATTGTTTTTATACTCCATATAAACATTCCCGCATTCCAAAGATAATTTCCGAGGTCTAAGTATTTCTGTGCAGTTTCTAAATCCGGCTTTTCTTTAAAGGAAGTTACTTTTAAAATCTGGTTTTCAGAGCCTTTTGTTGTTTCTATATAACCATATCCAGTATCAGGTCGAGTAGGTTGGATACCTAATGTAACAATGGCGTCATTTGTACTTGCATAACTAAAAGCCGATTGTAAATTATCTAGATATGCTTGTTCTTTGATAATAACATGATCGGATGGAAGAATGGCAAAAACAGCATCTCGATTTCTGGCTTCTATATTTAATGCGGTATACGCTACACATGGTGCAGTATTATTTCTAGATGGCTCGCAAAGTATATTTTGTTCTGGAAGTTCTGGTAGGTGTTCTTGTGTTATTGCTTTATACCGTTGGTTAGTAACAATTAAAATATTTTCTTTAGGTACGATTTTTACAACTCGGTCGTAGGTCATCTGTATTAGGGATCGTCCTACTCCTAGGATATCTAGAAATTGTTTAGGATTTTCTTCTGTACTACTCGGCCAAAATCTAGAGCCTACTCCGCCTGCCATTATGGCTATATAGTAGTGGTTAGTGTTCATATTTTACTTTTCATCTCAGGTAAATCCTTAAACCACTTTTGTACGATGTTACTAGAAGAGTTTAGAATAACCCATGCGGTGGACAAAATAATTTTTAGATCTGTCATAAAAGACTGATTTTCTAAATACCACATCTCTAATGCACCTTTATAAGGAGCTATTTCTTCTTGGTAAAACTCATGAGCATCTTTTCCTTCAGGTCTGTTTTCAAATAGTTTTTCCTCATCTCTAAATACAATAGAACCTATACCTGTGATGCCAGGTTTAAGTCTTACGATTTTTTTCTGGACACTATCTGAATAAGCATTAAAAGTTTTATCTACTAAAGGTCGTGGACCAACTATGCTTATGTCTCCTTTTAAAACATTTACCACTTGTGGTAATTCATTAATTTTTGTCTTCCTTAAAAAGCCTCCCATGGGTGTGACTCTAGGATCATTTCTTAAAGTAATAGAACCTGTTCCAATATTTGGAGAATCTTTAAGCATTGTGGCAAACTTCCACATATCAAAATATTCTTTTTTATAACCAATTCTTTTTTGGAAATAAAAGATATATCCTTCTCCTGTTAATTTGAGCCCTATCATAATAGGTATTAATACTGGACTCAATACTAATAATACTACTAGGGCCAAAATAATATCAAAAAATCTTTTAACAACGCTATACATATTACATCTTTTGATCTAAAGATTTTCCTGTTTCGATATGCTTAAAATCAGGTAAATGTTTATTAATTAAATTTACTATTTGGACTTTATTTATATCCCCCCTCTCAAACAATTCTTCGAATTCTGTAAGAATTTTTTCTCTATCTTTTATGGAAGGGATGAAGTCATTTTTTATAACCCCAAGACCAGAAAATTGATTCATTTCTACAGTATCTTTCATTGTAAAAAACTCTTCAAAAGGCTTTTCTCCTGAAGTATCTGATTTAAAAAAGAATACCGGATAACGCTTATCGCCTGGGTTCCATTGTTTTGCTTTTGATCGAGCTTCTTCTTCCGAGTTACAGTAATCTGGTTCCATTCCTCTTTCTCTTAAATAGAGTTCTGCTATTGAGGAGAATGTCATCATTTGAGTTTCGTCTAATTTAGGGAAAAATATATCTCTACTCTCTCCTAAAATACACGCAAGCATACATAGTTGACCTGATTCTATAGGCGATACAAAATATCTTTTTACATCAGAAGGTGAAGAGAGGGGTTGCCGTTTCATTATTCTGTTGTTGAATCCATATAGTAGACTACCGTTAGAAAATGCAACATTGGCAAAACGAGCTGTAGATATTTTGAAATCATAAGTATAAGACATCAATATGTTTTCCATGATCTTTTTACTCGCTCCCATTACATTGACAGGATTAGCAGCCTTGTCAGTCGAAACGGAAAAGAAATGCTCTGGTTTTTGTTCATTACATAATGCAAGCAGACTATTAGTATTAAATACATTATTCCTTACCATTGCTTCTATGGCTAGGTGATCTTTTTCGCTTCGTACGTGCTTATGTGCCGCGAAGCAAGCAACGATCTCAAAGTTATTTCCTCTAAATAGTTTTTTAAAAATCTCACCACCAAAGTCAAAAGGATAAGTGATATAGTCTTGCGGTATAAATTTATTATAATCGCTTCTTAGATCTCTTGTGAGCTCTGTAAGTTCGTTTTCGCTATAATCTACGACCACAAGTTTTGAAGGCTCAAAAGGTAAAATAGCCTTGATAAAAGAGGAACCAATAGTCCCTGCACCTCCGATGACTAAAACAGATTTACCTTTTATATTTTTAGATAGCTGGTCTTTATTATCCATTATGTCTTTTGAGAAAAAACTTTTTTCTCTTTTAGTCACATATTTCTTTATAAACTCTTGTTGGTTAAACATTCAATTTTTGATTTCATATTTTAAAAACTCTAGACAGGAATTGGGTTTCCAATCTAAATTAACTTTTGCCGCTTCATCATTAAAAGTAAGTGTACTTGTAAGTTTACTCACTAGTGTTTTATTCACGGGTAAACTAAGACCCGTTTTTTCAATTAAGGAACATGTATTCCCAACTATCTTGAGAAAAAACATGGGTAATCTAAGTCTTATTTTTTTGCCTACGCGGTAAGAAAGTGATTCTTCTATCTGATTAAATGTAGGGTGCAGACCATCTGTAAGATTATATATACCACCTTCTAAATTCTCCTTCGTTAGTAATCGTGCAATATCTTTTGCAAGTACCATACTCTTATTTGCCGAGTTATTATTAAAGGAGACATAACTTCCTTTTTGGATAGAGCTAATAATTTTTCCTAGATTACCTGGAGGCTTATGTCCTACGATTAGTGGAAGTCTTAGAATAAGATATTTTATGTTATTATCAGTACAGTAACTAATAACCTCATTCTCTCCTTTTAATTTACTTTTTCCATAGGGTGTATTAGGCTGAGGAATTAGTTTTTCTGAGATATCTTTTCCCTTGTCTAAACCATATACAGCGACCGTGCTTATGTATACTATTTGGTTAGGCTTTTGATCGAGCTCATCAATTTTACTAAACAGTCTCGTAATCGCTAGATGATTTATTGCATAAAACTCTTGCTTTTCTTCTTCTGTTTTAGGTACAGAGTGAGCTTTACCTGCTATATGAATTACTGAATCGTAACATAAATTATCTATATGACTTATGGCCTCTTTTAGATTCCAATTAAAGTGTTTTTTTGATTCTTTAGTTTCTTTTCTACCCAAAGAAAAAACATCAAATTTTTTGCTCAGCAATTCTTTAAAAACAGTTTTTCCTAAGAAACCACTATATCCTGTTAATAAGACAGTCTTACTCATTATCGTTTAACCACTTTTCGTTTTTTTCAAAAAAAACAGACTGTAGCCAACCACTTATGCTCAATCGATTATAATGCTCTTCGTTTATTTCTTCTATTTCTGATTTTAGAAATTGGGAAGGTATCTCAGGATCTGTTCTATCTACGATAAGTATATTATTCTTATTGTAAAAAGAATACTTTTCTATATCTCTATTTGTTGTAATGAGTTTTCTTCTTGCTCCTATAGTCTCGAGGGTTCTCATCGTAAGTCCTGTTTGATTAGGGTGTTGTATATCTAAAATACAATGCGAATGTGACACCAGGTTAGAGACTTCTCGAGCTCCTATGCTATCAAAAGAAATATCAGAATAACTTACGGCTTTGAATGATTTGTTAGTGATCTTATTATATACAAATAGAACCTTACTAGGTAAGAAATAATACGTGTACATTTTTAAATTATCGAGAGACAATTGTTTCTTAATTTTTTCAACAAAAACGTATCTATCAGAATGTGCAGTCCCTATAAAAAGAACATCATTTTTATAGCTCTCTTGCTGGTTTAAATTATAATAATTGCGGTTGTAAAATAATGGTCTGAGAGTAAGACTATATTTAGTAGCATCAGAAATATCAAAAGTAAATTTTTTATCAAAATACTTTAATATGGACAGAGCATGTTTGTTATTATCAAAAGAGTCCCACGTATAGTATATAAGCTTTATGTTCTTATTTTGCTTTCGTATTTCATCTATAAACCATCCAGGAATTAGCTCACCTTTTACTACTAGTAAATAATCTAAAGAAATTTTACTCATCTTGGCTAGTATGTCCTTATAGTATTTATTTATTACCCCACTTATAGCCTTACTCCTTAGTCTTATTAAAACTTTAGAAAGTACATTGTTTTTGGGTCTTTCATCATAGTAATGGACTTCAGCACCATGAGCTACCAGTTCATTCTTAATATCCACTTCGTAGTCAAATAGCTTTACACAAAAGAATAGGACACTTTTTCCTTTCAGTGAATTTTTATTTTTCATGTTATTTTAAAAGTCCTTTTTTCTTCATTTCTTCTAATGAAGCTTGAAATCGATCTTCCTCTACTTCTTGGCCTTTGACCCAATCACAAAACCTATTTATTCCTTCTTCAAAACTTACCCTTGGACTAAAACCAAGATTGTTCTTTATTTTGGAAAGGTCTGCTATGTTATGTCTTATGTCTCCTAATCTGAAATTTCCGCTAATGCTATGATTTTCTTCTTTGCCATAAGACTTATAAAGCTGCTTAGTAACTTCTTCTACAGTAACTCCTATTCCTGTTCCTACATTATAAACTTCATTCTCTTTTCTATCAGAGTTTATAGCTAGATAGGTTGCTTCTACCACATCGTCAATATAAACAAAGTCTCTAGACTCCTGACCATCCTCAAAAATATTAATAGGGTTATTATTTAATATTCTAGTAGAAAAAATAGATAAAATCCCTGTGTAAGGGTTTTTTAATGATTGACCAGGACCATATACATTTTGATATCGAAGACCTATAGTAGATATTCCTAATGACTCACCCATGAGTGTTATCATTTGTTCCTGTACTTGTTTGGTAATTCCATAGATAGAGGCGGGATGTATTTTAGACGTCTCGTCTGTAAATAACAATTCAACATCTTTTTGGCACGTAGGGCATTTTACTTTAAAGTCCTTTTTTAATAGATCTTCCTCTTTTCTAGCTTTTGGAAAGACTTCTCCATGCTCACTACACCTGTATTTACCCTCTCCGTAAATAGATCTTGATGAAGCAACTACAATCTTTTTAATTTGGTTCTCTTCATTAGTTATATAATCTAACATCTGAGCTGTTGCTTGGATATTTACATTACAGTAATGGTTTATGTCATACATTGACTGACCTGTACCTGTCTCAGCGGCATAGTGTACGATTATATTTTTACCTTCCATTGCTTTTGACATAGCTTTCTGATCACTCACACTTGCGTGTATGATCTCAACTTTGCCCTCTATAAGTTTATATAACGCAGAGTTTTTATAATCAGACCCATGAATTTGCTCTGAAAAATTATCAATGACGGTAATCTTATAATCGTCTTTTAATAATCTTAGACAAAGGCTTGTACCTATAAACCCTGCTCCACCTGTAATTAAAATATTTTTCATTCGTTTATTTATTCTTTATACTGACCCATTTGTTTTGGGCAAAGTCAAATTGTTTGATAACCTTTGCTGGTATACCTACCGCTATACTGTTTGCTGGGATGTTAGATGTTACTACGGCATTAGCTCCAATAATACTATTTTCCCCAATGGTAACTCCCGGTAGAACACAAACCCCGTCTCCTAACCAGACATTATTTTTTATTTTTACCGGAGCTGTTACTAATATTCTTTCAACAACTTTTTCTGATGGATGTGAATGTTCAGTATCAGCCGAATAATTACCATGACTGACATCTGAAATATAAACTTTACTTGCTAATAATACGTAATCGCCAATCTCAACTTTTTCTGATGCGGTAATATGGCAATGATCATTCATCTGAAAATGTTTTCCAATATTAAGTATGGGTCCTTTGGGATCTTTAGTAGATTTTGCGACTACTTCTAGTCTGCAATTCTTACCAGTTGTAAATCCATCTTCTAAAACCATATTTTGTTTTCGTCTTACATCTATAGGAAACCTGATTATCCTCGCTCCAGGAAAAAACAATTTTGTTCTCACCAGGCAATAAGCCATATATAAACTTCCTATGATGCCATAATTTTTTATCAAGCTACGATCAATTTTTTAGAATAATAGGAATTAGAAATTTTGATGTTTGAAAACCCCTCTTTTATTGCGAGGCCTAAAAAAAAACAAACAATGGGTGTTGCAAAAGTAAATTGATTAAACATAATAAAGCAAACACTTACCTTTAACCAGTTGAATTTTTTATCCACATTAACTTGTAGCATTTTTCTAAATACGATAAATATAATAGGTATCATAATAAAGCCACATTGATATAATATAATACCTATTCCTGACGGAACACCCGAATGACTTAATGCAAATAACCAAGGATTATCATCAAAGATGACTTGTCGATACATCATCCATGTGTGATTAGAAAGACCATGTGGCATAAAGAAATCAGAACTAATAGAGTTAATAGTTGCTATTGGAGCACCTATTCTATTATTTACGCTATAATCCAAGACAAGTAATGCTGTCGGGTTTTCCATAAACAACCTTAGAAGGTATCCCATACGATTTGAATTACCCATTCCCTGCAAATAGGTTAGAATGATACTCATGATTTTAGGTCCGCTAAGAACTATGGCTGTAATTATTCCTATTTTAACAATGTTCATTCTACTAAAAACAAAGTACACTACAAATGCCAACGTAAGAGCCATAAATACACTTGACGATTGTGCAAACACTAGAGCTTCAAAAATACAAAGAAGAACGAGTTTATTGCTTTGTTTAAAAACCAAAAGAATAAGCCCAAGAAAAATCATATGAAATCCGTGATGAGTGGGTTCTGGTGCTAGACCTAATACACCTCTTCCACTAGACCCTAAATTTTCGGCTCCGTGACCAAATTGCCCGATAACAGAAGTCATGAAGGAAGGAGAGTACACCATTTGGACAAGTGCAATAGTGAACCAAGTAAATAATGCTCCAAGGCATATTTTTAGAACAAATAGTTTGTGTTTTATAATTGAAATAATACTTGCAACCGTAATAGAGGAAAAAGATAAATAGGTTACTAAATATTTATATTCCTGAAAGACATTGTATGGATAGCAGGTCAATAAAAAAGAGATTAAACCTATTAAAGTAAATAAACAAACCCAAAGCACGATTTTTTTATTTAATAATTTACGCAGTAATTTATAGTTTATAAAACAATAAAAAACAGAGGAAATAAATGCGTAAGGTTGATTGTAAGATGGTAGTGGAATTATTTCTATATATGGAAATAGTACAAAACAAACAAAAACGAAACAAAGAAATTTGTCTATGACCTTCAAGTTAAGCTATGTCTGTAAATTTAATCAACTAGTCAAAATAAGTTTGTTTCAATGGCTGTTCCTTTATACTCAATCCTTCGCAAAACAATATCTAGGATATAAAAGGAATAAGAAAGTATGAATAAGGCATTTAGAATAAGTAAGTAAAGAATGTCGTAATCAAAATAAATAAGAAGCATTGCAAAAACTATATTTAGGCAAAGTATAAAGCTTATTGTTTTCAACATCCTAGTATTAAAATTTTTGTAAACTGCTATAGGACTATAAATACCTACGAAAAAGAAAAACCCTTTCGATATTGCTAAAAGAGCAGTCATCCATACTAGATTAGTAAATTCTTGATAAAAGGAGGATACGATAAAAGTTAATCCAATAAACAAAGTGTATATACTAAGAAACATGAAAAGCGAATTTTTGAAATCTTTTAAAACACTTTTCCTTGACATGGTATTGATTTTTTCTCCATATTCAACAGAAGAGATATAACTAAATACCGACATGATGATTACTATAATTTGCGCAAGATTAAACACAAAAGAATATTCAGCAAGAAAATCAGGATAATACTTGTCTATTAAAAAACGCTCTAAAAATATTACAAGGGCAAAAACTAGTGAAGCCAATGTTCCTGTAAATATTTTAGAAACTAAATAGTAATATTTACGAAATTGGAATTTTGTAATTGATTTGAAAACATTCTTTGGAATTATAGAATATATAAAAGGTAGCCAAATCAAAAAAGCAAGTGAGAAGACGGTCAATATTAAAGAAGAGGAATTAATATTAATCTTAGAATGGTAATAACTAAAGAGGCCTATAGATAATATGATAATAGACAACAATGGCTTAAACAGAAACGCCTGAATATATTTCTTTCTCACCTTTAAGCCTTGTTCCACTATGACATAAAAATTAATGATCAATAGAGGTACCATTAAAAAAAAATTGCCTAGAATTATGCACGTAATGAGTCCGAATACCAGACTAAAAATGAGTCCTATTTTAAAGAGGGAGTCGTAAAAGTCGTAACCTTTAGAATACTTAACATACATGTATCCACTATAAGCACCTAACATAATATTTGGGAAAAGAAAAACAGCATTTTTGTAATATTCATATTCACTATAAATACCGGATTCTAGTAACTTAGGTAATAACAGACTATCAAGTAACCCAAAAAAATACAAACCATACCTTGCTAGGATAGCATTGTAGTTTTTTGAATTTGATTTATATTTTAAATGAAGTTTAGAAACTAAACTCAAATAAATTCTTTTTGAATTGCATTTACAATTTTAGTTAAATTCTCTTCTGCAAATAGCGTAGGAGAGGCATAAGGAAACCCAACATGTGATCTTTCCGCTAACATCATTAAATCCTCTGCAGTTTCAGCAAGGGTATGACCTTTATAATTGTAAGTTGAAGTATCATTTAGAATTTTATTTAATTCATAATAGGAGTGAGCTTTTTGTGCCCCCGTATAGTTTTGATAATATACATCTCCCACTAATACAACTCTTTTCCCTAGAACTAAACCATCCATTCCAGCTGAACTGGAAATACATGTAACGACATTACAATATTTTATTAATTTTCTTCCAGATTCTCGACCATAGATAAATCTTAAATTATGGAATTTCTTTCGCAAGGTCTTCCATTTAGATAGTCCTAAAGCTCCGAATTGGTTTGGGTGTTCTTTTACATAAAGTATTTTATTATGTGGAAGGGATTTTAGTATATTTTCGATTACCACAAATTGGTCACAAAAATCTGGGGCAAAATATAGAATAGATGCTTCAGGCTCATATTGAAGTGGATAAATAACAGCGTCTTCATTGTATTCCTCTGGCATTTTATCATAATAAGATGTAGAGGTAAGTAAGCATTGAAAATAGAACCAATGCTCTTTATACGAAGCAGCAGTTTGGAAATCACCGATCATTGGAAACAGAAGGTTATAAACCTTAGCTCTTCCATATCTTAAAAATTGAAGAAATATTGATTTTAAACCTGGTTTTACGACAATAGGGGAATTCCCTTTGCGGGTTTTAAAAAAAGTATCTAGAACAGAACGTTTCTTTGCAAAAGAGAAATGATATGCAGGACCTTTTTTATCCTCTATGATACCTTCTAGATAACTAAGGATTTCCTTTTTTTGTTCCTTTAACTGATCTTCACTTTTAGAAATCTTTAAGTCTATTGATTTAGAAATAGTTATTCTTTCTGAAAACAAGAAAGAGTTAGGGAAAAAGGTAGAACTCCAAAGTCTTGGATTACCGCCATTTTTTAATGTTAAATAAAAAAGAATATGCGTAGAAAACAGGGCAACAGGTTCACTAATTAAGTAATGAATATCTAGTTTATTAAACAAATCACTAAAGCCTTTAAACAAACCTCCTGCAATTTGGTGTCTACGTTTAAATGAGAAATTAATTAAATAACGATCAGAATATATTGGAGAAAAACCAAAATTAGTTAGTTCTTTAAAATCACTTGGTTCTTCCCATTCTTCAGCGTTGTCTGATTTGAGATGTGCTTTTATGTATGTTTCTATGTTGAAAACTACGTTACCTCCTCGTTCTTTCACAACTTGTTCTTCTTTGCTATTTTGAACAATATATAAGTAGTTATGAGTGTCGTCTCTCTTTTCAAACTCAGGCATCAAGTAGGCTAGATACGATCGAGAAAAGCACAGAATATTTCGTTTCATTTTAATTAATTATTGACTCTAGGTCTATAAAATTGGCTCAATTGATAGTTTCATAATCATGAACCCCCTTTTCGAAAAAATTTAAAAACTAATATTATTAGAATTACCTCGATTGAGGAATGATCTAAAAATCGCTAATGATCTAGCAGGGCAAGATGAATAGCGAGTAATTATTTAAATCCGAAAACAATTATTTTTCTAACAAATACATTCTATCTGTATTTCCTTTATTTTCTTCGTTAACGTACGGATAATCTTGTGTAGAAACTATACTTAACTCACTGTGATTAGATCTAAATATTTCAGCAAAATTTGCTTTCCATAAATAATCGTTATTTCCTCTGTAAGATATTTCTTGAATATCTTCACTGAAGTATTCAAAGCCACCGATATACTTTTTGCTACATCGATTCATTTCTCCCATTATCTTATGATGGTCGTTAGGTGAGATATGTATTAAAACACCATTTGTACAAACGAGATCAAAAAACCCATCTTTAAATGGAATATCAAATCCACTACCTTGTATAATATTGACATCGGTTAAATATTTTTTTGCTGTTTGAACTGCATATTTTTGGAGTTCAATTCCATAAAGATTTTTAAATCCCATGTCTTGAAGAGCTCTTAGCTGCATTCCTGTGTTACATCCTACTTCTAAAATTTTGATATCTCTATTTAAATGACCGATACTTTTCTCGTTGATGACATGTTTTGTAAATCCCCAAGTTTCTTTATATACAGTATCGTAATCTTCTCTAGAATATGAATTTCTATCAGTATACTCTTTTCCAAAATCACCAGCCCAAAAATCTTGTTGTTTCGTTTTCATTTTTAATATTTTATTGTTTACTTAATTATTTTATTGAAAAATTCTTTTGATATATCTGGCCTTAATTTACTTGCAACTTCAATTAATTTTTTCCTGTTTTCATTTATAAAAGGGACAGAACCAACAAAAGCTGTAGAAGTATTAAAGGAAATAAATGCTGCTAATCGAGGCGTAAAACATCGACTTCCGCAATGATAACATTGGGAAGGATCTACGTGTATATTATGACCTTTTTCTCCATACACTTTACGGATGATACCATTACCTAATTCCTTTTTAAATTGCTCATCTGGAATCCTTCTAATAAATGGCGACCAGTTAATTTTATTGGAATCCCTTTTATCTGTAAATACAAAAGGTCCTCCTTTGTCATCTAGAAGATCGTTTAAATAATATATAGAATGTTGAGTTTTTGAATCTCCAAAATCTTTATGCCACAACTGACTTGCACGAAGCGTCCCTTCATGTTTAAATGAGTATAAAACCTGTATGCTATAGAGAGAAAGTTTTTCTCCAAAATAGTCTATAGCAAGATCTAAGACTTCTTTAGAAAAGGCCAACTTCATAATTGGATTATCAACAGTAATATCTGATTCATTGACCAAATTGACAAAAGTGTGTCCGCTTGCTTTTTTCTTAGCTAACTTACTTCTTGGTTCAAAGATATCTGTAAGTTCTTTGATTTTATCGTCTGATAATTTTGCTCCAGTTATAAAACCGTTTTCAGTGAGTTCTTTACCTTCAGGAGACGTGGTCTTTTTTGCACTCTTAAAAAAGGATGCATTAATTTTAGGTATCATTGTAATATACCTAACAGCTATAACTCTCCATCTCAAAAAGGATAATGCTGATTTAATACTACTCATAATAAATTATTTTTTTGGTAAATGTTGAACCCAATCTTCAGTAGTTTTGTCAGAGACTTTTATTGCAGGTATTCCAACATATACACCAGGTTCAGTAATTGATTTATTAACTAATGACATCGCTCCAATAATGACGTTATCACAAATGTCTAAAGGACCTAGTAAACAAACATTGGATCCTATAACGACATTATCGCCTATTCTAAAAACCTCGGATATTTTGTGTCTTCTCAAATACGTAGGATCAGTGGGTGTTTTTCCTCCGAATTTCACACCACTCATTATAACAACTCTTCCTGAAGATTTTATACCATTTCCTCCGAGTAATACACTATTCGGATGAGGAATACTTAAGTACTTTACATTGATAGAAAATGCCATCAATTCTATACCGTAGATGAAAAAGATAAAACGATCTAAAAAATAACTAAGCCCTTTTCCAAGTACGGGAATATTATAAAATAAAAATCTAGAAAATTTAATCCAGAAGTTTATTTGCCAAACAAAAGACCAATATTTTCGCACTAGTTATTTATTATTCCAAATTCGATAATATCATGGTATTTACCATCATTAAAAATGGCCTCTTTTCTAACGCCTTCTTTTGACATGCCTAGTTTTTCTGCTAACCGTTGCATTCCTTTATTTTCAGTACTGGTACCACAATGTACTCGATGTAAATTAAGAGTTATAAATGCATGATCGATCATTGCTTTTCCTGCTTCTCCCATAATTCCTTTACCCCAATATTCTTTTTCTCCGAGTAAAAACGCAATTTCAGCATTGCGATCGACCCAGTTAATTCCCTGAAGACTAATATTCCCAATATGTACTTTTGAATCTTTAGCGATAATAGCTAAAACTATCCGTCCAGTATGATTAGCTGAACTTATAAAGTTTTTAAGACTTTCATCTGTTTGAGGAAATCTGCCATGAGAATTATGCTGAACAATCTCTTTATCGTTTAACCAATTTTTATAATTTCCATTTAAGTCACATAATGATAGTGGACGAAGTAGCAAGCGTTCTGTTTCTAAAAACACGAGTTCTTTCATACGAGGTTATTTTCTTGCATCAATTTATATTTAATTTCTGCTAATTTCCAGTCTTCTAAAGTATCGATGTCTTGAACTTCTGATTCGGCCATTTCGATACCTACTGTTTTGTCAGTATAAAGTTTTTTATGTTCTAAGAAGTAATCAACATCCAGAAAGTAAAACTGTCCTGCGTCATGAAAAGCAGGATTCAAATCCTGAGAACGTGTCATCATATGTTCTGGCCAATTCATAGAAACCAGACCGTCTTCCATTTTAAAAGATCTTAAAATAGGAAATCCAAATCGTACCACGGGTACAACGGACTTAGCTTGCTTCTTTATAATTAATTTATAAGCAGAATCTAATTTTTCTGAACTGATAAATGGAGCTGTAGGATAAATACAGCATGCGTACTTAAATGTTTTACCTGTCTTTTTATACGCCTCAATAACCTCAATAATTACATCTGCGGTTGTAGAATAATCATCCGCGTTTTTCTCTGATCTGAAAAAAGGGACTTCTGCACCGGCCTCTTTAGAAATGGTTGCAATTTCTTCATCATCTGTAGAAACCATTACTTTAGAAAAACAATTAGCACCAAGTGAAGCTTCAATAGAATAATGGATAATAGGTTTGCCATTAAAGGATTTAATATTTTTTCGAGGAATTCTTTTACTTCCTCCTCTTGCAGTAATTATTGCTAAACAATTTTTATCCATTGATATTATTCTTAATTAATGTTGTTAATGAACTCTTTTTATAATGTGATAATTTATTTTGATTCTTACTCATTAAGCCAATTTTAATATCTTCCAAATTATTAATAATATTAATAAACAATCTGTTTTTAACAATGTCGGATACTTCGACTGCGTTGACCTGATAGCTCCAGACATTTTTACCTATGATACCTGCCTCATAAAGTAAAATGGAATTCATACCTAGAACAAGGTCTGCCTTTTGGAGGCTTTCGATTTTATTTTTGCTTATATCAGAAACAATAATCTTTAAGGATTTATAAGTTTGTATCAAATGATCATATTTATGTAAAGCTTCCCTTGGGTGCAATCTAAGTTCTATTGTTCCCTTAAAATCTATATCGACCATAGCTTGTAAACTGTTGCGTAAAAACTGATATTCAGTGTAACCTATTTTAGATATTGTCTGTTTTCCATATAGATCCATTAATGGATCCATAATGAGAAGTATTCTCTTATCGTTTTCTAAATTTTTGACATTGGAACTCTGATATTGATCAATGAGTGTGTCAAAGGACGGACTTCCTGTAATCCTTAATTTACTTTCGGGTGCTCCTAGTTGAATAAGTCTTTGAGACATAAAATCATCTATAGTAGCAATAACATCTGGAGTATAATCCCAATTACTGGAATTTATATCAGAAGTAAATCTTTGCCAATAGCTCGACCAGCTATCTACAAATCCGATACTTGGAATATTATTTTCTTTAGCGTATTCCCAAAACTTGTTATCGTCTTTAGTTTTAAGAGACGTACCAGAGACAATGATGTCAGGCTTTTTTATAAATTCAACATCCTCAAAACGGCTAATTTTTGTTGAGATAAGTTGTTGGTTTTCCCAATAGGTATGAGCATGTTTAAAGGCTAAAAGTCCACAGGAATAACCTTCTTTTAATTCATTAATAACTGGAGTAAATGCAGCGGCTGATCCAGATTGCCTAGCTATAAATAGTATATTAGGTAATGTTTGATTCATTAGCTGCTTTAAGTGGATTAAAAACTTCCACCGAAAGATTATCTTTAGGAAAAGCATTTCTAATCGCCTCAGCGTTTTCAATCACTTTTTTGAATGCTTCAAAAATTTCGTCCATATCTTGTATAGTAAGAGGTTCTCTAACTACAGGAATTCCCAAGAATGTATTGTGGTGTAGATCTTCCGTTACAGGACAAATCCCTTTACTGTAATCATATGTTACATCTGGGTTTGTAGTAAATGGGAAACCTTTATCACCTATCGCAATTTGTTGCTGGTAAACTTCATTGTAATAAAGAGGGGCAACATATCCTTCTGTCAAAACAGTTCCTTCGAAACCATCAGGTTTTGGAAATTCTGTGTGAATAGCTTTCAAAAATAATGACCTGGATAGTCCGACTTCTTGAGCATCATATTTTACCGGAAATACATAAAAAGCATGATCTCCGTTTTCTATATTTTGTTTAGCATCGATACCTTTTAAGGTGTCTAAACGATCAGCTAAATGTAGCGCTAAACGTTTTCTAATGTCTAAATAACTTTCTAGTTTATCTAATTGATGTATACCAACAGCGGCTTGTAATTCTGTTAGTCTATGATTTGCTCCTATTACATTACTTATGTTTTTTATTCCATAGGCTTCGATAGAATTCTCACCGTGATTTCTAATTAATCTAGCTCGCATGGCTAAGTTATCATCATTTGTAACTAACATTCCTCCTTCGCCGGTATGAATGTGTTTGTGGAAATTTAGACTAAATCCTCCAATATCTCCTATCGCTCCCACTGGTCGACCTTTATATTTTACACCAGGGGATTGAGCAGCATCTTCTATTACTTTAATATTATGTTTTTGAGCAAGCTCCAATATTGGATCCATATCTGCACAACCACCAAAAAGATGAACAACTACAATTGCTTTAGTCCTAGGTGTAATCTTTTCTTCTATTGATTTAGGATCTAGACAATACGTATGTGGGTCTATATCTGCAAAAACAGGAATGCCTCCATAGAAAAAAGCACATGTTGCTGAGGCAGACATCGTATAAGGACTACAAATAACTTCATCACCAGGCTGTATACCTACGGCTCCGATTCCCACGATTAAACCATTTGTCCAAGAATTTACAGAGATAGCATGTTTAAAGCCGTACATCTCCGCCCATTTATCTTCAAACATTTTAACGTACTTACCGCCTTTAAAAAACTTCCCTGGTCCACCCAAGAACGCTGATAAAACTTCTGAATTTATTACTTTAGAAACTTCTTCAAGTTCTTGACTACCCATTGTTATACGTGGAGGAAAAGCCATTTCTCTAACTTTAGGACCACCTAGAATTGCTGGTTTAGTATTCATTATTATAATTTTTAATTTTTTCAATTAGCGTCATCGACTGCAATGCATCGCTTATGCTACTTCGAGACGATTTCTTTTGCTTATTAAATATTTGTAGAGATTCAGTAATCATATTTTCCATACAAGGTAAATATCCATCACTTAATTCTAAGTCTAAATTTAGTATTCTATATCCTTCAAAGACAGGACTATCAACAACGTTGTAAATCTTTTTTGTCAAACCACTATTTTCAAACGTTATACGACCTTTAGAAAAAAGCAAATCTATTTCCCAAAGTGTGAAGTTTCTGTGATCCGTAGCTTTTAGAATAACAGGAAACTGATTATCTGGAGATCTATAAGTCATCATTACATTATAAGCAGCATCAAAGTCTATACGATCATCATTAATTCTTTGGACAAAGTTTATATCTTTTTCTGATTCTATAAAAAAGTCAAGCAAGTTTAATGCGTGACTAGCATTGTTTAGAATTCCTTTGCCATAAGTAATTTGTGCTGATGTCATTTTTCCCAGCTCACCGCTAGCAATGATTTTTTTGATTTGTTGCACATCTTCATCCCATCGTCTTGAATAATTTAGTATACAAGTCGATGAGCTGTTTTCTACTAAGCTTTTAATTTTTATCGCTTCATCATAGTTAGAAGCGATAGGTTTTTCACAAATTATAACAGGTATTTTGCTTTCTAAAGCTCTTATAAAAATAGCTTCTCTTAAGTTTGTAGAAGAGCAAATACTAAGAATGTCGATTTCTTCATTATTAAACAATTCATCGTAAGAGGTATATGTTGTTTGAACACCTCTAGTTTTAGCTGCGGTCAAAAGACGGTCCTTATCAATATCTACTAAAAAGCTGATGTCTTGTCCCATCTTTTGATAGGCACCAGCATGACTTAAAGCGTAAGAAAGATCTTTATTTTCATCTAGTTTAGAACCAATGTTTCCACAACCTATAATTGCTATTTTAGGTGGTTTCAAATATTTTCCCACTTTAGAGGCGTTCCTCTTTTTAACGAATCTTTAGAAACGTTACCTAAAACCTGTTCCCAAAATTTTGGTGCGAGACCGTCTCCTGGACGAATTATTTTAATATTATCTTTTGTAAATGGTTCTCCCACTTTTATATCTTGAGAAACATAAATTGATCGTTTAAATTGACGGCTTTTCTCTTCCGATTTTTGAGAATCAAGTTGAATATTACCTATAGCATGAAATGCTCGTTCTGTTTCAACAACAAGGCTCTTAAGTTCATCTGGTTCTAAGGAGAAATCACTATCTACGCCACCATCTGATCTTCTTAATGTAAAGTGTTTTTCAATAACTCTTGCTCCTAGTGCCACAGCTGCCACTGAGGCTCCTATTCCCATAGTATGATCTGACAATCCAATTACACAATCTTCAAAGATGGATTGTAAAACAGGAATCGTTCTTAGGTTTGTATTTTCTGGTGTTGCAGGATAGGTAGAGGTACATTTAAATATGATAATATTTTTAGCACCACAAGATTGGAGATATTTTACTGATTCATAAAGCTCATTGATTTTGCTTGTACCTGAGGAAATAAGAATTGGTTTACCTGTTTCAGCTACCTTTTTAAGTAAAGGAAAATGATTGCTTTCAAAGGATGCAATTTTATAAGCAGGAACGTTTAATTCTTCTAAAAAGTCTACAGCGGATTCGTCAAACGGTGAAGAGAAACCTAACATTCCTAAAGAATTAGCATAATCAAAAATTTCTTTATGCCATTCCCAAGGAGTATGAGCCTCTTGGTATAACTCAAATAAATTTCTTCCATGCCACAGTGATTTAGGATCAGTTATGTCAAATAAACCTCCGGAGTGATCTAGGGTGATGGTATCTGCACGGTAAGTTTGAAGTTTAAGTGCGTCTGCACCAGCGTCTGCTGCCGCTTTTACCAGCTCCATAGCTCTACCGATATCATTATTATGATTGCCTGACATTTCTGCGATAACAAATGGTTTTTCATTTATACCTACCGAAACGTGACCTATATTAAATTTCTTCATTTCAAATTTCAAATTTCATGGAGTTTTCAACTTCTAGGGCTTTAGATTCTGAAAAATTTAAATTTCTAAAAGCTTTTAAAGAAGCAATATTATCATTTTTGACGAATCCAATTATTTTTAATGAATCATCAAATTCTTGTTTTATTAATTCTATTCCTTTTTTTAATAATAAATTACTGAGTCGCTTTCCTCTATGATTCTGATCCAAGGAATAACTAATTGTGGCTTCATTTTTCTGCAATTGAAACCTTATTTGTCCTATATCTTCATTAAATAATGAGATTATATATAATCTAGAATTCTTATCATCTATTCTCGAGGAGAACCATTTTTCGTGGGAATCATATGGTATCACATCTGAATTATAAGACTGTAATCTTGTCTTTGGATCATTTGCCCAATCATAGTATTTTTTACAGTCTTTTAGAGTAGCTTTTCTTGAGTTTAAACAGAGATAATTAAAGATTGCTTTGAACCGTTTTGGTTGATTGCCATCTAGATATTTTTTTTGTTTAGATATAGTAGAGGGTAGAAGACTATTTATTTTATCTATTGTTGAAACTTGATCAAATTGTGTTTCAAAATCTAAAGCAACCCCTTCATCTAAAAAATATTTAATTATATCTTTTTGATTGTCGGCAATGACTTTTAAAAATAAAAGACCACCCACGCTTAAGTATTCATAAGAAATAGTGCTCGGAGGCACGATGGCCATTTTACACTTAGACATATAGTGTACCATTTGCTGGTCATCTAAATTGGATAATATTTCTAATGGAACGTTTAGGTGTTCAATATTTGACATCAGTTCCTCATGGTGCATGTATGCTCCGCCTAAGATGATATAAATTTTTTCAATCCCTTTTATCTTTTCACATTGTTTGATTATTCCTAAGGTATCGTTGTTAGGATCAGCTCCTCCTAAACAGATAAAAATGGCTTCTTCTCGAATAGAGATATCAACTTCTGTTTTTGCAATTTCTATAAACGGTTTTCTAAGAAGCGCATAAGACAAACCTAAGTGAAGCTCTGTTTTATTGCTAATCGAATAATCATTGTGTTGCATTCCACCAGCATGATTAATAACTACATCTGCTACGTAATGATGAGAATGAATGTCATCAATACAAATGAGCTTACACCCTTTGTTTTTAATTACTTGTTGATATGCGGTATTAAAATGATATCCATCTAAAACGACAATATCGTCTGATTTGATCTTAGTATTAACTATTGTTTTGGCCTCGGAGATATTATCTTCTGGGTCATCTAATATGATTAGTTGCTTACAAGTCTTCAAGATTTGATCTTTAAGGGTTTGTAAGGGGTTCCTGATAATAAAACTACAGTCAAAGTCATCTTTAATCATATCAGCTAAAGCCAATGATCGAATGACATGACCAAGTCCAATTTGGGAGTTACCGTCAGCTCTAAAAATTATTCTGGGTTTATTCACTTCCCGTTAAAGTCAAGAACTTTTTCAATTACAAAACGCTGTTCTTCATCAGTTAAAGTTGGAAACATCGGAAGACTAATACATTTACTATAATAGTCTTCTGCATTAGAAAGATCTGCTTGATGATAACCTATGTCTTTATAATAGGGAAGTGTATGTACAGGAATATAATGTATCTGTGCATAAATTTTTTCCGCTCTTAAAGCGTCGTATAAGCCTTTTCTATCCTCTACTTCTATAATAAAAAGATGATGAGCATTGTAGGCGTTTTCTGGTAAAGACTGAAATTTGATTTTATTTTTAAATGCCGATTTATATTGTTCAGCTATTTGATTTCTTCTTTCAACTCCTTTGTTATTTTTTGCTAATTGTGATATACCTAAAGCACACTGTATATCAGTTAACCTATAGTTAAATCCAAGAGTTTGCATTTCATAAAACCAACCTCCATGGTTTTCTGACATATTTTCTTTTGTAATCCCATGTGTTCTTAGAACACTAAGTTTATCATATAATTCTTTGGAGTTGGTAGTAAGCATTCCTCCTTCTCCACATGCAATGTGTTTAACGGGATGGAAAGAAAACACAGCTATGTCACTGTAGTGAGTACTACCGCATTTGTGAACATCTCCTTTTGAATCTTTAAAATATCCACCTGGAGCGTGACAAGCATCTTCAATAATCCATAGCCCATGGTCATCTGCTAATTTTCTAAACGCTTCCGTATCCACAGGAAGACCTGCAAAATCTACAGGAATAATTCCAGTAAAAAACCCTTTGGGTTTGTTTTCAATTAATTGTTTTACGCTTTCAATAGAGAGCACATAAGTGTCCCGATCTATGTCCGCAAACCAGACCTCGCCGTCACAATATCTTATACAATTTGCAGATGCGGCAAAAGTAATGGGAGTAGTAATAACACGATGTCCTTTTTGTAAACCAAGTGCTAATGCCGCAATATGTAATCCTGCAGTAGCATTATTAACAGCCACCGCATATTTAGAACCGACATATTCGGCAAAGTTATCTTCAAACTCTTTAACTTTTGGTCCTTGAGTAAGGAAGTCATGTTGTAATGCTTTTACAACAGCGTCGATATCTGTTTGGTCTATAGACTGGCGACCGTAAGGAATTGGGTTATTATTTCGTAACATAAGTTTTTTATTTAAAAAGACCTGGTGTTAGTTTATCAAGTTCTTTATTGGACATTTCTCTAAACCCTATTACATACGTTGGGTTTTGATTAAAGTCGTCTATGTGTTGAAAAAAAGGTATTGGAAGACCATCTGCTGCAAAAACACCAATACGGGTCTCAATTCCCGAAGGTTGCATTGAAACTATTTGATTGAATGTTATAGGAGTATCAATAAAGCTTCCTTTATCTTTTTTCCATAAAGTTTTATATGACATTTTAGGAACGTTAATTTCAATAGACTTTTCAGTAAAATTTGGATTTATTGATATTTCATCCCAATCTATTTGGATATCTGCATTAGATAATTCGATACTCTTGCCATGAACAATTTTCTTTTTATCGTGAAATCCGAATACTTGAAATCCGAATGGATATTTTTTAGATAATTCATTATACAGGTATGAGGATTTAAAATTATCTTCTCTAATCTTTTTTGTGTTGTTTCGTCCACTAGTTTTTGCCTTATAACTATTGTACGTGACATAAAAAATGCTTATCAAGAAGAAAATGATTATGAATCCAAAGCCAGGGGGTATAGAAAACATAGTATTTTTTTTCTTGTTTAAATTTATATTATTTATGGCCCTGTTAATATCTATTACTGAATGATTTAATATTTTTTCCTCTAAATTTAATCTAGTCTTCAAAGAGAATTTATAGCAAGATTTTAATTTTAAAGATTTGCCGATTTTCTTTAAATCACCCAAGTTTAGAGTTGAAAGAATTGACTTTACTTGGTCACGATTAAGTTGTTTTTCTCTAAATATACTTTGCCATTTTTGTAAAAGCCAATAGTATACTAAATTCATTAACTAAATTCTAGTTAAAAGTATACCTACCATAATTTCAGAATTGTCGTTCCAACCACTGTCTGTAAGAAGCTCAATCGCTACTTGCTGACCAGCTTTGACATATGACAGTGATGATGTATTGAACTTTTTTAAATATGAAGTAGATGATATATTTTTGGTATTAACTAATCTTGTTTTAAGATCTTCTATTGGAAGTCCAGAACGTTTTAAAATGACTTCAGCATTTCCTTTTTTGCTGACATTAGATCCTGAGATTGTTACACCAGATATATAACCATTATAAGGCATGATAAAACCACTTTTTGGGGTAATAGATTTTCTTTTAGTTTTACTAGTCTTAGATAGATTAAAAACTAAATAGTTTTCTTGTCCGATTCTATTTGAGTTGTCTTCACATTCGCGAATAAAATTTGTTGAACTGATGCTGGTAATATAATTATTAGTAAAAACATTTGAGATTGCACCCATGCACATTTTAGCAAAGACAGAGGTGCCTCTTGATTCCGTAGCAGTATTATTTATTATGTTATTTGATGCTTTACAATCATAAAACTCTATTCTAGATGACGCATCAAATTTTTGATCAGCAGGTCTTTCTAATGCAATAGTTTGTCCTTTTATAAATAGTACTCGTGAAGTGAATCCTGCATTAGTACCGGATATAACTTTTACTTGACCGGAATATAGTTTTAATTTTTCCTTAAATTCTATGGAAGCAAGTGTTCCACCTGTGGCATTAAAAGTAGCCAAAGGAGGTCTATCATTTATCTTGAAGTGAAAATCTGTAATGTTTTCTGTGTTTACTTGACTAAAAATATTTCCATCTCCAGATTCAATATCAACTGCTGTTGTAAGAGTTGCAATCTGTTTAATATCAGAAAAAATATTTCTATTAGGTCCGCTAGCATGGGCAGCTCCACCTCCATCTGCTAGCTTTATTCCAGTTTGGTTATCACTATGATTACCACTTATATATAATCTACTAAAGATATTTTGATAAGGAGATTTTCCATTTTTACCCTTGAGGTATATTGCTGTTTGATTTGTGTTTTTTAAACTGATTACACAATTATCCACAGTACATGCTCTTGCCCAAGAGGCATCAATTCCTTTAGCTCCGCTTTCATTTACATAAATGGTCAGGTTATTTATTGCGGCTCTCCAACAAATTTTTTGCTCTCCTAAAATTATTGCTACATCTTTACCGGTAAAATATAAGTTAGCTTGATTACCATCTAATGTTTTACCAGTAGGAATAATTAACGATTTAGAAATATAATAATCACCTGGAGTGAGAGAAACAACATTAACATTACTTTCGTTTATTAATTTTTGTAGTTGCTTGTGAATATCATTTTTATTTCCAGTCGGGTTAAGAACACTACTATTTGAAGTGGTGGTTCCTTTTTCAACTACAACACGTTCGATAACCTTCTGAGAAGTACATGCAAAGAAGAAATAAATTAGAAAAAATAAGGAATACCTAGTTTTATATACTGAAGTCAGCATCAATATGTTGTTTTATAAAAGTTCGTAATTCTTCCACGCCAACCCAATCAGTGTTTTCACCAGAGTTATAACTGAAGCCTGTTTTTACCTTTTTAGCATTAAACGTTTTGACAAAGTTTTCTTCATCCCAGTTAGGAACATTTGGAATAATTGCATAGTACTTACCCATATCATAAGTATAGAACGAATCAGAAGGCGTTATCATTTCCTCATGAATTTTTTCTCCAGGACGTATCCCGATTATTCTATGCTCAATATCAGGAGCAATGGCTTTAGCAACTTCAGTAATCTTATATGAAGGTATTTTTGGTATAAATATTTCTCCACCCCAGGCGTGAGCCATGGCATGAAATACCATATCTACACCTCCGTCTAGAGAGATATTAAAACGGGTCATTTTGTCATCTGTAATAGGTAAGAAACCTTCTTTTCTTTTCTTCATGAAAAAAGGAATTACAGAACCATTTGATCCCATAACATTTCCATATCTGACAACGGAAAACTTAATAGGATTTTCACCTTTAATGTTGTTTGCCGCAACAAAAAGTTTGTCTGATGTGAGTTTAGTAGCTCCATATAAATTTATAGGAGCACAGGCTTTATCAGTTGACAAAGCAACTACTCTTTTTACATCAGTCTGAAGGCATGCATGAATAACATTTTCTGCGCCGCCTATATTTGTTTTTATACATTCCGTTGGATTATATTCAGCTAAATGTACATGCTTCATTGCTGCTGCGTGTATAACATAATCTATACCCATCATAGCTCTTACTAATCGTTCTCTATCCCTAACGTCGCCGATAAAAAACCTAATAGAAGGATACTTTGTTAATGGAAAGTCTTGTGCCATTTGGAACTGCTTTTGCTCGTCCCTTGAAAATATTACTAATCTTCTAACTTGAGGGAATTCTTTATATATTCTTCTCGTTAAGGCCTTTCCTAAAGAACCTGTACCTCCTGTTATTAAAACACTTTTGCCGTTTAACGTAAAATCACTCATGTTATTTTTGTTTGAATTTAATTTTTAATTTTCTAGTATGCTTAAAAGATATTTTCCATATCCACTTTTAATCATAGATTGGGCTAGGGTTTTTAACTCATCTTCTGATATGTACCCCATACGATAGGCTATCTCTTCAATACAACCAATCTTATTATCCTGTCTTTTTTCTATTACTCTTACAAATTCAGAAGCATCTGATAGAGAGTCGAAAGTACCGGTATCTAACCAAGCGGTACCTCGTTGCATAACTGCGACACCTAATTTATCTTTAAGTAAATACTCTCTATTTAAGTCGGTTATTTCATATTCTCCTCTCTTAGATGGTTTTAGCTTGTCTGCAATATCTACTACAGTATTATCATAGAAATATAAGCCAGGAATAGCAAATTTTGATTTAGGGTTTTTTGGTTTTTCTTCGATGGATAGTACTTTGTTTTCATCATCAAACTCGACAACGCCATATCTTTCAGGATCATTTACAGGATATGCAAAAACACGAGCTCCATTTTGGATTTTAGCACTTTCTTGAAGTAATGACGATAGCCCTGCACCATAGAATATATTGTCCCCTAAAATTAGGCAGACGGAGTCATCTCCAATAAACTCTCTACCAATAACGAATGCTTGAGCAAGACCATTAGGTACTTCTTGAGCAGCATATTGAAAATTACAACCTACTTGACTACCGTCTTCTAAGAGCCTTTTAAAACCTGCTTGGTCTTCTGGAGTAGTTATTATTAAAATATCTTTTATCCCCGCTAGCATTAAAATAGATAATGGATAGAAGATCATCGGTTTATCATAAATAGGCATTAACTGCTTAGATATTGCTTTCGTGATCGGATAAAGTCTTGTGCCGGATCCACCGGCAAGGATAATACCTTTCATTTGTTTAGAATTGTGGGTTTTCTTTATACTTAGAAAAGGATAAGAGTTTATTGTCCTTTTCTGAAATTATTAATTTACTTTCTTCTATCGGCCAATCAATGTTAATTTCAGGGTCATTATAACTTATTCCAGCATCGTGATCAGGTGCATAAGAGTTATCTACTTTATAAGCAAAAATTGCAGTTTCACTTAGAACAAGAAAAGCATGAGCAAATCCTCTTGGCACAAAAAATTGTTTTTTATTTTCACCTGAAAGTATAATACTATAGTTTTGACCATATGTGGGTGATTCTTCCCTAAGGTCTACAGCTACATCTAATACTTCACCGTTAATGACCCTCACTAACTTTGCTTGAGCAAAGGGCTTTTTTTGAAAGTGCAAACCTCTCAAAGTACCTTTTTTCGAAAAGGATTCATTATCTTGAATAAAATCAACTGCTTCTCCTAGTTCTTCTTCAAACTTCGCTTTGTTAAAAGACTCGAAGAAATAACCTCGCTCATCACCAAAAATTCTTGGTTCAATAACAATTAAGCCTTGAATTTCACATCTTTTAAAATTCATTAATCTTGTTTATACTGTTTCTTATAATAGTCTTGGTACGTTCCAGAAGTTACATTATCTAGCCAGCTAATATTTTCAAGATACCAATCGATTGTTTTTCTTAACCCCTCATCAAATTGTAAAGACGGAATCCATCCTAACTCATCTTTAATTTTTGTGGCATCGATTGCGTATCTTAAATCATGACCAGATCTATCAGTTACATAGGTTATCAGTTTTTCTGATGTTCCTTCTGGGTTTCTTATTTTTTCATCAACTTGTTTACACAACAGTTTAATAAGGTCAATATTTGTCCATTCGTTATGACCTCCTATGTTATAGGTCTCACCGATTTTTCCTTTATGGAAAATAACATCTATGGCCTTGGCATGATCTTCAACAAATAGCCAATCTCTAACATTTATGCCTTCCCCATAAACTGGTAAGGGTTTCTTTTTTAGGATATTATTAATAAATAAAGGGATTAGTTTTTCTGGAAACTGGTATGGACCATAATTGTTTGAACAATTAGAAATAACCACAGGCATATTATAGGTGTGATTCCAAGCTCTTACTAAATGATCGGATGATGCTTTAGAAGAAGAATATGGACTCTTAGGATCATATGGGGTATCTTCATAAAAGAAATCACCACCTAATTCTAGAGAACCAAAAACTTCATCAGTTGAAACATGATAGAATAAATTCTTTTTGTTGGACTCTTTCCATGACTCTTTAGCAACATGTAGTAGCGTTGCCGTACCTGTGATATTTGTACGAATGAAAACAAGAGGATCTGTGATTGAACGGTCTACATGGGATTCTGCCGCAAGGTGTATTACTGAATCAAAGTTATATTTTTTGAATAAATTGGTAATAAATTTTAAATCCGCAATATCTCCTTGTTCGAAGATATAATTTGGTTTATTCTCTATATCCTTTAAATTTTCTAAGTTACCTGCATAGGTAAGTTTATCCAGATTAACGATTTTGTATTCTGGATATTTGGTTACAAATAAGCGCACGGTATGCGAACCTATAAAACCTGCTCCACCTGTTATTAGTATTGTTTTCATATTATAATTTCCAATAGTGTTCAAAAGTTTTTTCCTTCAAGACTCCTTTTACATCAAACACAAAGATTTGATCACGAGAGTGAGATTTAAAAAAGTCAAAATTTAGATTTTTATATTCTTCGTGCGCTGTAGCAATAACAATGGCGTTATAATCGTTAGAAAGTTCCTTTGTTAGTGTAATATTAAAGTCGGCTAACAAGTCTTTTTCGTTTGCCCTAGGATCAGTTACATCAACTTCTATAGAATATTCTTCAAGCTCTTTAATTAATTGAGGTACTTTACTATTTCGAATATCTGCGGTTCCTTCTTTGTAGGTTACCCCCATTACAAGAACTTTACAATTACTAGGATTTTTACCGTGTTTAAGTAAAGTAGTGACAATTTTTTTTCCAATAAAATGAGGAATGAAATCATTAACTTTTCTTCCAGCTGCTATTACTTGAGGCTCATGACCCAGTTGTTTTGCTTTGTGAATTAAATAATAAGGATCCACACCTATACAATGTCCACCAACTAGACCTGGTCGATATTTATGAAAATTCCATTTAGACCCAGCAGCATCTATAACTTCGTTAGTGTCTAAATCCATTTTATCAAATATTATCGCTAACTCATTCATTAAGGAAATATTGATATCTCTTTGGGTGTTTTCAATTACTTTGGCTGCTTCTGCTATTTTTATAGATGAGGTTTCATAGATTCCTGCTTCAATAATCTTACTATATACTTGAGAAACAATCTTTAAACTTTCTTTATCACAAGCGCTAATAATCTTTTTAATTTGTGAAAGCGTTTTGACCTTATCACCAGGAACGATTCTTTCTGGACTATAACCATAGCTAAAATCAGTTTTTCTGGTTAAACCACTATGCTTCTCAATAACGGGAATGCAATCATCTTCTGTACACCCAGGGTAAACGGTACTCTCATATACAACAAAGTCTCCCTTTTTTATTACTTCTCCAATATTTTTACTAGCCGATATTAATGGATTAAGGATTGGAACCTTGTGATCATCAATATCTGTCGGGACACAAATTATATGAAAGTGAGCGTCTATTAAATCTTCCTTATTAGTACTAAAAGTTATATCGCTGTTTTTAAAACTTTCTTTAGACAACTCCAAACTTGGGTCTTCATCATTTTTAAGCATTTTGATTCTAGATTTATTAGTATCAAAACCGATCACCTTAAAGTGCTTAGCAAAGGATAATGCCAAAGGCAGCCCAACATAACCTAAACCTGTTACGCTGATAATTTTTTTCTTATTTAATAGTTCGGTGTAAATAATTCTTCTTTTAAATAATCATTCCCGCACCTACAGTATTGTTAGTGCCTTCGTCAATTAATATGATACTTCCTGTAATTCTATTTTCTCTATACTTGTCAATGAACAAAGGTTTAGTAGATCTTATTACTACTCTTGCTATGTCATTACTCTTTATCTCAAAATCTTCTTGTTTTCTATGCAATGTGTTAATATCGAGTTTATACCTTATTTCTTTTATCAGGCACCTCGCTTCTTGAGTAGTGTGTCTTATTATATATTTCCCCCTTTGTTTAAGTGGTTTTGTATGATCAAACCAGCAAATCATTACTTCTAAATCTTGAGATACTTCAGGTTTGTTATTTACTCTAACAATCATATCTCCTCTACTGATGTCGATATTATCTTCTAGTAAAAGAGTAACAGACTGAGGAGGAAAAGCTTCTTGTAATTCGCCATCAAAAGAATCGATTTTAGAAATCTTAGAAGTGAAGCCACTAGGTAATACCATCACTTCATCTCCTTTTTTAAAAACACCTCCAGCGAGTCTTCCGGCATAACCTCTATAATCATGATACTGATCACTATATGGTCGTATAACATACTGGACTGGAAAACGACAATCTATAAAATTATGGTCGCTCGAGATATGTACGTTTTCTAAATAGTACATAAGGGTAGGACCTTCATACCAACTCGTATTTTTACTACGGTCTACTATGTTATCTCCTTTAAGAGCAGAAACAGGAATAAAGCTTACATCTTTGACATCTAGCTTAGTTGCAAATGCTTCAAACTCATCATGAATTTTATTAAATGTATCTTCCGCATAATCTACAAGGTCCATTTTATTTATACAAACTACCAGGTGTGGTATCTGTAAAAGAGATGCAATAATAGCATGTCTTTTAGTTTGCTCTATAACACCATTACGTGCATCGATTAACAGTAAAGCGACATTTGCAGTGGAAGCACCGGTAACCATATTTCTGGTATACTGGATATGTCCCGGAGTATCAGCGATGATAAATTTTCGCTTTGGTGTAGAGAAATATCTGTAGGCTACATCTATAGTAATACCTTGCTCTCTTTCGGCTTTAAGCCCATCAGTAAGTAAGGCAAGATTAATATTTTCTTCTCCACGTTTTGTACTAATGGCCTCTATCTGATCATACTGATCCTGATAGATAGATTTACTATCATATAGTAATCTACCTATCAAGGTAGACTTTCCATCGTCCACAGAACCTGCAGTGGTAAAGCGTAGTAAGTTTATAGATTTGGAATGGTTAGTGGATTTCACTTTATAACGGTACTGTGGGATTTAGTTTAATGATCTTTTCACTCGATTTTTGGTGTTAGGTATATGGTTAGAGGCGACTTGTTTGCTAAATAAATTTATCAGTGTTATTGAGCTTGTAATCTTGCTTTAATTAAGCCGTTTAGCATTGCTCTTGTCTTATTACACATATCCTCTAATTTCTGTAAATTTTACAAATCTATATATTGCTCTAAGTCAACAATAAAGATTCTTTAGAAATATCCTTGTTTTTTTCTGTCTTCCATTGCGGTCTCTGATCGTTTGTCATCTGATCTTCCTCCTCTCTCGGTTATTCTAGTGGTAGCAACTTCTTCTATAATACCTTCAATGGTAGTAGCTTCAGATCTCCATACTCCGGTACATGTCATATCTCCTATAGTTCTACATCTTACCATTTCTATTTTCACTTCTTCACCATCTTTTTTAGGAATATAATCACAGTCTGCTAGTAAAACACCATCTCTTTCGATAACCTTTCTTTTATGAGCAAAGTAAAGATTAGGAAGCGGTACTTTTTCTTCTGCAAGATATTGCCATACATCTAATTCTGTCCAGTTAGAGATAGGAAACACTCTAAAATGTTCTCCCATACTTTTCCTTCCATTGAATAGATTCCACAATTCTGGTCTTTGGTTTTTAGGATCCCATTGACCAAACTCATCTCGATGTGAAAAAAACCTTTCTTTGGCTCTAGCTTTTTCTTCATCACGCCTGCCACCACCCATGGCTGCGTCAAATTTGCCTTTTTCTAATTCGTCTAGAAGGGTAAATATTTGTAATCCATTACGACTGGCATTGACTCCTTTTTCTTCCGTTACTTGTCCGTTGTCTATGGCTTCTTGCACATAACCCACTTTTAATTTAAGCCTATACTGTTCTACTAAACTATCTCTGAAGGCTAGTGTCTCTGGAAAGTTATGCCCAGTATCCACATGTAATAATGGAAAAGGAACTTTTGCAGGATAAAATGCTTTTACAGCCAAATAGGTCATTAGAATAGAATCTTTTCCTCCTGAGAATAAGATAACAGGATTTTCAAACTGAGACGCTACTTCACGTAAGATAAATATCGACTCTGATTCTAATTCTTTTAAATGACTTAAATTATAATTCATTGTTAAGTTAGACTTATAATAGAAATTATTTCTCTGTAGCACTCATCCACACATTCTTGTACTGACCTATTTTCTGTCCTGATATGTAGATCTGGTTGCATAGGAATTTCGTAAGGAGAATCTATTCCTGTAAAACCCTTTAGTTCTCCTGATCTGGCTTTTTTATAAAGTCCTTTTACGTCTCTTTTTTCACAGATTTTTAGTGGAGTATCTATAAATATTTCGATAAAATTTTTGTTGGCTATGATGGCTTTCGCCAATGTTCTTGTTTCTATAGTAGGACTTATGAAAGAGTTAATGCAGATAATACCTGCTTGGCAAAATAATTTTGAAACTTCTGCTATTCGCCTTATATTTTCTTTTCTATCTGAAAGAGAAAACCCTAAATTATTATTAACACCTGTCCTTACATTATCTCCGTCTAATACTTTAGTAATGTAACCAAGATTAAAAAGTTTTTCTTCTAAACCTAAAGCTATGGTACTTTTACCCGACCCTGACAAACCTGTAAACCAGAGTACTTTAGCTCTTTGGTTTAAGAGATTCTCTTTTTGAGATTTACTAATCATTTTATCAGAAATGGGAAATAGGTTATTCACTTGTTGTAAAGGGATGTTTACTAAAGGGAAGACTTACCCACTTGTGAGAATTTGCATTTTTACCTAAAGGGACACTCTTTCTTATATCACTAGCAATTTTGATGGAGGGTTTACATTCATCAATAGAAAAACCTTTTCCATCTAAAATAGCCTTGTAACTTTCTGTATGTAGTTGTTCAAAATTATAACTAAGATCTATTTCTTCTCCATCTATACCTAATGATCTAAATGAATTTATACCGGAC
>CALLXF010000061.1 GCA_938015805.1 uncultured Saprospiraceae bacterium | reverse complement strand
ATTTAGGAGCGTTAAGAAATCAAAACAGTCTTGAATTTTTGTTTCTTTTGCTTCAAGGCAAAAGAAAAAGAGGCATTTGAATATTAACTTAAATGACAATCAGAATGGAATAGATATTTTTTACCCACTCAAATAGACATAGTGCCGTTAATTTTCCGTTAAACCAACTCTAAAAAACCTTAGTTTTCTCACTATCAATATTAATTTTGCATTTTACAAATTACCAACTACACGTTTATGCAAGCAGCAGTAGATATTGAGTTATTAAACCAGCAGATAAATGCCTCTAGTGCCTTTGTCGATGACATCAGAGCGGCTACCTCTAAAGTAATTGTAGGTCAGGATTACATGATAGAAAGACTATTACTAGGATTACTAGCAAAAGGTCATATACTTTTAGAAGGTCTTCCAGGACTAGCAAAAACACTGTCTATAAAAACCTTGTCCTCCGCTATAGATGCTAAGTTTAGCAGAATACAATTTACCCCTGATTTACTGCCGGCGGATATCATAGGAACTATGATATTTAATCCTACAAAAAACGAATTTACAGTTCGGAAGGGTCCAATCTTTGCAAATTTTATACTCGCGGATGAGATAAATCGTGCTCCTGCAAAAGTCCAATCGGCTTTACTGGAAGCCATGCAGGAAAGACAGGTAACAATAGGAAAAGAATCGTTTAAACTAGCAGAGCCGTTCCTAGTGTTAGCCACCCAAAATCCCATCGAACAAGAAGGGACCTACCCGCTTCCAGAAGCACAAGTAGATCGATTTATGCTCAAAGTAAATATAGGCTACCCGACTAAGGATGACGAACGACAGATCATTCGTAAAACGTTACTCGGAGAGACATTACAAAAAATAAATGCTGTAGTTAATACAGATACTATTCTAGAAGCCAGAAAAATGGTGAGCAAAGTCTACATGGACGAAAAAATAGAAAACTATATCCTAGATATCGTATTCGCCACCAGAACAGATACAGACCACGGTCTTAAAAAAATGAAAAATCTTATTTCCTTTGGTGGTTCGCCAAGAGCAAGTATAAACCTAGCAATTGCCTCTAAAGCTTTGGCTTTCTTAAATAAGAGAGGATATGTAATACCTGAGGACGTTAGGAATATCTGTCAGGATGTAATGAGACATAGAATAGGTCTGACTTACGAGGCTGAAGCCGAAAATATCACCACAGAAAACTTAATAACAGAAATACTAAATACTGTACAAGTTCCATAGTGAGGAGTGTAGTTATCGTACATATCATCTTTTTTGCTGTTTTCTCTTTATTTGCTCAGGATAAACACTCTGCTAAATCACTCTTTGATGATGATACGGAAGTACAGGAGCTTCTTTATCAAGGCGTCCTTAATGGAGTGCATCAGGTAAATTTTGTTCTGGGTTTAAGGGATAACATATGCAAAGGGTTTTATAGTTACTCTGGATCTAAACTGACCTTTCAGCTAGAAGGAACTTACAAAGAAGATTTTTTTGAATTACATGAGTTGGATCAAAATTTAAAAGTATCGGCAAATCTTATTTTAGAAAAAGAGGATGACTTGCTTACAGGTCAATGGACTCATATCGATAAAAAAATCGGATTTCCTATATCTGCTGTTAAGGTAAATTCTTTTTCTAATGATATAAATAATTGTAGAGAAAATAGCTGGCAGAACACCTATCATGGAGTGCTAGAACAACAAAATATTTCTATAAGACTAACTAAAGAGTCAGATTCCGATCTATTCGTAAATGTAAACATCGCTTCGATTCCATTTGATTTTACAGTCGAGTGTGATCGTCCAGAGTGTCGATTTTTTAAACAGGATTTTAAAGGTCAGACAGGATTATTTGAAGAGTTAGAATTTAGAAGAATCGACAGTTCTTACTTAAATATCACGATGATAAAATCGGATCGATCGAGAGAGCTGGTCGGCTTACGTCTTTATGAGACTCTATCTTACGATTGTATCGATTACTCTAGTTATACCAGCCGTTATAATCTCATCTATCCTAAACTAAAAAATCTGTTTTTTAATAAGACCATACGTAATATCGTAGGCGACTGGGAAACATCCATCATACAGGAAATTGATTCCTTAGAATTACTCAGCCCAGGACAAATTCCTGCAGATCGTTTTACGTACGAGGCCACAGGATGGGTAGATATTACACAGTTTAATAATCAGATCATCTCTGGTGTTTTTACTTTTCAAAAAAATTGGGCCACAGCCCCACAAAGAAAAGTATTTAATTTTGACTTAAGTCAAAATAAAGAAATCACAAGCGATCAAGTTTTTAAATCATCATTTGATTACCAAAAATATTTTGACACTTTTATTGCGGAACAGAAAAAAAACTATGTTCCGTTTAAACAAAAATATATTTCTGATTGGGTAAAAACCCAAAAGTTTAACCACGTTAATTATACGGCAGAAGGAATTGTTTTTAGTAGTGACTTTAGTAATATTTATGGGAGTCATCAGGTACTTCTACCTTATGCAAACATTAAAAAACATTTACATAAAAACTTTAAAAAGAGCTTGGCTATAAAATAATGGAGACATCCGATATTCTTAAAAAAGTACGGCAGATAGAGATCAAGACTAAAGGTCTCAGCAAGCATATTTTCTCCGGAGAATATCAGAGTGCATTTAAAGGAAGAGGAATGTCCTTTAGCGAAGTGCGAGATTATCAGTACGGTGATGACGTGAGAAATATCGACTGGAACGTAACAGCTCGTACCGGAGATCCCTTTGTAAAAGTTTTTGAGGAAGAACGAGAATTGACCCTGATGCTAGTCGTAGATCTGAGTCGATCTGCCCTCTTTGGAACAGTAAATCAGTTTAAAAATGAGATCATTACGGAGATATGTGCGGTACTCGCTTTTTCTGCCATTCAGAATAATGACAAAGTAGGAGCCATTCTCTTTGCAGAAAATGTAAAAAAATATATTCCTCCTAAAAAAGGAAAAAAACATATTCTTCGTATCATCAGAGAACTACTCCATGATCGATCTGAGGCAAAAGGAACTGACCTTAAAAAAGCCCTAGGATACCTGAGTAATGTCCAGAAGAAAAAAGCAATCGTATTTGTCGTTTCTGATTTTCTTACTGACGATTACTTAGACGATTTACGTCTTGCAAACAAACGTCACGATATGATCGGGATACGGATTTTTGACCAAAGAGAAGAAACCCTACCTAATGTCGGTCTGATCCGGGCAGAAGATGCTGAGACAGGAGGTGTAAAAATAATCGATAGTGCTTCTAAAAATGTAAGAGAGGCTTATAACGCTTGGTACCTTAATCATATCGATTATTTTAAAAATTGTTTTAACCAGTCTAAAGCCGATACTATAAATATTAGAACTGATGAAGACTACGTAAAACTGTTGATGAAATTTTTTAAAAAACGAGCTCACTAAAGACAAATTATTACACTATTGGGAAGAATTATTTGCATATTATTCTGTTGTAGTTTTTATGTTTCCGCATGGACACAGATAGGCTCCAGTATCCAGTTATCCAGGGATACGATCGGAGTAGGTGATATGCTTACCGCCTCGGTAAATATTTTTAAGCCCGCAGGTCAAGAAATTATCGGAATCGATTTAGAGCCACTATATAATCCACAGACCTTACTAAATATGGTCGCCCCAGCAGACAGCCTAGGAGTGTTTCCAGATCCAGATATGGAAGTTTCTAATCTTGGCCAGTGGGAGGCTTTCGCCAATGAAAAACAAATCAATTCTAAAAAACTCGAGTGGATTACAGATGCTACCACTAATAAAGATTTTGTAACTGCAGACGTACAATATATTTTCTGGGACCCTGGCGTATATCAATTATCAGGAGCAGGTATTATAGTAAAAGATTCTAGTTCACTAAATTCTATTTTACCGATGGAGCGTTCTATGCTATTTGTGATGCCTCCAGAAAGCCTAATGGATACTACTGTAAAACAACAGGAACTAAGACCAATAAAATCCATAATCCGAGAGGCAAAAAACTGGAGGGATTACATCTGGCTATATACTTTAATCATACTGGTCGCACTTACTATCCTAGCTCTATTCTTATTTAAACGGTTTTATAAAAAATCTAATACACAGAGCAGTAATCCAGCTACTGTAGAAGTCTATGTTTCTCCTTACGATCACGCCATCGAGCAACTAGAGTCACTACGTAACCAGCAGCTCTGGCAACAAGGTAAAATAAAAGAATACCAGTCAAAACTTACCTCTATCATTAGAAAATATATTTCCGATAGATACGATATTCCAGCAATGGAAAATACATCTGATGAGATTATCAGATCATTGCGACATAAAAACTTTGATCCTACACTTAATACACAGCTCAAAGAAATATTAACCATAGCCGACCTCGTAAAATTTGCCAAAGCAGATCCACCTGAGGATATCCATGAGCGTTTTATGGATAGAGCTTATCATCTCGTAAATGCTACCCAAAAGCAAAATCTCCTAACAGATAAAGAAGAAGAGGAATGATAGGATACGGAGATATATATTTAAAAAATCCGGAGTTTTTATTACTCCTCCTGCTAATCCCGATTATAGGATTAGTATTTTATTTAAAAAAACCGGACCGGAAAGTAAAAATGCTCCTTCCTAGTCTAAAATCACTAGAAGGGATCTCGTCTATCCGAGGTAAACTATTACCACTAATTCCGATCCTCAGAACACTGGCATTTATAGCATTTGTGATTGCCCTGGCTAGACCTCAACTTGCTCTTAAGGAAGAGGAAATCACAGCAGATGGTATAGATATAATGATGGCCATGGATGTCTCGACCAGTATGCTTAATACCGATTTTCCACCGACAAGAATAGAAGTCTCTAAATACCTCGCCGTAGATTTTATTTCTAAAAGAAAATATGATCGTATCGGACTGGTGGTGTTTGCTGGAGAGTCGTTTACACAATGTCCATTGACTACAGATCACAGGGTGGTAAAAAACTTTATAAAATCGCTACAGTGTGGCATGCTAGAAGATGGAACAGCCATCGGTATGGGATTAGCCTCAGCTGTAAATCGTCTAAAAGAATCAGAAGTAAAATCTAAAATCGTAATTCTTTTGACGGATGGTGTAAATAATAAAGGATATATCGATCCGCAAACAGCTGCTGATATAGCACAAGAGTTTGGGATAAAAATATATACGATAGGAATCGGTAAAGGAGGATTTTTTGGAAATAGTATAGACGAGAAATTACTAAACGAGATCGCTAAGCAAACAGGTGGAAAATACTTTAGAGCAAGATCGGAACAAGCATTATCAGATATTTACGAATACATAGATCAACTAGAAAAAACAGAAATTAATGTCAATTCGTTTAAACGATACTCAGAGGAATATAGAAACTTCTTTTTCTGGGGATTATTATTTCTGGCATTAGAATATATACTTAAAAACACTCTTCTTAAGACATTTCCATAATTAGAGAAATACATGTTTAGATTTGAACACATAGAATATTTATACTTACTCGCAGCAGTACCTGCGGTTATCATTCTATATGTCATTTCCTTAAAATTGACTAATTCCAGAATAGCAAAACTAGGTGAACCAGCACTTATTAAAAGACTGCTTCCGCACTGGTCTATCAGATACCAACATATAAAACTATTTTTCCTATCCCTAGCCATTATTTTCTTAAGTGTGGCTTGGGCCAATCCACAGTGGGGATTTAAAAAAGCAAAGGCAAAATCTAAAAGCACTGATATCTTTGTAGCTCTGGATATTTCTCAAAGTATGCTTGCAGAAGATACCTCTCCTAATCGTCTAGAAAGAGCAAAACGATTTACCACTCGTCTGCTTAAAAAACTACGATCCGAACGAGTAGGTCTGATATTTTTTGCGGGTAACGCATACCTACAAGTGCCGATCACTAATGATATCGCCAGTGTAGAGCTTTTTGTAAAATCAGCAAACACAGAGCAAGCAGGAACGCAAGGAACCGCCATAGCCGAAGCCATAAACCTCGCTTACGAATCCCTAAATTTTGATGATGATAATAATTATAAGAAAGGACTGATCGTCATTACAGATGGAGAAAACCACGAACAAGACATACTAGATGCCGCAAAAGCCGCAAACGAAAAAGGAGTCATCGTTTACGCGATCGGTGTGGGAACAGAAGCTGGAGATTATGTCCGTGTGATAAACAGAGGATATAAAGAATATAAAAAAGATGATTCTGGTCAGCCAATACGTACCAGCCTTAATACCCAACTTATAAAAGATCTTGCAGAAGCAGGAGGAGGACTTTCTTTCTTGATAAATAATGAGGAAGAGGTCATCGACAAAATCATAAAAGATATCTCACAATTAGAAAAAAGAGAATCTGAGCTGCAATCATTTTCGGAATTTAATAGTTATTATCAGTACTTTCTATTTGTGGCCATCCTATTATTAGTGCTAGAGTTTTTAATGACTAATAAAAAAATGCCAAAGGCCAAAAGTAAAATATTCGGATAGTTATGAAAATCATTATAAACATAATCGCATACAGTGTCCTGATATTATGTACAATACAGACAATCCATAGTCAGTCTAGTCATACGCTTAAACGCAGTGGAGATCTTGCCTACACAGAAGCAGATTACGGACAGGCAGAAATCGATTATCATAAAGCTTACGAAAAAGAAAAAGACCATAAATCCAGTTTTAATTTAGGCAATGCCTTGTTCCAGCAAGAAAGATTTGAAGAAGCGGCAACCTACTTTGAAAATGCGGCAGGGATGATGCCTGATAATATTTCTAAAAGTATGGCATTCCATAATTTAGGAAATGCTTTACTAAAACAACAAAAACTAGAAGAAAGCATCGAAGCTTATAAAAAAGCCATCCGACTAAATCCTAATGATTCCGATATAAAAGAAAATCTGCTGCTTGCCAAAATGGCAAAAAAACAACAACAAGAACAACAGCAACAAGAACAAGGAGAGGAAGGAGAACAAAGCCAAGAAAAGCAAGAACAAAACCAGGAGCAAGAGCAACAAGACGGAGAACAAAATCAAGAACAGCAACAACAAGAACAACAAGACTCCACTCAGCAACAGCAGCAACAAGATTCTCTACAGCAACAACAGGCTCAGGAATCCGAGCTAGACTCTACGCAGATAGATAGTAGTCAGCTTATCCCAGCTATAAAATTATCTAAAGAAGAAGCAGCCAGATTATTACAAGCTGCAGAGCAAGAAGAAAGAAAAGTACAAGAGAAATTAAAAAGAGTAAAATCCAATAAAAAGAAACCATCTAAAGATTGGTAAATTTGAAATTTAAAATTCCTAAACCTTAAAGCAAGTCATGAGTGTTTTACGATTATTCATATTGTTGTCTTTTCTCTATGTTTCCGCCGAGATGGTCGCTCAGGAAAAATCGATCGTTATGGAATCTAGTAATGATACATTACTATATGGAAATTATTTTGAATTGACGATAACATTAAATAATGTAGAGGCTGATTTACCTTCGATGTATTTTGATCATTTTACCATCACCTCAGGCCCAAATATCAGTAGCCAATATCAAAGTATAAACGGAGCAGTCAGACAGTCTAAGTCCTACTCCTATTATCTAGAGGCAGATGAAGAAGGCGTATTTACCATTCCTCCAGTAGAAATAGAAACAGCAAATGATCTTATTACTTCTAATCCCATAAGCATAGTCGTTTCTCCTAATCCAGACGGTATTATAACTACACCCGAGAGAAAACAGCAGTCTTTTTTCTTTGATTGGTTTTCGCCAATGCAAGAGTTTCCTGATACTCCGACTAAACCCACTCCTCCAGCTAAACCAGATCCTCTTAAGAAAAAACGCAAAAAGATTTAATGAAAAAAATATTCCTTTTTATCTTTCTTTTTGTCACTACCCTAGCCTCTGGCCAGAAATTCTATGCCTCTGTAGATGCTAAAGAATTATTAGAGGACTCATATCTCAATGTCGATTTTACTTTAGAAAACGCTAGAGGATCTAATTTCAAAGCTCCAAGCTTTAAAAATTTCACCATAGTTCAAGGACCCAGAACAAGCCAGCAACGTACTAATAGAAACGGTAGAGTAAGTAGTTCGATCACTTATAGTTACACCTTAAAACCAAAAAAGAAAGGTAACCTCAGCATCAGTGCGGCTAGCATAAACGTAAAAGGTAAACTTCTAAAAACAAAACCCTTTACTGTAAAAGTTCTAAAATCTTCAGCTCAAAATAAAGCAGGCCGAGATTATTATGTAACCATGGAAATCTCTGATAGTATCGCCTATATGGGTCAGCAGATTCTAGTAGATTATAAACTTTACTACGAGGTGGGCCTTAATATCAGATCTATAGAAATAAAAAACGAAGATAGCTTTGATGGCTTTTTTGTAACACCCATAAAGGACTATAAGTCTAAAGCCGAACGTATAATAATAAATGGAAAAGAGTACGTCACGCAAACGGTAAGGAAGCTAGCTCTATTTCCACAGACCAAAGGAAAATTTGATATACGTGCCGCAAATTTTGTAGTCTTCTTTCCTCAAAATAAAAGAAGAGGTTTTTACTTTAATAGTTTCAGAGAGGAATTTGCAACCACTAAATCCGGGGTCATCGATGTAAGAGATCTTCCTAAATCAGAACCATTTTTTTCTGGAGCTATCGGTAATTATAAAATCAATTCTACAACTAACAAATCGACCATTTCCACGGACCAATCTTTTACCCTAAATCTTACCATTAGTGGAGATGGCGATCCTAAACTAATTACACCTCCACCATTAAATTTATCAGATAGCCTAGAGGTATATGAGCCCAATCTCATCCAAGAAAGAAAGTTTGTAGATGAAGGCATCCAAAAACATATTGCTTCTTATGAGTATCTCATCGTTCCTAAATACCGCGGTAAATATCAGATAACTCCTACGTTAGTATATTATAATCCTGACTCCGCCAGCTATAAATCAGCTAAAGGCTCTTCCGTACTTCTAAACGTCGTACAAGGGTCGGGAACAGGAAACAGTACAACAGATATTACGCTATCAGAGAGAGCAGATAAGATGGCTCCACTTATAGAAAATATGTCATTGGCGAAAGCCCCTAAACCTTTTTATAACTCTATTTACCACTGGTTATTATTCTCTTTATTGATTTTAGGATTCCCTCTTTTGATATTTTATAAATACATCCTCGTAAAAAAATCTAATATCGATCCCGAATTACTAAAGTCCCAGAAAGCTCAAAAAATCGCAGAAAAAAAATTGGCTTTAGCCAAATCTTGTATGGACTCTAATGAGCAAAAAAGATTCTATAACGAAATCTCAGATGCGATTTTAGGATACGCATCTGATCGTCTAAAAATTCCAGTATCACAATTAAGCTCTTCTAATATTACACAGGAATTAGAAAAGCTTACCATTACTTCCGGCCCCATAGAAGACGTCAAAGTAATTTTACAAGCTTGTGAAATGGCTCTTTTTGCAGGTACCTCACAGGCCGATAAAATGCAGACCATGTACCAGAAATCTAAGGATACTCTATCCCAAATCGAAATACAATTAATTCAAAAAGAATCGTAACCAGCGTACGGTTTACCTATTATGTTTATAAGGTGTAAGTATTAATTTACCTAACTTCGCGGTTTAGTTTTTAACACAATATGGAGAAGAGATCAAAAATAAAAGCCCTCTTAGGAGGAGATAAAGTAGGAACGGAAGTTACGGTTATGGGATGGGTAAGGACCTTTCGGAATAATCAGTTTATAGCATTAAACGATGGCTCTACGATTAAGACCTTACAGGTTGTCGTTGATTTTGAAAATACGGATGATGATTTGCTAAAAAGAATCACAACCGGTTCCGCAATAAAAGCAATAGGTAAACTTGTGGAATCACAGGGACGAGGACAGACAGTGGAATTACAAGCTTCCACTGTCGAAATTTTTGGAGACTCCGATCCAGAAAAATATCCATTACAGCCCAAAAAACACTCATTAGAATTTTTAAGAGAAATCGCTCACCTAAGATTTAGGACTAACACTTTCGGAGCGATATTTAGAATAAGACATTCTGCTGCATATGCCATCCATAAGTTTTATAACGATAAGGGCTTTTACTACATGCACTCTCCCATTATCACCGGATCAGATGCTGAGGGAGCTGGAGAAATGTTCCAGGTGACGGCTATGGATATGGCAAATCCGCACAAAGACGAAGACGGAAATATAAATTACAAAGAAGACTTCTTTGGGAAGCATACTAATCTGACTGTCTCTGGTCAGCTGGAAGCAGAACTTGCAGCATTGGCCTTGAGCGAAGTATATACATTTGGACCTACGTTTAGAGCAGAGAATTCTAATACCTCTAGACACCTAGCAGAATTTTGGATGATCGAGCCAGAGGTAGCATTTGCAGATATCCATGATAATATGGACCTCGCAGAGGAGATGTTAAAATATGTAGTTGCTTATGTGATGGATCATAACCCAGATGATATTGAATTTTTAGAACAGCGATTAATAAATGAGGAAAAAAGTAAACCTCAAAATGAGCGATCACCGATGGCTCTCATAGAGAAATTACAGTTTTGTTTAGATAATGATTTTGAGAGACTCACTTATACGAGAGCCATAGATATTCTTAAAAATTCCAAACCTAATAAAAAAGGGAAATTTCAGTTTCCAATCGAGGACTGGGGTGCAGATCTACAGTCAGAACATGAGAGATATCTCGTAGAAAAACATTTTAAAAAACCAGTGATACTTATCGACTATCCTAAAGAGATCAAGTCCTTCTACATGCGACTAAATGATGATCAGAAAACTGTAGCTGCCATGGATGTATTATTTCCAGGTATCGGTGAGATTATAGGAGGATCTCAGAGAGAAGAAAGATTAGATGTTTTAGAAAACCGAATGGAAGAAATGAATATCCCAGCAGAGGAAATGCAGTGGTTTCTGGATACCAGAAGATTTGGAAGCTGTCCGCATGCAGGCTTTGGTTTAGGTTTTGAAAGACTAATTTTGTTCCTGACAGGAATGAGTAACATTAGAGACGTTATACCGTTTCCTAGATATCCAGGATCGGCAGAATTTTAAATAAAATAGACCATGATGAGATCATTAGCGATTATATTTTCTTTCCTCTTTATCATAACATCACTAGATGCTCAGAGAAGAGATCCATTAGACATAACGATAGACTGGGAATCTTATGATCCTCCTTCGACGTTGGTCGTTCCAGAACACCCGATCAAGAGTGCTAAATATCCAGTAATAGATATTCATAGTCATCATTGGAAAATGGGTCCGGAGCGATTAGAGGAGCTGATATTGCAAATGGATACCATAAATCTGGCCGTCACTGTAAATTTAAGTGGAAGGAACTCTGTCGTACTTAAAGAGTATATGGATAATATCGCTAAGTGTTCTCAACCTAACCGGTTTGTGGTATTCTCTAATATTGAGCTGAGATCTATAGATGAGGAAGATTGGACAAAAAATACTGTTATACAAATAGAAGAAGATTTTAAAAATGGTTCCAAAGGTCTAAAGATTTATAAATCTCAAGGGATGCATAATAAAGACAGTTCGGGTGTACGTATCCCGATCAATGACCCTCGTATCGGTCCCGTTTTTGATAAATGCGGCGAACTAGGTATGCCTGTATTAATTCACTCTGCAGATCCTTTCCAGTTTTGGCAAGCACATGATAGTCTTAACGAGAGATGGCTAGAGCTAAAATTAAAACCAGGTAGAAAAAGAGAAGCTGATGATCCTGCACCTTTTGAGCAGATCATCTCAGAGCAACATAATGTTTTTAGAAATCACCCTAATACTACTTTTATAAATGCTCACTTCGGATGGTATGGTAACGATCTAGAAAAATTAGGACAACTTCTAGACGACATGCCTAATATGTATATCGAAACAGGAGCTGTTATCGCAGAACTAGGTAGACAACCCCGAGCAGCAAATAGGTTTTTTGAGAAATACCAAGACCGTATTCTTTTTGGAAAAGATTCTTTTAAGCCTAGAGAATTTGAGACTTACTTTAGAGTACTAGAAACAGATGATGAGTATTTCCCGTACTATAAAAGGTATCACGCCTTTTGGCGAATGTATGGCCTTAATCTGCCAGATGAAATATTAAAGAAGCTATACTATAAAAATGCTCTGAAACTTTTACCGTCTATAGATAAGTCTATGTTTCCAGAGTAAAGGAATTTGTCTTTAGAAGCTAGAAAATTCTGAAACTTCCTTGAAGTTAGAAAAGTGACTAATAGTCATCAATTCTAAGTTCGACTATTTTATCTTGTTCAAAATAAATAAAAACACGGTAGTTACCTTTTTCCGTCTTTAGTTTGCCTACTTGGAAATAGGATCCAGCGACCTTAGAGTCACCATCATGCATTTTTCTACAGCTTTTAGGTTTTACATCCGCTAAAAAAGCCTTCAAAGCACCTAATGCCTCTGTTTTGCTGATATTTTTCTGACCAGAATTAATACAAAATTCCACTTCACTCTTCATTACCTGAGCCAGTGCATCCGTATTTCCACTACCTAATGGCTTAAAATAGTCCTTAGATTGAGATATAATCAATGCATTTACTCCCAGTAATATGCATAATGTGAAGAAATATTTCATTTTGTTATTCTTTAGTATCAAACATAGAACGTTTTATTAATATTGCAAGGTTCTTTAAAGAGCAATTATTTTTTGTTAAATAAGATGTAAAATGGATAAAAAAAGAGCGATGCTCGTGATTCTGGACGGTTGGGGCATAGCTAAAGACCCTAGCCGTAGTGCTATAGATCAAGCAAAAACCCCTTTTATGGATAGTTTATATAATGACTACCCTCATTCTACCCTAGTTACGTATGGTACAGAAGTGGGATTACCAGAGGGGCAAATGGGTAATTCAGAAGTAGGTCATTTAAACTTAGGGGCTGGAAGAATCGTATATCAGGATCTCCAAAAAATCAATAAAGCAATCGAAGATAATGAGCTCGAGACTAATATCATACTCCGACAATCCATAGACTACTGTAAAGAAAATAAAAGACCAGTACATCTGATGGGTCTTGTTTCAGATGGTGGCGTGCATGCTCACATCGATCATTTAAAAGCTTTGATCGCGATTTACTCTGCAAATAAAATTACTGTTTACATTCATGCATTCTTAGATGGTCGAGATACATCACCTCATAACGGTATAAAATATGTGGCTGATCTTTTAGCTTTTAATAAAAATCATGATGCTCATTTAGCTTCTGTCATTGGTAGATTTTATGCGATGGATAGGGATAACCGTTGGGAACGTATAAAAAAAGCTTATGATCTTATCGTAGGAGGTGAGGGACTTACGTCCAATGATTTTGTAGCTTCTATAAAACAACAGTATGATAAAGAAATAACGGATGAGTTTATGGAACCCCTTAAAAACAGAACTCATTTTAAACCAATAGCCGAGAATGATTGCGTCTTATTCTTTAACTATAGAACCGATCGCCCTAGACAGATTACAGAAGCACTGACGATAAAAGATTTTCCCGATCAGAATATGAGGCGACTACCGCTCAAGTTTTATTCTATGACCTCATACAACGAATCCTTCACAAATATTTCTGTTCTATTTCCTAAGGATAATCTTAAGAATACCCTGGGCGAGGTAATTTCTGATCATGGTCTTTCACAAGTGAGAATCGCAGAAACAGAAAAATATCCTCATGTAACCTTTTTCTTTTCAGGTGGTAGAGAAAAACCGTTTAAAAACGAAAAAAGAGTACTTGTTCCTTCCCCTAAAGTTGCTACTTATGATCTACAACCAGAAATGAGTGCTAGAGAAATAACAGATAAAATTATAGCAGAGATAGAAGCCCATACACCGGATTTTATTTGTTTAAACTACGCTAATACAGATATGGTAGGACATACAGGTGATTTTGATGCTGCCAAAGTAGCTACAATAACAGTCGATACTCAGCTTAAAAGATTATCCAAGGCAGCACTTAAAGAAGACTATTACTTATTTATCATAGCTGACCATGGTAACTCTGATATTATGGTAAATGAGGACGGTTCCGCTCACACAGCTCACACGACTAACCTCGTACCTTTTATTCTAGCGTCTAACAATACTTCTTTGCGTCTCTCTAATGGTAAATTAGGAGATCTAGCTCCTAGTATTTTAGAGATACTGGGAATAGAGCCCTCTAAAGAAATGGACGGAATATCACTGCTTTCAAAATAAACTTAAAAAGGGGTGCCCAGCTAAATAGCTAAGCCCCCCTATCAAATGATGGAAGTTAATTTATTTTTAAGGCAATAAAACCTGATCTATGGCGTGTACTACACCATTACTTCCTTGTACATCAGTAATTGCTATATTTACGGATTGGCCACTACCAGAGGTAATCTTTGCACCATTTGATAAATCTATTATGATATTATTACCATTCAGCATAGTTACAGTTTGCCCATCTGTTAACTCAGACGATTGAACATTGGCTCCAGCCAAAACGTGATATTGTAAAACAGCATCTAAAGTAGCAATAGGAACATCTGCTAATGAATTCCAAGCTGGATTAGAATCTAATAAAGCTACAAACGCATCGTTTGTAGGAGCAAAAACAGTAAATGGTCCACTACCTGATAAAACAGAAACAAAGTCAGTAGTATGACGACTATCTGTCAATGCATCTACGAGAATGCTAAAATTGGCGTTATTTAAAGCGATGTTTACCACACTTGGAGGAAGCATTACCTTATCTATCTTATGTATAACTCCGTTGGAAGCATCTGTATCTGTCGTTATTGGGCTTGCATCTCCATTAAATGCAACACCACCAGTTACATCTACTTGTAATGATAATTTATTTCCTCCAGGTCCATCGCTTAATGTACTTACATAAGTATCCGATAAATCTTCAGCTTTTACCTCACCTGATAACACATGGAATAGTAGAACACTTTCCAGAACCGCATCAGGGATATCTTCTACACTATTCCAATCATTATTACTATCTAATAAATCTTGGAATGCCGCATCAGTTGGTGCAAATACAGTAAAAGGACCTTCCCCGCTTAATGTTGTAACTAAACCAGCCTCTCCTAACGCTGACACTAATTGCGTTAGACCCGTATCACTTTGAGCTATTTCGACTATACTTTTCTCATCATCAGAACCGCACGATATTAGAAAAAGTAATGCTAACGAGACCATAAAGGCATTCCCTAATTTGAAACTTCTTAGAAACATAATTATCTTTTTTAAATTAAAGCCTACTTCTGTTTTCAGTCCTTCTTCGGCATAGCTATGACCTATCCAAAATTTTATCTTTCTTAAATTCTGGATTACTTTATATATAACCATGTGCACATATAAATGAAATGGTTGCCTGACAAAAGTGAATATATTCTAAATGAATATGTCGTATCAAAAATTCTCTTTGTAATATTCTAATCGAGTAAACTTTAAAATAGATGAGCTCAGAAATACTGGTCGGCTGATTGTTAACTTATCGGCTATCTTTTATTCGGATAATTAGATATGAATTTAGGGGAAATGCGAGATGGAAAAAGGACTAGAGGATATGAAAATTATTCAACCATCGAAATGATTTAAAATATGACAATTTTAAAAAATAATAAAATAACTTGCAAATAAGTGGCGAATGATATTCAGCAATAGAAGAGGCAATAGAAGAGTATATAAATGGAGAAAGCCCTGCAGTTTTCACTACAAGGCTTTCATAAAAGGCGGCGACCTACTCTCCCGCGTAAGCAGTACCATCGGCGCTATAGGGCTTAACTTCTCTGTTCGGAAAGGGAAGAGGTGGAACCCCTATGCTATAACCACCCAATTCTTTTTTCGCTATAATGCGAATATCTTTTGGATAATATATCTTAGGATCATTATAAAGACAGAAGATGGAAAAAAGTAGTTAAAAAAATGAAAGCTATCGGGTAATTAGTACTACTCGACTCCATGCATCACTGCACTTCCATCTATAGCCTATCAACGTGGTAATCTTCCACAACCCTTCGAGAATAAATTCTCAGGAATTCTCATCTTGGAGTTGGCTTCGTGCTTAGATGCTTTCAGCACTTATCCATTCCGAACATAGCTACCCAGCGATGCACCTGGCGGCACAACTGGTACACTAGGGGTTCGTCCAACACGGTCCTCTCGTACTAGTGTCAGATCTCCTCAAAATTCCAACGCCCACAGCAGATAGAGACCGAACTGTCTTGCGACGTTCTGAACCCAGCTCGCGTGCCACTTTAATGGGCGAACAGCCCAACCCTTGGGACCTTCTCCAGCCCCAGGATGTGACGAGCCGACATCGAGGTGCCAA
>CALLXF010000060.1 GCA_938015805.1 uncultured Saprospiraceae bacterium | reverse complement strand
GATCTATTAACTACTAGTCTACCCTTCTGAAAATCTAAATCAGTACTTTTACTTTATGTATATCAGCACTACTAAAAAGAGAGTCCGATATGGAGAGACGGACAAAATGGGATACCTCTACTACGGAAATTACGCAGCTTTATACGAGATAGGTCGAGTCGAGATGCTACGCGAACTAGGATTTCCATATGTCCTAATGGAAGATGAGCTAAAGGTAATGTTACCCGTTGTATCAGTCGAAGCAAAATTTTTACGACCTGCTTATTACGATGAGGAACTAGAAATAAAAACACTCCTAAAAGAACTACCGTCTAAAATGATTACGATCCATTCGGAGATATATAATGCCGAAAAAATACTTATCCATAAAGCGATCGTAAAATTATTTTTTGTTGACATGAATACAGACAAACGCATTTCGGCTCCAGCCAAATTAATCAATACTTTAGCTCCCTATTTTATATAATCTGATTTATCAATTTTTGCATACGGCAAGCTAGCCGCGGCATCTGCATTATAGTAATTATACAATCCAGAAATGGTCATCGTCCCCAGAGCATCATGATCTACAGAACCATTCTCAAGAACACCATGATTGGGCAAAATAATTTTTTCTATCTGACCGATTATTAATATGGTCTTATTGAATTCGATGAGCTGTTCTTCTACAAACGTCAATCCTATTTTAATATGACTCTCTTTGACAAAAGGAGCTCTAAAATCATCGATCCATTCCTCTGTAAAATTACAAGCATTAAATTCTGATACATCAGCAGGATATTTTGCTGAGGTTTGATGAGCTTGCTTATAAATTTCTTTATGAACCTGATTAATGGTAAAAAATCCTTGCTTTTTGATGTTCTGATAGGTATGTCTTTCTACTGCTAATGGCCTCATTATAAATCCAAGTGCTGGAGGGTTTGCTCCTATATGCACGACCGAATTAAAGACAGCAAGATTAGATACAGTTGTTCCTTGAGTTCCGATAAGGTTTACAGATTTTAGACCTGATATCGTATTGATTAAATTAATACGATGGTATTTTTCTAATGCCTGTATATCTTCCTTACTATAATTTCTCATTAGCTATTTTAGAATCTAATCTGAAATTACGCTAAAAAACATAATCCTATAAATTTTAGAATGTAGATTAAAATAGCTAGTCAGCTCTGATCTATTTAAAACAGTCTTTAAAAAACTGAATTAATGCTGGTGTAACTATAGGCTCACCTTCCATACCGATCGCATCATTAATACCCGCATGAGTATAAACGCTACCATCTATCTGCTGCACCTCGCAACCTACAGCTTGTAATTCATTTATAAAAGCATCTGCTGTAGCTATCCTATCAGGTAATCCTCTTTTGGCCACAAAAAACAACGGATATATCACATCGGATGACACATGAAAAAGTGGAGAAGCTTGTTCATTCTGTAAAGAATCTACCCCAAAAGCATTAATACACAATTCGTTATTCTCCTTTATTTTAGGCCTGATGCTGTAGGCCTCCGTATCGATAGTTGCCACCCCTTTTATAAATGAAAACGGAATTCCACGATCTTCTAATAATCGGGTGGCCGTTCCAGTTAGTGATACCAGATGAGCCCCAGCACTATGTCCCATTAATGCTACTTTATCCAGATCACCTCCGTAGGTCGAGATATTATTATATACCCATGCAACAGCATCTGCAACGTCTATGTTATGCTTTGGAAACTTGATACGATCCTCATCTTCCAATTGGAAAGGAAAGGGGCTCAATCTATAATTTACACTGACGAGTATATAACCCTCTGACCGAAAGAGGTCTACTTTCTGATCTATTTTACCCTTCTTATCTCCTATGCACCATGCCCCTCCATGCACCCAGATAACCACTGGCTTTCTAAGATCTACTTTATCTGTATAATATATATCAAGACTCAATAAATCATCAGGCACTTCTGATACAGACTTATACTTTACTGTACTTACTAGTTGCTCCGGATCCCGAATTTCCATAGAAAATTCAGGATCCTGATTACATGAAAAAAGTACTAAGAAGGAGAAAACGAATAAATATTTATTCTTCATAGTCTAACAAATTCTCTTCTTTTTAGACCAGCCTTGGATATAAAAGTTTAATCGTATTTAATTAGTAAGTATTTATAAAATCACTTAAAACTAAGATTTGTTTTTTAATTACTAACCGGCTTATCAATTGGGTTAACCCAAAATAAAATAAATATCAATTTACCGCAATGATGGAAAAATCAGATTTATGTAACACGTCTGCCGCTTTTAGTTTTTTATGGTTAATGTCGCCTATAAAATATACCCGGTTTTGCCCCACAAAATGCTCATCTATATTATTAAATAAAGAAGAGTCAAATGTAACGTCTCGATCATAACTGATATAAAATTTAGAGGTATCACCGTAGCTTAGCGTATCAGAAGTCTGTCCCTTTTTATACTCATACTTATACCCATATTTAAAAGCTGATATATCACTAAGCACAGCCGAGGAAGTAGGATATCTCCCCGCACCCTTTCCGTAAAAAAACTGCTCATCCGCCAAGGTGCTTCCTACTAGGATTCCATTAAATTCATTTTCAGTTAAAGCCAGCGATTGTCTTTCAGGTACAAAAGTAGGCAACACTGACAGATCTACTTGCCCACCTTGTCCATCCGTTACTGCCTTTGCAATCAATTTGATTACCCACTTTTTTTCTTGGGCATACTGAAAATCAAATGGATCGAGAGACGTAATTCCCTTACGTATGATTTCCTCAAACGATATACTTTTTCCAAAAGCATGCAAAGCAATGATACTTAATTTGTACGCGGCATCCACACCTTCCACATCAAGAGAAGGGTCGGACTCTGCAAATCCTTTTTCCTGCGCAACATCCAAAGCCTCCTCATATGACTGTCCGTCGTGAAGCATCTTACTTAGAATATAATTAGTAGATCCGTTTACGATCCCCTTTACGGAGCTCAATAGATCGTTATCAAAATACTCTTCTAAATTCCTTATAATCGGAACACTTCCACAAACTGCGGCCTCATACAATAAAGAAACATTGTACTTTTTACTTAGAGCAATCAATTCTAAATGATGCTCCGCGATTAATTTTTTATTAGCAGTGACCACTGATTTTCCACTTTTTATCGCATCCGTAACAATCTGATATGCTGCAGTCGCATCGTCAATCAACTCCACTACTAGATCGATATCGTCATCGTTTAAAATATCATCAGCCTCTGTTGAAAACAAGTCATCCGGAGCATTACGTGTTTTATCGATCTGTTTAATCACCACTTTTTTTATGCTCGCT
>CALLXF010000059.1 GCA_938015805.1 uncultured Saprospiraceae bacterium | reverse complement strand
TGATTTGCACGAAAAATTTGAAGAATTATACAACGAGGCAAAAATAAATATCGATGAGATCGCGGAGAGAGTCCTTACGTTACAACTTAAGCCTATATCCACTTTGTCAGAATATCTTGCTAACGCAGATGTAAAAGAATTAAAAACAGAAGATACTAATGAGATGGTCAGATCCATTTTATTAGATCATAAAAAACTAATTGCAAACATGCGTGAGATTTTAAAATCCGCTGGTGATGCAAAAGACGAAGGAACAGTCGACTTGGTTTCTGGATTTTTAGGATCTATAGAAAAGAAATCATGGATGCTAAACGCCTGGTTCTCGAGATCATAAAACAATTTAATATGAACGATACAAACAAAATGGAGACGGTAAAATTGTCTCATCTCTCATACAAATACGGAGTAATGGGAGGTATAGTCACTTCCTTACTCCTCATCTTACTAAGTAAATCGGGAGAAGCAAACCCATTATATTTTTCCCTGTTTAAGTACATTCCCATGGGGGTGATGGTTTTCTTGGCGTTAAATATTTTACAAAAAATCGTAGAGAAAGAATCCGTTTTTGGAAAAGGAGCAAAAATAGCTTTTAATTTATCTCTAATAGCAGGTCTTATAGTGGCTGTGACTAGTTTCATTTTATATGCTATAAATCCAGATTGGGCTTTTGATAAATTTGGAAAAGTAACAAATTCTTTTCCCCAAGCAGCGACAGTAGCCGCGATGTTATTTTTTGAAATTCTAGTCGTAACTAATCTGATTGCTTTTGTTATATTGCAGTATATCAAGAGAAATGTAAAAATATAAAGTTTACATATGAACAACCAGCTAACACTACAGAATACAGCATATATTATTATCGTTTTACTAGGTGTAGGTTGGTTCTCTTATATCTCGGTTAACCTTTGGATGCCTGTAGTTTTCGCAATAATCATAGCGATTTTTTTATACCCAATAAACAATTTTTATCAACGTAAGATTAATGTTCGAGTAGTATCTATTTTTCTGAGCTTCTTAACCATTATCCTTCCGCTCGCTTTAGTCATTTTTTTATTTTCCATGCAGTTTATAGATATAGTGGACTCCTTACCATCGATAGGAGAAAATCTTAAGGTAGGGGTAAAAAAAGCTATTTCAGAAATCAATAGAGCATTTCCTATGCTTAATTTAAAAACAGAATCCCTTATGTCTGGAGGTTTAGGTAAATCATTAGGAGGTCCTCTCAGCACAATTAGTCAAGGCTTAATTACATCAACATCGATCATTGTAAACCTTGCGTTATGTTTTATCTATACTTTCTTTATACTTTACTATCGTAGAAGTATAAAGAATTTTATCGTTTATCTTTTTGAAAAAAGTGCTAGAAAAGAAGTTAAAGAAACGTTGAGAGAAATACAAGAAACAATCCAAGCTTATATAGGTGGTTTAGGAATTGTAATGGTGATACTCACTGTGTTAAATACTTTAGGTTTATATATTATAGGTATCGATCACGCTTTTTTCTGGGGAGCATTAGCAGGATTACTGGCGGTAATTCCCTACATAGGAACTCTTTTAGGAGGACTACTTCCTTTTTTATATGCTCTCGCAACAGCTGATGCTAACTGGCAACCCGTAGCGGTACTCATTTATTATGGCCTTATCCAGCAGATAGAAGGTAATCTAATCACTCCTAAAATAGTAGGAGATAAAGTGGATATAAATCCGCTCTTTGCAATTTTATCTTTATTATCTTTTGGGTCTTTGTGGGGTGTCGGTGGAGTGATATTAGCATTGCCGATAATATCGATTATTAGAATTATTTTAGAAAGATTTGAAAGTACAGAACCTATTGCCATGCTACTAAGTACGGATATAAATAGTAAGCCTGGACAGTTTAAAAAATGGGCAGAAAATACAAAGTCTTAAATATATTTTTTTGTGGATCTTCCTCCTATTTGGCGAATTTAATTTTATGATCATATTCATTTTTCTGACTAGACAGCTATTCATCCAATTTCCTTATTGTTTATACTGATTTCTCGGGGTATAGAAAGATGTATTATATTTAAGTATCTAGAATAGGTACTGTTTTTTCTTTTAGTGTTTCTTAAAGAGATAGTAAAGGTCAACCAAACATTATTGATTATTTTTTATTCATCATAGGGGATGGAGTCTCGTAGTACGACAAGAATCTAACGGTGTCCCTTTAAATTAAAGCACGTATATGAAGAAAAGGAATATTTACATTTTTTGCTTATTGGCTTTAAGCCAAATGTTAAATGCACAAGTAGTAGTAAATGAGTTCTCCACATCTAATCTAGAAAATTTTCTAGACAATTATGGTAGAACAGAAGACTGGATAGAACTTTACAATACTGACAATGGTGCAGTGGATATAAGTGGATGGCATCTTTCTGACAAAGAAGCAAAACCCGGTAAATGGGAAATTCCTTCGGGAACGGTAATTCCTGGAAATGGACATTTGATTTTCTTTTGCTCTGGAAGAGATGGATTTAAAAATGGGCAATACCATACTAATTTTAAGCTGGCTCAAACTAAGGGAACTGATATCGTGATGCTTACAAATCAGGATGAAGAAATTTTAGAAATGCATGACTTAGGGCTCACTTTAGTGGAACATTCTCGATGTAGAGTCTCTGATGGTAGTGATGATTGGAGAATTTGTACTTCGCCATCTTACGGAGCATCTAATGATAATACTCCTCAGGTAAATGGCTATACAGCTATGCCGACGATGAGTTTAGAAGGAGGGTTTTATAATGGTCAGCAAGAAATATCAATAATAAATAACGAACCGAATTCGGTTTTGAGATACACCCTTAACGGATTTAATCCAACAATTAATTCACCTGAGTATCTGGGTCCTATTACAGTGACCCAGACTCAGGTTATTAAAGCTCAGGCATTTAGTAATGATCCATTAATCTTGCCTGGTAGAATGGATTTTAATACATACCTCATAGATGAGGATTTTAGCCTTGCAGTATTTTCTGTAGCAGCAGATGAGGTCATAGAACTTGCAAATGGAAATGGACCTCTAATTCCTATAGGTTCCTTAGAGTACTTTAATGTAGATAAAGAAAGAGAAGCTACTTCCTACGGTAGCCTAAATAGGCATGGACAGGATTCGTGGGCCTTAGATCATCGTAGCCTTGATTGGATCTCTAGAGATGAAATGGGATATTCTAAATCTGTAGATGCTCCGCTTTTTAGTTATTCGGAAAGAGATGAGTATCAGAAATTTATGTTTAGAAACTCTGGTGATGATAATTATCCTGCTATTGATGATTTTGCACATCAGGGAAGTACACATGTCAGAGATGAATATGTACACACTTTATCTCAGCTTGCAGGTATGGAACTGGATCTCAGAGCAGTGGAACGAGTAGTATTATTTTTAAACGGAGAATATTGGGGTGTTTATGGTATGAGAGAAAGACCAGTGGATCATGATTATACGGATGAGTATTATGATCAAGGTAAATATGATATACAGTATTTATCTACGTGGGGAAATACAGAAATAGAATATGGTGGTCAAAAAGCTCAAGAAGACTGGGAAAGAATAAGAGATTTTATTTTAGATAATGATATGAGCGATCCTGAAAATTATACAATCGCAGAGGACAGTATTAATATGGTCAGTATGATCGATTATATGCTAATGAATTTAAATGTTGTTGCTTCTGACTGGTTAAATTACAATACAGGATGGTGGAGAGGATTAGATCCAGATGGTGATCATAAAAAGTGGGGTTATATTCTTTGGGATTTAGATGCCACGTTTGATTACTATATTAATTACTCTGGGGTGCCTAATATTAGTCCTAATGCGACACCTTGTGACCTAGAAGAGATTGCCGATTTTATGGATGTCTTTTTTGGAGGTTTTGGGGGTAATAATAATGATGTCGGTAAGCATGAAAAAATATTTCTAAAATTATTAGAGGAGAATCCTGATTTCAAACAATTGTATTATGGTCGATATGCAGATCTAATGAATACAGTTTTTACTTGTGATAATATGCTCACAGTTTTAGATAGTATGATAGCTGTTATAGAACCAGAAATGCCTAAGCAAATAGCAAGATGGGGTGGTACCATGACGGAGTGGCAATCTAATGTCCAAGATCTGAGAGATTTTATCGGAGCTCGATGTAATAATTTAGATGATGGAGCACTTGATTGCTATGATGAGCTAGAAGGACCATACGAGTTAACGTTAAAGACTATTCCTGATGGAATAGGAGAGATAGATTTTAATACTTTGGATATAGAAAATTTCCTCTGGACTGGAAACTATTTTGGAGGAATGGAGAATAAAATTAAAGCTAAAGTATTCAATGAATTTGAAGAGGAGTATGAATTTAGCCACTGGATAAGTGCAGTAAATAATCCGGTTAACCCGACTATTTATGATAGACGTGCAGATTATATTATGACAGAAGCCGATACGCTTACAGCTGTTTTTAAATTAATAGGAACGACATCTGTAAATGACCTTGAAGAGAATGAGGTAACAATGTTTCCAAATCCTGCCTCAGATAGACTTGTGGTAGAGTACAATTTAATAGAGTCCACTGATGTTAGTTTTGAGCTATACTCAGTAACAGGTCAGCTAATTGAAAGATTTACATCTGAGAGTGGATTCAAGACTAATGGTTCTAAGACTACGATACTTAATATAGATAGGATTAAAGAAAGTGGACTTTACTTTTTAGACGTACAAATAGGAGACGCTTCTCAAACATATAAAGTAAATATTATAAACTTTTAATAAGTAGGTTTTTATCCGATTGGAAAGTCGATGTACTTTCCGATTGGATTTTACCCTTGGACAAACTAGGGCATCAAAACGTCCTGAGCGGCAAATAAAAATGTTGTCCAGTAAAGCATAATAGTGGTTTTTTGTGGAAAGTACTCTTTAAGTTTAGGGTACTTTTCTTTTTTATGACTCTTATTGTCTAGGTAAAAACCATGCTTAGAGTAAATTAAGAAATCGTTTACTCTAGTTTATTCTAAGAGATTTTATAACTGCTTTTTCCTCAAGAAAGAAAAACGATATATTATTTATTTTAGTTTAATGTCAACAACATGAGAAGAATAACCACTAAAATTACCAATTCCATTCTCTATATTATTAAAAATTAAAGTAGATGGGATAGAGAAAATGTTATTAGCATCTGCACTTGTAACTTCTTGTTCGCCTACACTTTTATGGAACTTATAGTAATTACTACTTCCACTTCTGATCTGTATCGGAAAATTTCCCTTCATCGTAGCACCAGGTAAATTAGATACGAAAAAATTTAATTCTATTTTAGATGGATCAGGAAGAGAATTTCTATCGATTAAAATTCCCGGTTCGTGTAACAAAGAAATATGATCTAAACTTTGATCTGCCAGCTCAAAAGATATTTCTTGAGGAAATACAAAATGCTTTATCGTATCAGAATTTTGGAGATAGTAAAAATCGTAATCATTTAATAGACGAATATGGAAAAAATCCATGTTTTTGTATTCTTTAGAGATTTCTAATTCTACGTTTAAATCATAAGAATAATTATTGGAGTAGTTTTCAAAAATGTCTTTATTTAATAATGTAGTATTACTTATTTCTATATAGCTCGGAATGATATCAGAAGATCTAACTTCTGGATAATCTTTATAACTCGCAGTTACGGAATACTCGTCTACAAGGGTGGGCTTAAATTTACTTATAAAGTATGGGCTCTTATCTCCATCTCCGACAACATATTCTAGGATATCGATTTTACTACCGTTTTTAAAAAGAGTTACTATGGCCTCTTTATCAGGAAGAATTATACCATCTTGGTTTACGTTAGAAGTAGTACCTAAGTGTATTTTTATATTTTCTTCGGGAGTGAAATTAGAGATTAATACAAGTTTTTTATCTTCCGGTAATTCTAGATCGATAACATGCTTACAGGACCATAACCCTATGATCAGCAAAAAGGTTAAAACCTTGAAAGTTACATTATATGTTGATCTATTAAATATCATATCTCTATACTGATACTAAAATACGGTAAAAAAGGGATAAGACTGGTACCAGTGTATTGTACATTTTGGGTAGTAGGGTTAAAGTCGGTAGAAATTAAGTATAAATTTTTACGATTATAAACATTATATATACCGGTATGCAAAGACCATTTTCCCCAAGATGGTGTTTTATGGTATTGTAATTCTATGTTTAATCTATGGAAATCAGGAAGTTGAAAACTGTTCTGAGTTCCTAAGTCATAGTAGAAGTAGTCGAGTGTTCCGTCATTTCTTATGTACTGCCATTTACTTCTAGGGATATTTGTTTTGCTACCTGTATTGTAGGAAAAACTAGATGATATATTAATGCTCTTAGTCCATTTATAATTTGCGTTTAAATTAATATTATGTCTGTGATCAAATCTAAATGGGTAGGCGATTCCTTGATTTATAGCTTCAAATTGTCGGGTAGTTTTAGACAAGGTATAACTTAACCACAGGTTAGTGGAACCCGTTTCTTTTTTTAATATCACTTCGACACCTTTAGAAAGGCCATCTCCAAAAGTTACATTATCCTCCCAGTTACTAGCGTCTAGAGTAGTCTGATCATTATCTATTCCAAAGTTTACATTTTCTTTATAATCGATGAGATTATACATTTTTTTATAATATCCGTCTATTGCGATGTTCCATCGATTCGATATTTTATAATGTAGACCTATGTCTAACAGTAAAGAAGTCTTAGGTCCTACTTTACTGGTAGAAGGGACCCATAAGTCTGTCGGAAATCCTGCTCCTGATCTAGTTAGGACATGGAGGTTTTGGCTGGTATGACTAGTCGAAGCGTGGAAGCTAAGTTTTTTATTGACAGTATAGTTTATGTTTATTCTCGGATTAGGCAAAAAGTATACTTTGTTTCTGACAGAAAACAAGGTGTTATAAACGCCTAAATTCATCGATAGTGATGGAAGGATTGTCCACTGATCTTCTAAGTAAAAATTCCATTCCAGAGAGGAGAGAGGATTTTGAGTAATAGAGTCACGTATGTTTTCGATATCAAAAAAGGAGGCTTCCGAATTGATAATTCCAGGAACAAAATTATGTCTTGCAATAGCTGTTCCGAGTCTTATATAATGAGATGCATTAGGGATAATATCTACATCATATTTTAAATGAACTTTCTCTATTAATGATCTATAAAGCGACTGATAAGAAAAGGTATCTTTTATACTTTCGTTATTAAATTGGATATCATAAACCTCTTCCTCTAGATTATCACTATTAAAATTAAATCGACTATAAGTGAGGCTTAAATTAGAAAATACTTTAGATCCGTATATATGATTCCATCTTAAGGCGGCGACACTATTTCCCCAGTCTAAATTTTGTAATTGGGAAATACGAGCAGTGTAAAACTGGTCCTCCGATAAATTAGAAATATGTTCGTTTTCATATTTATCAAATCCTTTATAAATACTAAAATAGATCCTATCGTTTTTAGAGAATGAGTAACTGAGCTTTCCTGTAAATTCGCCAAAAGCATAATTATAAAAACCGCTTCCGTTGTCCTCTATTCTTTTATTCTTAGAGTATTTTTTTAAAAACGGATCTAGATGAGAGCGTCGATAACTTAAAAAATATGACATTTTATCTTTTAAGATAGGACCTTCTAAAGAGGATCTTGTGGATAAAAGTCCAGTGGAAAATTGGAATATTTGTTTTTTATTATTTCCGTCTTTAGTACGTATATCGACCACGGAGGAGAGTCGTCCTCCATAACGTGCTGGAAACTGACCTCTCAGGTAGTTTACTTTCTGGATCGAGTTAATGTCAAAAATGGAAAATAATCCAAGCGTATGGTAGGGATTATAAATAGCCGCTCCATCTAATAAGACCAAGTTTTGATCCGAATTTCCGCCTCGGATATTTAAACCTCCTATTCCATCAGTTCCAGTCTGGGCACCTGGTAATTGCTGGATTATTCTGAGAACATCTACTTCACCTCCTAAAGAAGGATATTGTTTTATAGCCGTTTTAGAAAGGATCTGATTCTCTGTCTGGAAGGGTATCTTAGTCTTAGAATATATTCGATCCGTAACTATGATTTCCGGAAGTGTTGCTTGCGGAACTAGCGATATGATGACAGGATTTTTTTCTTTATCCTTTATTAAAATTTGCTCCGACTCATAACCTAGGTAAGACACCGTAAGTGATTTATTACGAGATGAGACTGTTAAACTAAAAAAACCAAAAATGTTACTCGTGCTCCCTTTTAAAGATTCTGTTCCATAAATGTTTGCACCTATTAGACGTTCTCCTGTTTCACTATCCTCTATGTAGCCATTAAAATTTACATCATGATATGGATTTTTATGGATAACAATTTGGTCGTCTTCTAAATCGTATAGTAAGTCGGTAGAAGAAAGTAATTCTTTTAATATTTTACTTAAAGGGGTGTTCTTAAAGTCTAAACTAATTTTAGAATTAGGAATATCCGTATTATTATATGTAACTGCGTATTTAGAAACCTCTCCCAGTTTCCATAGAGCATCTTCCAGAGAAATGTTATCAAAATTTATAGTGATCTCATTCTTTAATGGTTGCTGCGCATTTAAGGTGTTTAGCGCTATGCAGGACAGCAGCGTGACATTTAAAATATAGATGAGACATTTAGGAAATACCATAAATAAGAGAGACACTATTTTTTATGCTACCTAAATTTACTTAAGTTTCTATTGAGTATTTAGAAGAATGGTCTAAACTGTCTGCTTGATTAAAAATTACTTACAGATTCCGTCAGTAATATGATAATTTGAAGGTGATTTTTCAACTATTGAAACTTTATAAATTTTCTTTAGATTAGCCAGTATGCTCTCTAAATCAGGTTTCTGGTAGGTCATCGAAAAAATACAATCATCCAGATTTTTATTTTGATTAATAATGGAAATATTAAAATAACCTTCTAAAACTGTAAAAACCTCTCGTAGAGAAGCCTTTTTAAAACCCATTTTATCTGTATGCCAGAGATAGTCGTTACTGATATCTCTAGTAGATTCTTGTAATGTACCCGTTTGCTGGTTTAAAACTGCTGCTTGTCCAGCTTTCAATATTATTTGCTGGGATTTGTTTTTATCTGTTATTAATACACTCCCTGTTTTTACACTTACTCTGGTTTCATTATTATCTCGAGTATTGATATTAAAAGAAGTACCTAATACTGTAATTATCGCTGCATCGGTTTCTACTATAAAAGGTTTTTTAGTATCACGCTTTATATTAAAGAAAGCCTCTCCATTTAAAATTACTTTTCTTTCTACTTCGTCAAAACTCGCCATATATTTTAATTCGCTTTCTTTATTTAACCATACCTCAGATCCATCATTTAGCGATATGGTCTCTTTTTGATTAGAATCTGTTACAGTACTCAGCCATTCCGCCTCAGCAGAACCGGATATATACTGGAAAGAAAAGATTGCGGCAACTAACAGCAATAAGGAAGCTGCAATAGAAATCCAAGTCTTCAAGCTTTTATTAGAGGTGGATTTAGATCGATTTATTTTTACAACAGATGTTTTCTGTGTTGAGGCTTTTTTAGAGATATCCTCAAGCGTTTCTAGTTTATTTTGTAGCGTCTTTAGATCCGCTTCTACATCTATCGGAAAAGTATCCTCCCTATGTTCCATCAAATGATAAGAAGATATTATATCTTCCTTTATCTGTAGGTTATCCTTAGATGCATCGAGCCATTGATTTAGCGTAATTGCCTCAGTGGGATCGATTGTACCTTTGATTTCTTTGTAAATGAGAAAAAAGTATTTTTCCATAAAATGTTTTCTACACTATTTTGTCGTTTATGATTTTCATTTCCCCTAAAGATTTGGAAAGAAATCACTCTTTTATTTATTTCCTTTTTTATATTGTTGAACAGCTATTCTAATTCTTTTTAAAGCAGTAGTGATTTGATTTTCGATAGTTTTTTCTGAGATATCTAGTTTCTTCGATATTTCCTTATGGGATAGGTAATCAAATCGACTCATTAAAAATATTATTCTGCATCTATTCGGTAAGTTTTTTACGGTTGTATCGATTACATCTCGTAATTCCTTAAACTCTAGTTGACTATTAGTAGGAGCTAGGCTTTCTATCGGTTCTGCATTAAAATCTAGTCTCTGAGATCGGATATAGTCGATCGTTTTATTCTTTACGGCCCTCGATAAATAGGCATTTACGGATTGAGATATTTTTATCGTTTTACGTCTTTTCCATATATCTAAAAAGACTTCTTGAACAGTATCTTTTGCTTTATGAGGGTCTCCATATACGGTATTGGCTGTAAAGCATAAGACCTTATAATACTTGGTAAATAAGGTGTTAAATGCAGATTGGTCATCGTCTCTTATACGATCAAATAGATCTAAATCTTCCTTTCTTTTTGTTGACATTAAAACTTCTTACGTAATCCGTTATGGAGAAGTAAGGTAAGGAATACCTTAAGATTAATAGAATATTTTTTATCTGTAAACTTATAGTTCTAGTGATAATTTTAAACTGCACATAATTTAGTGTGATATTGTAAATATAGATATGTGGATCATATCGTTTTATGTAATATTGTACTTCCTTTGATAGGTCATGTTTTTAAAATTGATTTCTTTATCTGATAATAAAATCTTGTGATAAATAGACTCTTCTTTCTTTTGTTTCTTTTGACTACTTCTTCATTGGCTACAGCCCAAAAAAACTCTGCTCTAGAACAAACCCTTAGTGCAAAACAATTAGTAACTGGGCTATCCGTACCATGGGATATGGAACTATTCGATGGAGATCATATCATCTTTACGGAGCTGGCTGGGACGATATCTTTATTGGACTTAAAGTCAATGAAAGTAAAAGAATTAAAAAAGATAAAAGACGTTGCTAACGAATTACAGACTGGTCTCATGGGTATGGCCCTTCATCCTACATTTGAAATAAATCCTCAAATTTTTATTGCGTACACTTATTACAAAAAAGACGAGTTGTTCTTAAAGTTAGTTCAGTATAAATACAATAAAGGCAAATTAAAATTTGTAAAAAACATCATAGATAAAATACCTGCTGCTCCCACTAATGTAGGGGGTAGGGTAATGTCTACATCTGATGGATATCTTTACTTAACGGTAGGAGAGATGGAGGATAGTGCAGCGGCACAAGACTCGATGAGTTATAAAGGAAAAGTATTACGATTTAATATCGATGGAACAATCCCTATGGATAATCCGATTAAAAATAGTCCTGTCTATGCTCTTGGGTTGAGAAATCCTCAAGGTCTTACTCAGTATAACGGTAAAGTGTATACGTCGGAACATGGAACCCTTAGTGATGATGAATTAAATCTTATAGAACCGCTTAGTAATTATGGATGGCCTCAGAGTATCGGACATTCTGGAGAAACTATTGCAGGGGTCCAGCCACTAAAATCATGGACTCCGACGATTGCTCCTTGTGGTATCGCAGCCTATAAAGGAGACAAATTTCCTTTTCTAAAAAATAATATACTGATTGCAAATCTAGTAGATCAGTCTCTAAGGTCAGTGACGCTTTCCGCGAATGGAGAAAGTATTATTAACGAAACCATTTACCTAGAAGAAGAAATCGGAAGGATTAGAGATGTACTCGTAACAGAGAACGGGAGGATTTTTGTATGCAGCAGTAATACAGATAGTTATGGTATCGACCCTGAAGGCAAAGATGGTATTTACGAATTAGAAGCCATAAACAAAACCCAAGAAGCTCAGTATTCTCTGGAGGAAGCTGATACCTACCTACAATTAGAAAACACGAAAATAGAGATCCGTGTACTCACAGAAAACTTAGTCCATCCATGGGATATGACATGGGGACCAGAGGGATGGATATGGATAACTGAGGCTGGTGGATTTATAAAAAAATTAAATCCTAAGACCCAGGAAATAAAACTAGTACACCAGTTTGCAGATGTACATGAGACTAAAAATAATCCTGGAATTTATTCGCTAGCATTCCATCCTGATTTTGAGAATAATCCTTACTTTTTTGTGCATTATCAGACAGAGCACGAGGTGACTAAGTTGATCCGATTTGTTTATGATCCAATTACCGATAAACTATCAGATCGTACTGATATCATTCCTCACATCATCGGTAACGAATCCCATAACGGATCGAGAATTATTTTTACCGAAGATCATAAGATCATGTTTTCTGTAGGAGATGCTTACACTACAGATCGTGCACAAGATACTTCATTGCTTAATGGTTCTATACTACGATTAAATATAGACGGTAGTGTTCCTGATGATAATCCATTTCCTGATAATCTGATTTGGAGTTACGGACATCGTAATCCTCAAGGTATGGCATACACCGCAACCGGTAACTTATACTCTGTAGAGCATGGACCGGCAAATGACGACGAACTAAATCGCATCGTAAAAGGAGGGAATTATGGCTGGCCGGAAATAAAAGGGAAGGCAAACCTAAGATCAGAAAAAAGAAAGTCTAAACGAGCAAATTATATCCAACCTCTCATTTCCTGGACGCCTACCGTTGCTCCTAATGGGATGATATATTATAATAATGACGCTATACCCGAATGGAAAAATTCTTTACTGGTTACCTTTCTTAAAAAAGGAAAGGGAAACATCGGTCAGCGTGTAGGAGTATATCATTTAGATAAATGGGGTAAAATTACTGGACAATATGAAGATCTATTTGTAAATAAATACGGAAGACTCAGAGCTATAACCCAGTCACCTGATGGTCGCATATTTATTGCAACCTCTAATAATGAGAAATCAGGAAATGGTAAAAAATCTTTCCGTTCTAATGATGATCGTATCCTAGAACTACGAGCGATCAAAAATTAAATAATTCTCCATAAGAATCTTCTTATTGTCAAATGCGAAAAGTTGATCATTGAAGGCTCATTGTGTATCCTGAGGTACAAATCCTTTTAAATATTCTTTTCCTCATTTTTTATGATGTGTTGGTTATAAAAGTCCATGGTGTTATAGACCATTCGTTTTAAGCTGTTCCAGATTCAAGAATAAGCTATTTTTTCCGTGTGGAAACTTAGGTCATTCGGACAAAAAAAAGAGGCATTGGGGTAATACCTCTTTTTCCATATATGCTATCAGGATATATTGCAGAAGATTTAATCCTCCAGGGTTATTTACATTTTAAATTATGCAAACAACTTCAACCTTTTCCATTCCGATGTTTCAGCTTAGGTATATTCCACAGATATGTAAACACGTAGAAATACGTATATACAGAAATGACCTTGAATTTACTTTTGTAGCATCAACCGTAAATAGATTGAATAACATTAAAGAACATTTTTAAACCTAAATTATCAGTTATGAAAACAATTTCTAAATCCTTAATGGCTATTGCTATTTCTTTGTTTTTTATGCCTAATTTTTTAAAGGCTCAGTGCTCCGGCACAATTACACTCAGTACACAGACGCAAGTAAACACTTTTGCTTGTACTAATATTAACGGTACCTTAATTATCGAAGATGATAATGACGGTGTTGACAACATTGTTGATATAAATCCGATCTGGACTAACGGACTAAATGGTGCTTCAGCTATTGTTACAGGAAATGTTATTGTAAGAAATAATGACAATCTTCCTAATTTAAATGGACTCGATGGAATTATAGAAATACAGGGAGATTACATCATTGAAGACAATAACGGAATAAATACAAACTCATTTACGCAAAACGTTACTTACGTAGGAGGTGATATAATTGTTAGAAATAACCCTAATGCACCTAATATAAATCATTGGTACGAGATCACTTCAATCGGCGGGGACTTTATCGTAGAGAATAATGCGTCCATGACCTTTATACAAGGATTAGGGGATTTGATTTCAGTAGGTGGAGGAATACGAATAATTGATAACCCTTCATTGAGTAATCTAAATGTATTCTTTCAAGATCTTGAGTCTATCGGAGGTACATTAAATATGGATAATAACGATGCCTTAGTTACATGGCCAGGATTACCAAATGTTACATCTATAGGAAATATCTTTATTAGAAATCATGAAAACTTAGTCGAAATTCAAGGTTTTACTTCGTTGACTAATTTAAATGGAACAATTACGGTCACGGTAAATCAAAATCTAGAAACTATTTCTGGTTTCGACAATGTTACAGATCTTGATAATATTTTTATTTTCGATAATGCAAATTTAGAAACCATTAGCACTTTTGATGCTTTTACAAATATTTCCACAATTGATATATCAGGACATCCTAGCTTAACAACCATTCCAGAATTCCCTAATATTTCTAGCATTTCTGGTAATTTTCTTTTGCAAAACAATGGGCTTTCTGCCATTCCAGATTACGATACATTTACATCCATCGGAGGAACATTAACTATCAGTAATCAGGATATTACCAGTATTGACGGCTTTACAAACTTAACAAGTATTGGGAATCTATTTTCTATTACATCTAATACCAGTTTAACAACAGTAACTGGATTTACTTCGTTAAGCGATGTTGGTGGTAATTTAAGAGTAACAAACAATTCTGTTCTTGCAGAATGCTGCTGGCTATTACCTATAATCGATGTAACTAGTGGAGCTATTATTATTAATGGTAATGCAACGGGTTGTGAGTCTCAGTCTGCGATAGGCGGAGGAGCACCTACAATAGTTTGTACTGCTGATTTTTCTGTAAATGTAAATGCGGGAACCTGTAGCGGAGATGTGACCATGACAGATCCTTCTCCAGCGGATGATTGTGGAGTAGTCACGTATACCGTTGATTTAGTAGATGCAAATGGGACTGTTGTATATAATGGGGCAACCGCTCAAGCTGGTTTTATGGAGACCTTAACTTTACCTGTAGGCGTAAACACATATACGTATACCGCAACGGATCAAAATGGAAACACAAGTACTTGTCAGACCCTAGTAACGGTAGTAGATAATGAAGCACCGACATGGACGGATACAGATAATACGATTACCATTATGGGGGAGTGTGGAATAGACGATGCACTTGCCATATTTAACGCAAATATGGGTACTCCTATAGATAATTGTATCAATGTATCAGCGACGCTGTCAAGTACAGTGGTAAATGCGATGTGTGGCTCTTCAGAAGAAACCATCTTTACCATGACTGCAACCGATGCCGCAGGAAATGTATCAGTACCATATACTATAATTGTAATATTAGAAGATACTACGCCACCTGTTTTATCACCTGTTCCGGCTGATGCTACTATCTTCTGTAATGATACGGCACCAGCAGCTCCAGTACTTACTGCCTCAGATCAGTGTGCAGGGGATATTTCTGCAAATATAGTAGTGACAGAAAGTAGCCTCTTTGGGAATTGTACAAATGGAACACAGCAAGAAGAAAGAACATTTACATATACCATAGATGATGGTTGTGGAAATATTTCTACAGCAACATGGACACTCTTTATCCAAAATGATTTTGAAGTAGATTTAGGTCCTGATCTTGCAGTATGTGATCAGCCTGATGTAACGTTGGATGCTGGTCCAGGAAATGCTTATATCTGGTCTACAGGGGAATCTACGCAAACAATAACTGTAACAGGAAGTGGTACTTATACTGTAGATGTAACATCTAATAATGGGTGTTGTGAAGCGGATGAGATTACGGTATTTTTTGATTCAGCTCCTAATGCTTCAGCAACTGGTGCTGAGTTAGATTGTACAGGAAATGCAGTGCAGATTATGGGTAATTCTACGACTTCAGTAGTGTTTTATGAGTGGAGTGGACCAGGAGGATTTACCAGTATGGATCAGAATCCTTTCGTCACAGCTGTAGGCACGTATACACTTACCGTTACAAACGCAAACGGCTGTACAGAAACAGCAGAGGCAGAAGTTACTGCCAATACAAATGTTCCAGATCTAAGTGCATCAGGAGGAACACTCAGTTGTATAACAACATCGGTACAATTGATGGCTAACTCTACTATATCAGGTGTTTCCTACGCATGGACAGGACCGGGAGGATTTACGAGTTCGACTCAGAATCCTACTGTATCTACAGCAGGGACATATACAGTAGTGGTTACGGCACCTAATGGATGTGTCGCTAGTACAGGTGCCGAGGTAATAAGTGATTCCATAGCTCCGAGTGCGACAGCTACTGCAGGAGTTATTACCTGTGGACAAGGGACTACTCAGATTATGACGACGCCTTCTGCAAATGCGATGAGTTATGCATGGACAGGACCAGGAGGATTTACATCTAATGAAGAAGATCCTACAGTATCAGAAGTGGGAACTTATACTCTAATAATTACTGCTGCTAACGGTTGTACAGGAACTACGACAGTAAATGTAACCGGAGATTTTGTGGCTCCTAATGCAAGTGCCCAAGGAGGAAATTTAGATTGTTCTGCAAGTCAGGTTTTACTTATGGGTAATTCTAGTTCTGCAAATGTTACTTTTTCTTGGGTTGGACCCAATGGATTTACAAGTAATTTACAAAATCCACAAGTATCGGATATAGGGGTTTATACACTTACAGTTACATCACTGAATGGATGTACAATGACTGCAACTGCTGAAGTCTTAGCAGATGATGATCTTCCGCAAGTAAGTGGTATAGGAGGAACTATAGATTGTAATAATGCTGCGGTACAGTTAATGGGTTCTACCACTACAATGGGAGCCACTTTAAGATGGACCGGTCCTAATGGATTTACATCCAATGACGCAAATCCTACCGTTACGGAACCAGGGACCTATGTTCTGACAGCGATGTCTTCAAATGGATGTTCTATTTCCCAAAACGTAATGGTGATTGATGATAGTACAGCTCCAGAAGTAACCCTAAGTCTGGGCGACGTAGACTGTGATTCTGGTACAAGACAAATCGTGACAACTACAAATACTACAGGTCTTACAGTGTCATGGACGGGGCCAGGTGGTTTTAGTTCAACTGACCTGTCACCATCGTTCTCACTAGCGGGAACATACACGATAGAAACTTTCCCTTCTAATGGATGTAACAGTACGGAATCAATTACGATAGCCGATGATATTGTATATACACAGGATATTACCACTATGGATATTTCGGGAAGTAATCCTGAAGGTTCGGCTACGATTACTATTACAGGTGGCACAGGTCCGTTTACAATAGAGTGGGATAATGGAGATACAGGTATGATGGCTTCAGGATTGTCAGGAGGAACACATACAGTTACCGTTACTGATGGGCTAGGGTGTGTAGAAGTGTACGAATTTATTATAGATGACAGTACTTCTACTTTTGAGGAAGCATGGAAAAACGATATTAAATTATTCCCTAATCCTACTAGCGATATCCTTAATATCCAGTTGTCAGAGAGTGTAAAGTTCTTTAATACGATAGCATTATATGACATCCATGGAAAGTGGATAAAAACAATAAATTTGAACCCTAATGACTACCAAATTTCTGTATCTGTTATGGACTGGACATCAGGGATATATATAGCAAAAATAAATGCTGCATCCTCTTCTTATACAATAAGATTTATGGTAGAATAGGATCACAAGATTAACTGGTATTTTAGAATATTTTCCTAGGTGTTCTGCAATTGTGCAGAACACCTTTTTTATTTAGTTAAGAGAATGGTTTTAGAAAGTGCTTAAAAATGTAATCTGTTTATTAAAGAATCCAGATATTTTGTCTAGGCAATAAAAAGGGTATTATAAAAAAATGCAATACCCGCTAAAAATTTATAAACCTTCTTTGATTTTAGTTTGCCAGGTTAAAACAATTCCATAAACCCTCTAGTCTGTCGTTATACTTTTCTGTAATTTCGATAGTATAAAAATAGGATATGAAGATTAAAAAAATATCGATTTGGGTTGTAGGATTATGTATACTATCATTAATAATTTCATGTGCTGGAGATAAACCTAATAATACCACTAGGCAAATGTCAGCGAAAGAAACAAAAGCGATTAAGTCTGCAAGTGTCGCTAGTGATAATAAAACAGATGAGAGAGAAGAACAAAGTGGTAAAAAGCCAGAACCGCAACAGGATGAAGGAACACCACCAGAGCAAATAAAAAAGGCAAAGGAACTTATCGCCGCACTGTCCGATGAGAAGCTAGCTGCTATGAAGCCTAAAAAATTATTTAAAAATTATTGTGCAATTTGTCATGGTTATAAGGGTAATATGAAAATAAATGGGGCTAAGGATTTAACGAAGTCCATATTAACATTAGAGGAATCTGTTGCTCAAGTATATCATGGAAAAGGATTGATGACACCTTTTAAAGGGATTATGAAAGATGATGAGATTGTTGCAGTATCTCACTATTTAAAAGAGCTCAGGAAGTAATTAAAACCTAATAAAAAAACCGCTACCAAAATTTTATTTATGGTAGCGGAAACTTTTACTATGACAAAAAAGTGTTTTTAGGATAATTTTTCCTTCTATCTTTTTAAGATGAGGAACATTAGATTATCTATTTACTGTACCTGTCGGGAAGTCTAAGTTTTGATCCATATTTATAGCTTCATGAACATTGGCGGAAGCCGGAATCATTCCCACTAGAGGTTTTAAAGCAAAAGGGGCAATACTGTTATCAGGCACTGGCTCGATACTTATGACTGCTGTTCCACCATTTAAGCTAGTCGGGAACGATAGATTATTAGGAGCATTTTGTAAAAAGTCCTCTCCTGGAAAAGGAGGCCCTGGATTTATACCACTATATATTGCATTGTCATCTGCTGCACTTACACTCGTAAAAGTTCCAGTAGAAACTGGTGCCCCATTGATGACAGCCCACCCTTCATAAGCCCATCCTGCAGGAAGAGTAGGGAGGTCTAAACCCGCGACTGGCATACCAGAGCTGTTATCTAAAAACCAGATACCACTATCCTCGTTAGTATCATCGTTGTCAGTAGGTGTTGCTAGAATATAAGTTCCATTACTACTTGTAAAATCATTTCCTAAGGCTGCACCATGATCGATTGTAAGAGCAGCACTATTTCCGCTAAAATCTCCAGCCAGTATGTGTACGTCACTAGGTGCTGGATCATTATCTGGACTAGGTTCTATAGTAAGAATAAAAGCAGTTGCTATTTCTAAGTCTTCTGCAGCCACATTAAAAGTGGTTGCTGATAGGTTTCCTTCAGTATCCACGGTAAACGTACCGGTCGTTTTTGGACTGCCGTCCACCATAATCCATCCCTCGTAAGCATAGTCACTTCCGAGATCTTCGAGACCTGAGATGTTTAAATCAAATGACTCACTAGACGATGTATCATCATCTCCACAAGAGGTAATCATTCCTGCGCTAAAAATTAAACCTAAAAAGAATAAAAAAGAATTTTTCATGATTGACATTAATTGTGTTGTAAAATATTTTCTACACTTAATATGTATGTCACTGAGGAAGGGTTGCCTCGAAATAAAAAAGAGTGAATTTTTTTCACTCTTTTTTAGGTTTTGTTTATCTATCGCGTCTATTTTGATAATCTTAGAGGCTTAAATATTTTGTCTTATCGAGATCTTAAGATCTTTAATCAAGAAGGCTTAAATTATATGCTTGGCTTAGGAAAGTAATTTTAAAATCTAAATCCTAAATTTATTGATGACTGGAAACTACCGATGTACGTTTTAGGATCAGTAGAATTCGTGGTCTTACGTATAGAGGTAAGTGACCTGTTTATACCGCTATTAAATCCTATAAACCAATTTTTACTTATAGGTTTCTGAATTTGTAATCCTAGCTGTCCATTAAGGTAGAATTTTTGAAGATCGTAACGTTTAGTATTACTTATACTTTTAGACATCATCTCATGATCATTATGCATCATAGACACTTCCATTTTTTGCGAAGTGCTGGTGATTAGATTTAGTCCTATACCTGCTTGAATAGAAAAACTAATATCACTAAAATTAAAAAGCTCATGACTTCCGTATCCACTCAACGATATGATATTAAAATTTTGATAGAGATTAGTTTTGTTTTTTAAGCTTTCCCCATCTTGCATATTTTCGAGAGTAACATCTAACGTTAATGGCTCGATATGATTTCCAGTCGGCGAGGATATTTCTAAATCTGTATCATAAAAGATGTTTCCATCAGTATTGGTATATTCTTGATTTTTCAGATAATCTATGTTTTGAGAAAAATGACTCTCATTGTTTACGATGCTGTAAGTTAGTTTTGTGCCGATTATGTTTTTAGCGTTTAACTCATAAGATAGTCCAGTACCTATTTCCCATCCGCGGTAAAATTTATCATAATCCGTAAGTTGGTAATCTACTGCGGGCAAATTAGTCATCTGTAGGGATGAATATAGATGACCTATGGTAAAGAAAGAACTGAGCTTTTTGGACTGACCCTGACCTGAATTTAATATTCTAGGATCTTCTAAAATTACGGTTGGCTCTGATTCATGACTTAGAAAAATAATATCTAGAAATGGTAAATCGGCTAGAGGTAAAATCACTTTAGAAGACGAGGGTGGGAGTGACTGGGTACTTCCTTCGTAATATTTAATAGGCGTAATAAATGATAAATTATTAGATGTTTTATTGCTGGATACAGGATCCTTTACAGAATTTATTGTTTGTTCTATATGAGCTGCTTGTTTGTTAATATTATTATTTTTCTTACCGTAATCGTTTGCTTTTATATTACTTGAGAAATTGGGCGATTTTATATTTAGAATTTCAGAATTGATATTGGTGGATTTAGAATTTTCTTTTGTTACCACTTTTATTTCTTTATTATCACTTTGTGTTTTTGATATTTGATCAATATTGTTACGCGGTGATGAGATAGGACTAGTTTCCTTTTTATTTTCTAATAATTTAATATCCTTTTCTGAGGTAATGATACTTTCATTTTCTTTTTCTGTAAGTAAAGTGGTGATCTGAGTATTGAGTTGGTCGATTTCATTATTGTTCTGAAGTAAAAAGTAGCCAAATACGATAAATATCGGCAGTAATAAAAGCAACCAAAAAGGTTTTCTTTTTTTACTTTTTTTACTCAGATTAACTTGGTCTAATGCATTTTCTAAAATAGAATCACTAGGGACATCCCATCCATTAGTAGAAGTTTCTTTCTTCTGTAGTCGCGTTTTAAAAAATTGATCTAAATCTTTAAAATTCTTATCGTCCATAGTCTTCAGTTGATAAAAGTACTTCTAATTTTCCCTGAATTAGTTTCCTTGCTTTAAAAAGTTGTGATTTGGATGTTCCACTACTGATATTTAACTTTTCTGCGATTTCAGGATGAGTAAATCCATCGATTACATACAAATTAAATACAGTACGATAACCATGAGGTAAGGTCTGTATAAGCATGGTCAGTTCCTCTGCTGAAAGCCTTTCTACTGGGGTTTCATTTTGATCAAAGAGATCTAGGTCCTCTCTGATTTCATCCATATTAAACGCATTAGCATTTTTACGTATCAACATAAGATTTTCATTGATAACGATACGATTAGACCAGGAAGAAAAATTCCCTTTTTTAAGGTCAAATTGTTCTATTTTTTGAAAAATATTGATCAGTGCATTTTGTAGAGCATCAGATGCATCATCTCTGTTTTTATTGTATCGTAAACAAATTCTAAACCACACAGACTTATATTCATTATACAGCATCGTCTGGGCCTTGCGATCCCCTTTAATAATGCGTCGTATAACTTGACTTATGTCTGACATGGATTTTTTAGAATATAGCTAACATCTTGTATATGATAAATAGAATACAAGGGTTGCCTCGGCACTAGAATATTTTACAAATATCCGCTATTATTAAAAGTCAGATTGTTGTGCAGGATACAATAGGTCTTCTTTTGCGAAAAAATAAGCCTAAAAATTAGAAGGCCATCAAGTAAAACTTGACGACCCTCCGTTAACACCCTTAATGTGTAGTTTATATATCGTTAAATACCTCGGTAATTTTTATTTATTTCAAAGGTTGAAATTTTTACTTGTAAACATTTCATGAAATAAGAAATGAAACAATCTTCCTATAGTATATATAGGGCAGATGGTTTGGATTACAAACACATGTACTATAAAGATTCTAGTACAGGAATTTTGCATTCTAGCACAGGAATTTTGTAATCTTCTATTATTGGAATATTGTATCTCATAACGTTTACTTTAAATTATGTAATACAAAGTTACAGGCAAAGTAAGCCTTAGAATAGGACAACTGAGAGTAGGTGAATGATGCTAAAAAAGAGTAAAAAATCAAAATACAATAGTTAATGCATTGTTTACCAATACATTAACTATTGTTCAAAATCGGAAATTGTAAGATTATAAATTACCCGTTTAATGTAACACAATCAATATTTTTGTGTAATCACTAATAATTAAGGTCTGTCTTTTTATGGTTCTTACGTAAACATCCTTGTAATCGGAGGAAAACTTGGTCTAAAAATGATTTAGAAATTTCCGTTTTCTTCTCCGATAAATCCTAGAATAATTAAAATTGCTTCTAACATGTCTCTACTGGTTTAAATAGTTAAATAATAATCACATTTAAGGATGCAAGCATCTAACAAATAAGGATGTTATTTAAGCGATATTAATTAGAGCAACGAAGGATAAACTCCAAAAGATGTTCTTTTCATTATCACTGATCAGGAGCTGGTTTAAACCTCCTTTACACCTGCAAGGTACGGCGAGTACAATGACAAGTACAGGACACTAAAGTACAACTATAATGCCAAGTAGAAGACAATTTATATGCCGACTATAATTATAAGTATTTGATTTACTGTATATTAGCTTTCTACCTTTTCTATTTTAATTCTTATTATAATTTTTCGTTATGCGTACAGTTCCAGATTTGATTTTTGCTGTTGAAAACTTAATTCTTAAGGGAGAACCGTTAGATGACCAAATGTTTAATGAGGAAGAAAGATCTAATTACCAAAAGATTAAGAATATTATTGGTTCAGATAAGCCTAGAGGGTACGACTCGCGTAATTTAAAAATTAAGAATTCGCTAAAGGAAAAACTCCTTAGACTCATATTTAATTTTATTCCTAACAAGTCTAAATACACGGTTTTACAAAGAAATGTTATAGAAATAGTAAAAAACACAGCGATAGCAAATTTACTTAAGGGTTTAGGCTACCCAAAATTATCCTTATCGGTATATGATTCTGTTTACCGTAAATCTAAAAAATATAATCATCAGGAAGGGGTTATTGTTTCGTCAAGATCTCTCTTTTACGGAGAGGCTAATAAAGGAAATATTAAGCAAGCACATAAATATTACAGCGATTGTATACAATCTTTAAAACTAATAGAAAACGAAATTCTTGCGGAGTGGTGTGAGGCAGAATTAAGAAGCCACTTTATAAAGACCAAGGAGATTACTTCAGAACTAAAAGAAATAGCAGCTCAACACTTTCTAACTTTAAACAATGTTGAGAATCGTTTTAGAAGTAGAAAGTTTTTAAGAAACATAAATACTGTCGGAATTATACATTTTGAATCGGAACATAAATATGTCGAACTATGCGATTTTCTAAAAAATAATTTAAACAATGCTGAAAATCATTTTGCAGACGATGCTAGTCTGCATATTATTTTACGATTGTACAGTCTAAATTATTTACTTCGAATCAAAGACTTTTTATCCTTCCAAGAAATTTATAAGGTCCTCCTACCGAGCGTCGTTCCTAAATCTTATCAATGGTTTAGGATTCATGAATTATCCATGTTATACCATTTACGAAAAGGACAATATAAAGAGTGCATTGAAATTTTTGATCTACTTAAAAAGCAAGTTCGATTTAAATCTCTTAATGAAGATATGCAAAATCGTATCGAGCTTAACTGGTTATATGCGGTTATTTCTAAGGCTTTAAAAGCAGGAAAGTCAGATGCTAAAAATATTCTAAGTGAAGTCAAACTGGGAAAATACTTAAACTCTATTCCCGATTTTTATAAGGACAAAAAAGGAATGAATATCGCCATAATAATAGTTCAATTACTTTATTACATAATTCTTAAAGATCTAGATCAATTGGATGCACGTTTTGAAGCTATCGAAAAATATCTAAGTCGATATATGAAGTCAGACCCTCTATATCGCAGTCAATGTTTTGTAAAAATGCTCCTACAGGTTCCTAAACAAAACTTTCATCCAGTTGCAATAGAACGTCACGCAGATCGATATTACTGGAATTTAAAGTCAATGCCATTTCTAGAGTCTCATCATCCCAATGAGATCGAACTAACTGAGTATGATGTTTTATGGGATGAGATTATGCATTTTTTAAAAGGGAGATAAAGAAAATATTAAACGCGATTACTTTTATTTCTTGGTCAAACTAAGTTCTATATATCAGTCGCTAATATTTTTTAATGTTTTTCTCATTGGGTTAACCCAATGAAAGTATCTTACATAAAAACTAGAATCCTTCTATATTAGTCTTCAGAAAAAATTATTTTCATTCTCTTATTCAGAACTATCATAGCGATTCAATACATGAAAATTAAATCAATACTTTTAACGAGCTTATGCTTACTGATTTTTATATCATGTGGGTCGGAGAAATCTAAACCTGCAACCAAAGAAACCTTAGAGAAGGATACGGCACTTCTAGATGAGCTAAAGAAAATTGCTACTGATAGGACGGATTTAACCAACTGGCATTTAAATAAAGAGAGAGCTATTAAGTATGACAAAGAAATAATGCAACTGGGCAATACACCTCAGAAATTAACACTGCTGCGTAAGTCTGCTTATGAGTGGCTTAATGCAGGTGATTATGATAAAAGTATAGAACGGATGGAAGAAATTCTTTCCGTAATCGATACAGAAAAAATAGCGGTTGCTCCAGAAGAGATGGTAAAGGTAAAGTCATTTTTAGCGATAAGTTATATGCGTAAAGGAGAAATAGAAAACTGTATTTCTAATCATAATGAGTATTCCTGTTTACTTCCAATAGAAGGAGATGGTGTACATAATAAAAAAGAAGGATCTACGGAAGCATCCAAGTTGTTTTTGGAAATTTTAAAAAATAATCCTTCTGATCAGCAGACTAAGTGGCTTTACAATATTGCGGCGATGACATTGGATAATTATCCAGGAAATATACCTGCACGAAAATTAATTCCTCCTTCTGTTTTTGACTCTGATGTAAAAATAAATCGTTTTACTGATTATGCGATGGATCTGGGAATGGCAGAAAATAAAATAGCAGGTGGTGTCATTATGGATGATTTTAATAATGACTATTTATTAGATATCATAATAAGTTCTTACGGTCTAGCGGACCAACTTAAATTTTTTATAAATAATGGTGACGGAACTTTTTCTGATTATACCGAGCGAGCAGGTTTAGTAGGATATTACTCCGGACTTAATATGGTACAGGCTGATTATAACAATGATGGTCATCTGGATTTCTTGGTTCTTCGTGGAGCTTGGTTAAAAAACCAAGGCTTACATCCTAATTCGCTTTTTCACAATAATGGAGATGGAACTTTTACGGATGTTACTCGTAAGTCTGGATTATATACTCAGTTTCCGACTCAGACTGCAAGTTGGGCGGATTATAATAATGATGGCTGGATCGATTTGTTTATAGGAAACGAAAATTCTCAAGTAGTAAACGCTCCGTGTCAGTTATTTGAAAATCAAAAAGATGGTACGTTTAAGAATGTAGCTAAAGAGAAAAGAGTAAATATCTCCGCTTTTATTAAGGGATCTTGTTTTGGAGATATAGATAATGATGGAGATCAGGATTTGTATGTTTCTAATATTTATGGAAATAATTTTTTGATGCAAAATCAAGGTGCGGAAGGGGATTTTAAATTTAAGAATATTGCAAATCTTACGCAGACCATGGCTCCTGAAAATAGTTTTCCGTGTTGGATGTTTGATTATGATCAAAATGGATGGTTAGATATTTTTGTAAGTGGCTTTGATTTTACTCAGTTTGCTACAGCTTCTGCAGAGGTGGCTAAGTTTTATACTGGACAACCCACACAGGCGGAGTTGCCTCGATTATATAAAAATCTGGAGAATGGAAAATTTAGAGAAGTGAGTAAAACAGCAAAAGTTGCTGAGCCTTTATTTACTATGGGATGTAATTTTGGAGATATAAATAATGATGGTTATCCGGATTTTTATGCAGGTACAGGGACACCTGATTTTAATGCACTGATTCCTAATAAAATGTTTCTTAATCAGTCAGGAGAACTTTTCGCTGATGTTACTAAATCGGGAGGCTTAGGTCATTTGCAAAAAGGACATGGTGTAGCTATAGGAGATATAGACAATGATGGAGATCAGGACATTTATAATGTTCTAGGAGGATCTTATGACGGTGATAATTTTATGAATGCCTTATTTATTAATAATAATAATGAGAATAACTGGATAAAATTAAAGTTAGAGGGAAGCAGCTCTAATCGTGCAGCGATAGGAGCACGTATAGCTGTTGCTACGAAAGACAAAACTTTTTATCATTGGGTTGGATCGGGAGCAAGTTTTGGTGCAAATCCACTTCTGGCAGAGATCGGAATCGGAGCAACTAATATTATAAAGTCAGTCGAAATTTCATGGCCTAGCGGTAAAGTACAACAAGTTTCTATTCCTAAAGTAAATACTCTATATCATATCCTAGAGGATGAAGAACCTAAAGAAAAAGAACTAGCTAAAATATCTTTTACTAAATCTGATCATGGACACCACCATAATCATTAAATAATTCTTTTTAGAAGCCATGCATGATAGTACTTTAATTAATTGATAGTATTTCTTACTAATCACTTACCTCAACTTGACGTTTTTCCATTGGTATGGGCAATGTTTACATTTAGATCCACAGCAGTAACCTCTCTTTAAATGATAGACTCGAGTCATAACCATCAATCCATTTTCCAAATAAAAATCTTCCAGTGCTAGCTTATAATTATTGGAAATATCTGAGGTTAGTCAGCCAAAGGCAAGCTTTTTTATTTCCTCTACTATTTGTGGATTGAGGAGGGTAGACGTATCTCCGAGGTTGCTGACATCTTTAGAGGCTATCTTACGGAGTATACGTCTCATGATTTTTCCGGATCTGGTTTTAGGTAATCCAGGTACGATTAGTACTTGGTCAGGTTTTGCGATCGGACCGATTACCTTTCTGACAGTATCTCGTACTTCCCTAATAAATGTATCATCATTCCACGTTCCAGGGGTTGCGATAATATATGCAAAAATACCTTGTCCTTTTATGTCATGCGGATATCCCACGACAGCAGATTCTATAATTTGAGGATGCTCGTTTATGGCGTTTTCTACTTCTGCTGTTCCGATCCTATGTCCTGATACATTGATCACATCATCTACTCTTCCGATGATTCTGAGCCGACCCTGATCATCTCTCCGACATCCGTCACCTGTAAAATATTTATTGGCGAAAGCCGAAAAATAAACCTGCATACATCGTTTATGATCTCCATATGTAGTACGGATCATAGAAGGCCATGGGAATTTAATGCATAATAATCCCTCTGTATTATTGTCGGTTATTTCTTCTCCATCACTATTAACGAGGCAAGGTTGGATGCCTGGTAATGGATAGGATGCATAACAAGGTTTAGTGTCTGTAATTCCCGGTAACGGTGTGATCATAATACCTCCCGTTTCTGTCTGCCACCAGGTATCTACGATCGGAGCTCGACCTTTACCGACTTTTTCATTATACCATTTCCATGCTTCTTCGTTTATAGGTTCTCCTACAGATCCTAGAACTTTGAGCGAACTTAAATCATATTTTTCGACATGCTCGTCACCGCAAGACATGAGTGCACGTATAGCTGTAGGTGCCGTGTAAAACTGAGTTACTTTATGCTTATTACAAATCTCCCAAAAACGACTTGCATCTGGATAGGTTGGTACACCCTCAAACATGATAGTCGTAGCACCACTGAGTAATGGTCCATAGATAATGTAAGAGTGTCCTGTAATCCATCCGATGTCTGCCGTACACCAGTAGATATCTCCATCGCTATATTGGAATACATTACGGAATGAATATTCGGTGTAAACCATGTATCCACCGCAAGTATGCACTACACCTTTTGGTTTTCCTGTGGAACCTGATGTGTAAAGTATAAAAAGCATATCTTCAGAATCCATAACTTCAGCGTCGCATATGATAGACTGTGAGTCTACAATATCATTCCACCATAGATCAGTGTCATCGCTCCAATTTATAAATCCATCCGTGTTTTTATGACAGATAACTTTCTCCACAGAATTACATCCCATATCCATCGCATCATCTACGACTTGTTTTACAGGGATTGTTTTTTCTCCTCTTTTATTATAGTCAGAGCAGATAATTATTTTTGCTTGAGCATCATCTACACGATCACAAAGGGCCTGAGCAGAAAATCCTGCAAATACTACAGAATGTATAGCACCGATACGAGCACATGCGAGTACACCTATTGCTAATTCTGGAACCATGGGCATATAGAAAACCACTCGATCTCCTTTTTTAATACCATACGATTTTAAAGCATTTGCACACTGGCAAACTTTATCTAGTAGTTGCTGATAGGTAAGCGATATGTGCTCATCTTTAGGATCATTAGGCTCCCAGAGTATAGCGACCTGGTCTCCTCTTTTTTTTATATGACGATCTAGACAGTTTTCAGTAATATTTAATTGGCCATTTAAAAACCATTTAGTATCCGCTTTAGAAAAGTCATAAGATAGCACCTCGGTCCACGGCTTTCGCCAATGAAAACTATGGGCTTGTTCTGCCCAGAACCCTTCAGGATCCTCGATGCTTTTTCTATATGTGTCTCTATAGCTTTCTAGCGAATTTATCTTAGTCGTCATATTTAATATTGATAGGACTAAGATAGTTTTTTTAGAGCAGAGCTTACGTAGGTAAATTAATTGTTAGATATATTTTTTAGGCTTAAAACCTCCTGGTTAATCCTACTCTTAAATTGTAAAAGAGATAACTACTTTCTATAGCCGCGGCATTGTTTCCTAGTCTTGTATGAGGAGCCCATCTTAGGGCTGTTCCGATATTCCATTTCCAGTCATCCCCGATCTCACGCTCATAATTAAGACTCATCTGGAATTGCATACTAGCGGATGTTTTTGCATCGTCTAGCAATGCTGGAGCACCTACGTTATTTAAATAGTCACCCTTTGCTTTATAAGCTATATTAAATAGTACTCCAGGTTGTATGTTAAAGCCATGCTCGTTTACCTTAAAGTGATATTGTAGGGAGATAGGAATATTTATAAATTGATATCGATTATATTTTTTCATATTTCTTTTAATGGTTGCGGTATACGTCCCTGAAGAAAAGGATACTGTACTATCTATCTGTGTAGAATAGAAAATCGTGTCTATATACATTCCATTTTTAGTTTCTTGATAGGATCCGGTCCATTCAAATTTTTCCGTAAGACTGAGATAGTCTATACCAGTCCCAATAGACCAATTTTTATCTAAACGATACTGTAGATCCGCTGTAATATTAAAGTGTTCTAAAGCGCTTTCTGTACTGTTACGTAATGCAGCATAGATTGTATCCTGAGAAGTTAGATCTTTTTTACTTATACCGATTCCAGAATATATAGATAAGTAAAATGGGCTTACTTTTTTGTCTGTTTTTAATTTTTCTGATATTGTAAAGGGAACTAAGTCAGGTAACATTATATCTCTAAGATGACTTAAGTTTTTAATGGATGAGGTAGGTATGAACTTGATTAGTTCCAGATTTCTGGCGGAGGTATTGGTATCCTTTATTTGTGATTTTGAAGTTGATATAAAGTCCTTTTTATCCTTGTTGATTATTGATGTAACTCTATCTTTTTTTATGACATTACTCGCGTTAGGTAATGATGTTAACGGAGAGTAATAAGTGTTATTTTTTAAAAGAAGTTTGTTTTGATTTATATTAATTTTTGGATGTTCAGCAACTGGTTCAGATAAACTAATATTTTTAGATACTTTTTGTGTATTAGAATCAGTGATAAGGTTTTTATTGTTAAATAATGTTTTAGTTGCAGTTGTTTTTAGATCAGAGGTAGAACTTAATGAGTTGTTGCTTTTTGTTTTGAAAACATTATCACCTACATCGCTTACATTAATCTTTGTTTGAGTATTGGGGGAATTGTCATTTTTAGCGATCTGGGTTTGTAGCCGGTGATCGGTGATAGATGGACTACTAAAGTTAAAGATATCTGTAAACATAAGTAGTAGAATTATAACTACGGATAAAAAGCTTATACTAGTGAGCCAATACAAAAAACCTCGACGTTTTTTCTCTTTAAAATCTATTCTGCTAGATACATCTCCCCACATTTTAGAAGCGTCGATTTCTGATCGTTGTTCGCTTAGGTTTTCTTTTATATATTTTTCAAATTCCATGACTTAATGTTATTTGTGAGTGCTCAGACATCAGCACGTTAAGTTTACTTTTTGCTCTGATATATTGTGATCTAGAGGTATTAGATTTTATATTTAGTTTTTCCGCAATTTCTTTATGTGAGTATCCTTCAATTGCAAAAAGAGAAAAGATCTGTCTATACCCCTCAGGAAGTAACTGTATAATACTTAGTAGTTCGGCTTGCTCAAATTGTCCATACACTTCTGGACTAATTTCTATATCTGTTTGGGGAGTGAGTTCATCTCTTTCATGAGAGTAGTACTTTTTTCTGTATTTAGATAGGCTGGTATTAATTACGATTTTCTGACACCATGCTAGTAATTTGCCTAGTTCGTTTCCATGAAATTGGTCAATTTTCTGATAGATCGTAACATAAGCATCTTGGAGACTATCTTCTGCATCTTGTTTATTACGCGAGTACAGTTTTGCTTTAGTAAAGAACAAAGAAGAAAAGGAGAGTACGAGATGCTTAAATGCATCTCGCTCTCCATTTCTTAATCGTTTTATAAATTGTATTTCTTCTTGTTTGTTCAAATGGGTTCTATAAGGGGATGCTTATATTAACAGTTACCTCAGTAATAGCATTATTAAATAAAGTAGGATCGGTTTCTGTTATGTCTGTTGTGCTTCCATTTAGATGAATATATGACTGTCCAGTATTACTAACTTTTATTCCAGCTTCTGCATCCATACCATTACATATAAAACCTTCTTCTGTAAAATCTCCAGTCCAGTCTGCTGTAGCAGCTCCGTTAAGTAACGAAAATTCTGTATTGCTTACCTGACCATTAAACCAGTTTATAGCTGTGATCTCGTATATAACTTTGTCCGTAAATATTTGGGTTTGATAGGAGTACGCGATAGAGTCAGATGCACTATTCCAGGTAGATCCATCATAGTCTATTAGGAACTTAGCTGTTATATGTTCATCACAAGCTTCTAGTGTTCCTAGGTTTACGTCTTGATCTAAATCGATTAATATTCCTTCAGAAATGAGGTCGTTAGTAAGGTCTACTCCATAGATTGTAGCTGTTCCTGAGTGACAGTTTATGATTGTAAAACTAAAACTGCCGTTTGTATCTACTTGGTAGTTTTTGATGGTTCCATTATCAAATTTAACTAAGACATAGCTGTTATTAATTGGCTGCCCTATACAGTTATCTACTATCCCAGAGATTGTTACAGGTGCATTATTTGTATTAATATCTATTAGAGATAGCGTCTGATCAGTAGAAAATGGGCCTACGTTACTGTCTATATAGATTACATTACCACAGTCATCTATCACTTCTAAAGTCATCGTTTGGTCCTGAGGTACTTTTCCTGAAAAGAATCCTCTGTTAGATGTATAGCCACAAGTAAAGAAACCAGTGCTCTGATCCGTAATCCTAATTTTTACATTTTCTAATCCTTGATTATTGATCGATACAGTACCAGATAATTGGATGAGAGGAAATGGGGCATCACAATTCCAAAAAGAAAAATGACTTACTTCTCCTTCATATACCCCATTAATCAGTTGTGCCGATCCTTCTTCTATCCAGTATCCACTCTCTATATCAAAATGCCATAAAGGAATTTCTGATGGAGCGTTTGCTTGCATGGCTGCAGGTACTGGCACTTGTATATCCGCAGTAAAACCATCTTTTATTTGTAAATGATTTCCCGACATATCCTCTAGTTCTACCGCTAACATACCGTAGGTCGCTAGAGCTCTCGCTTGATTATCAGAGTTAATTCCGACGAGGTCGCCTGGCATTTCATTAAAAGTTTCAGGTGCTTCTGGATTTAACCATTTTGCTATTACTTGAACATTTCCAGTATAGTCAGAGCCATCGTCGTTTACAAACCCATTAGCAGGTAAGGTAACTGATGCTCCGTCAAAATTTACTTTTCCTCCCGTTGAGGCTGGGATTACGTCTACTACATATTTTCGGATCAGTTGGACTATAACATGACTGGTTTCGTTTACCGATGGGTAAAATAATCTCGAACCCGTAATGTAGCCATCTTTTTGTACGGTAATAAAAGTTCCGTCTTGGAATAGATTAGTATTAGAAAAGCTAAATATTCCATACTCGTCACTGATACTGGATTGGTCGTTAAATACAACAGTGGCATCTTCTAAGGCATTTCCATCTTCATCTAATACTTGCCCAAAAACACTTCCATTAACTACAATTTTAGGGTCTGGTCCAGATGGTTCTTCCATCACATCTACTTCCTCTCGACATGAAAATAGACATAGTGCAACGAATAGTAATAAACTAAATTTTTTCATTTGTTATAATTTAAAATGGTGATTAGTAAATTTAAAACGAGGCATTTAAATGATCGTATTGCATATGCGTAAAATGACTCGACATAAACAAAATGATTCTTAAATCAAAAAAGCTGCATCCAGAAATAAAATTATTGATTTTAGTTTTTTGGCTTTCGCCAATGAAATATTATCAATTAACAACGTAATGCAATAATATGAGTCAACTTGTTTCTTTTTATGTCTTTTTAGACCTTGAGATACCTAAAGAAGTAGACCGAATAAAGTTTTAGGTTAAAGTCAATATAAGCAGTTATAAATATTCATAGATATATGTAGTTTCCGAAGCGTTAAAATGTTTTCTAGTTTCTTTTTCTGGAAAGCCATTAGAATTAAATTCGTAGCTCGCTGAATACGATATTCCGGGAGTAAAAACTGCATTAGGGTCTTGCAAAATGTTGTAAAAATAAGAGGTGTCTAGTAATGCAATTCTTTTCTTATTAAAATGATCAAAAACACTCGGAATCGGATTTAGCTTATTAGAAGTAATTATTCCTTTAATTCTTTTATCAATATTGCCATACTGATTTATGTACTCAGCATTGAAGCTACAATTGTTATCATCATAAATCCAGTTTACCGTTATTTGTGGTATCCCTAGTGAGTCAATAAATGTCTGATTTGTTAAACCACATTCTTCTGAAAACATAAAGCTTTTTTCATTGCTTATTGTAATAGTATTATTAATAAATGTCTCTACTCTAATCATAGATTCCGATACTTCGTAGTATTTATTTTTATACGTTAGGGTACTCATAAAGTCATTTACTGTTTCTATAATAGTATCGTTTATCATTTCGAATTCTGATTGTAATTCGATTTCAGAATTGATATTGTAAAGTGTTTGTTTAGAAATTTTTTTATTTAGGGTGTATTCGTACTCTAATATAAAACCTCCTACTCGAGTTAATCTTTTTAGTTTTTGATTTAAATCGATCTCACATGTAGTTCCAGTAAATCCCTCGGGGCAATCACAAACCCCATCTACGCAGATTCCATTGTTTTTACACGCCATGTCACCACATGGTTCGCTGCACTGACTAAAGAAAAATAATAATGATATTAAAACAATAGTATGTCTAAGTTTCATGATAGTGATTGTTTAATAGTGGTAAGGGTATTTTCTATTTTCTAAGTTAGTAGATTTTAGCCTTCTATTAAATGTTTTGTATGATCACTGTCGTCAATGACACTTGTCTGGGTTAATAGTTCTACTGTTGTTTTGCTAAACTGATCATGCCATCCATATCCATTTTTAAATAAATAACTCAATGCATCAAAAGGTATAAACCTGCAAAATGATCTTCCTAATGCACCAGCAAATGATGACTTGCCGTAAAACTGTACGGCCGATCCAGTTATGATTTTACCTAGGGTTTTTCCAAAGATCGCCTCCATCAATAGGTAATATATCCACAGTGCAAAAATAAAAACGAGCTGTATCCCTATGGAGTTTCCTAAACCACTTAAACTAGCCATGGAAAAATAAGTAATGTATTGTGCTATTGCTCCAAACGCCATTATGTAAATAAAAAAACTGTCGATGAGGTAATTTTTAAATCTGAGTCCTTTGCTGGATGCGATTTTATCACTTTCTAAATACTGTTCGAACGGTGTCGGGCCATAGGATTTTTCTCTAGGTCCAAAAGCAGGTTTCTGAAACGTTTTAATTTGCTTAGCAAAATATATGCAGACGATTATAGCTGCTATCAAGAATGTAAAGGATTGTATATACCATATGATGGAAAACTTTTGATCTCCAAAAGAGTTATATCCTAAAAATCTAGAAATAGTAATCGGAGCATAGAGAATAGTATTCATTACCGAATACATTAACCCAAATTCCAGTAGGCGATTTATTATTTTGTTGTCAGATTTAAAATATTTAATAATGCCCATAATGAGGATTACTAAAATGATCCATCCGAGGACCATTCGGAAAAAGTGCGAATTTATATTGTAAAAATTGCCATCAATCAATTCTTTGAAAATAAATTTTATGTACGAGTTTTCGGTAAAAAAATTCCTAAACAAGCCCAAAATATTAGCGAGGACATATAAAATTGCAATTATAGGAATAGTAGGTTTGAGATTATTCATATTGAGTTTTGAGGTATCCAATTATATTTCCTCAAATTAAGAATAAATCTGGAGTTAAAAATACCTAAGCCATCAAGATGATAAGATGGCTCAGGTAAATTCTATTTTTAGGGAGTTGCGTATTTCATTGGCGAAAGCCAAAAACTATTTTACTTTAATAAATTTTCTTACTACCGTTTCCTTACCGTTATCGATTATAACTTGATACGTATTAGGTTGTAAAGTCGATACGTCTAGTTGATCTGTAAAGCTATTTTTTCTTTTATTCCTCCGGGATAACATTACTGCTTTACCATCCATAGATATCACACTGATCGTAAAATTTCCCGTCCACCCACTGTCAAAGGATAAGTTTAAGACTCGTTGTACTGGGTTAGGGTAGATAGATATCAGACTTCCTCCAGAAAACAAAGTTTCGGAAGTGTTTACCATTCCTTGGAATTCGTAGGCACCGGCATCCGTGCTACCTACTCTCGGATTACCATCTAGATCTAGTAGAGGGGCTCCACTATCTACACCTGCATTTACAGCGGGACTTTGAGCTGTTAGGTGATAATCGGACTGTCCATTTACAAAAAACATATCTTCTATATTATTTTGATCAAGCGTATTTGTAAAAATATCTGTGGTGGTTAAGTCACCACTTAGATTGCCACCGAGTGAGTTGATAATAGGAGTTCCGTCTTCCACCTCGTAGTTTTTAGAACCGGTATTAAATAAAATCGTGTTTTGGATATTGAGGTTTAGAGTGCTAGAAGTAGAGTCTGTAAAAGTGGCAATTCCACCTCCGATCGGAGCAAAATTATTTACTATAGTTGCGTTTGTTATATTTAAAGTTTTGTCCGCACTGTCACTTACGTTAATAGATATACCGCCGCCTGCAACTCCAGAAAGATTAAAGTTATTATTGCAAACCACATTTGTAATATTTCCATTTACATTTAGAAGGTTGATACCGGCTCCTTGTGTATCTACAGTGTTCCCATTAAAGACAGAGTCTTTTATATCTAGCACTAGTGTACCGATGGAATCTATAGCTTCCGCAACATGTAAGCCTCCACCTACATCTGCTGAGTTTTCTTTAAAGAGAGTGCCTGTGATATTGAGATTTCCAGAACTACCTACACGTACACCGCCTCCATTTAAAGAGGCTGCATTAGAGTCAAATAGAGAACCAGAAATATTTAAATTAGTCAGGTCGTTTTGGATGGATATCCCCGCCCCAAAACTGGCAATATTTTCTAAAAACTCGCAATTAGAAATATTTATTTCGGCACCAAATCCTCCGATAATTCCACCACCACTAGTAGCGGCTTGGTTGCCTCTAAAGCTACATGTCTCGATTTCGTAAAATGTATTTTCGCCGTAACAATTTATCGCTCCTCCAAAAAGAGCACTGCCACCAACAAATTCTACTCCTATGTAATTTATACGTTTATCATTTCCTCCATTAAATATGTGGGAACCGTTATTAGCAAAATTACTTCCAAAGCTACTGTTACTTATATCATGGGTACTCATCCAGGAGTAGATTGCACCACCTCCAAAATCTAAAGCTCTATTACCACTAAAGACACATCCAGTAAAGCTTGCTTCGCTAATATCTATTTCTGTTTCTCTTCCATCTAGATAAATGACGGCTCCATTCCCTGCTGTATTTTCTATAAACTGACAACCATTAAATACTAATGATATATTGTTCCATGCAAATACAGCTCCTCCAAAATCAGTGTTAAATAATGTTTCATTATTGGTAAACGTACAACCGTTTACCATTACATTACTACAGTACAATGGATACAACGCTCCTCTGGTAGTTTCGTTAAAAGAGAAATCACATTCTGTAATTGTTATGTCAGAAACTGTATTTATAAACAAGCCTGCAGACTGAGCTGTGGATCTGTTATTAGTAAATGTAGAGTTCGTAAAAGACGAGTTACTACCACCACCTGTTGATCCTGTAAGATAAATACAGGCACCTGCACGGCCAAAGTTTTGAGAAAAATTGCAGTTTTGGATTTCTATTGCGCTATAGGAAAATATACCACCACCTCTCCAGTTTATTTCTGGTAAGTCAGGATCATCACCGGTGTGACCTGAGACAATATTAAGTCCGTTTAAGATAACAGCAGTGTTTATGAGACTATCAATATATAAAACATGAGCTGCATTATCTCCACGATTTGTTTCATAATCGTCTTCTATATCGTCACCATTTATATCTCCGCTGAGTATTGTCTTATTATTAGTAAGGTCTCTCTGTGCAAGACTTGTCTCTGTTCCGTCAAAGCCTCCATAAATAGATAAACCAGATTGTATAGTAAAGGAAACGGAACCGTTTAATGAAGACGACGGTAAGTATGTTCCCTGGGCTACCCAGATTTCTCCCGATATAGTATTTTCTAAAGCATCCGATAGATCTTCGTAGGCATCAGCCCAAGAGGAGCCGTCATTATTTCCTGAGGCATTTAGATTTACATAGGTTTGGGAAAAGGTAAAATTTGAAATAAGTAAGAATATAAAACTCAATAGAACGGTAGTAGTGATTTTTGCTTTCATGATTTTTAAATTTTTCTGATATCAGTAATTTAATCATTTATAAAGGAAAAATCATAGTAGAGTATCACTTTTGTCGTGATCGTTTAATTGTTAGTCCGTTGATAATAAAGTAAATTTTTAATGTTAATCTGCGGCAGGGTCAAAGTATTGTAAATACTTATAAAAAGAGGGGATAGGTTTACACCAATGTTTTAAAACAGTCTCAGTATGTTTTTAAAATGAAGATTAGATTCGATAGAAAATAAACGTTATTGATACAGGAAAATTTGTTTTTGATTTCAAATTCAGAACATTCATTTCTGAATATTCTGAATTTGAAAACAACGTGTACTATTTTATTTTAGTGATTTTAATAGTTTGTTTAAACGATGTACTAGAGCATCTAGCATAATACAATCCTGCCGGATAATCTACCATAGAGATTTGTGTTTTAGTATTTCCCGAACTAGAGTTTAAGCTCTCTGAATAAACATTTTTTCCCATACTGTCAAATAGCTCCAGTTTTATTTCTTTTGTATTAGTAGGTAGGTTATTAATCTCGATGGTAAATAAACCGTCAGTAGGATTAGGATATGCAATTAGACTACCTTGCTCTAAGTCCTCAACACTGATGAGTAAATCCGCATTTATAAAAACCGTTGCTTTATAAGTACATTCTTGATTTGCATCTTTGACTGCTATCATATATTCGCCGTAAGGCAAATTATCAAAAAAGTCTGTACTGGAATAATTCTGACCGTCGTCTATACTGTACTCATAAGGAGCGACTCCATTACTAGCCATAATATTTATAGAACCATCTGCACTAGTTAGCGTAGAGGTATTGGTGGTCGCGACTGTAGCTGTGATCAAACAACCATCTTGAGGACAAAACTCTTCTGCTGCTTCACTTCCAAAACTTCCATTATTATAGGCTAGCACATTACCACTGGCGTCTTGTATTTGAAAATTACCCATACCATATGAGCAACATATCCCGTCCCCAAAAGTGTCGTAAACGTAAAGGGTAAAACACGACTCGTAATCTACACAAATATCTTCTGTAAAAAGATCTATGTCACTAGGTAAGCTTCCAGATGTAACGAGTTCATTATTAGTGTCATCATAAACGGCCCATGATGTTTCCTCCGAATATTCATCTGCGTTTATGATTAGCGTTACGTAATTATATTGACTGTCTAGGGTACTAGTTACTGTTGCTGAGTTATTTCCTGAGATTGCGTCAGGTTGGTCGTTTACACTGATCAGATTAAGAATAATTTCGTTTTCTACTTGAGTGAGATTCTGGTCTACGCTAATGGTAAATACAGCTTGCGCTAAGTAGGGTATACTAAAATCGTAAATAAACGTATCCACTTTGGCACCATTTACTTCTACCTCTATCATAGTGTTAGTAAAAGTTTGTTCGCCATGGTTAGTAATAGTCGTTAGAACATCTATTTCTGATCCACATTTTACATTTTCTACTTCCGCTGTAATAGCACCTTCCAATAAATGTATTTTACTGATGACGGATCGGAGCGTATCATTTTTATCATAACCATCATTAGGGTGAGACACTATAGTTCCTATATTATAGTCACCTAAAGCAGATAAGTCTAATGGAGTTGTAAATTGATAATTACTATTACTAAAAGGTTCTATTTTATCAGTAATGGTGATGGTCTCTATCACCACATCATCTAACATAAGAGATAGGTCAAAGTCTTGCATGTCTCTTAAGCCTTTGTTGGCAACATTAGCGGTGATCAGTTCTGAGTCTCCTAAGGAGGAGGAACTTTCAGGATCCGTAATTTCTACTACCGCAAGATCAAAATTAGATTTTATTTCTGCCCAGAAAGACACCCATGGTCTTGCTTGTTTAATAATCAGCTGGTCCTGAGCCGTAACTTTATATTCTATATCCATCCCAAAACCTTCTGCACCGACCACGTTGTATAAGATTGCAAATTCATCGTGGATGACCTTAAGATAGTTCCTCATTAAGTCTAGATATTCTTCCCCCATGACGAGTTCGTCGTCAGGAACAAGATTAGAATATCTTAAAACGAAGTATCCCTCTTCTGGATCTTCATTAAGTAATAATTCTTCTGGAATTTCATTTGCCTCAGGGTTAGTTATTAAGGCTTCTCCGACTTGAGTGTTTAAATAAAAAGTATTAGCAGTTTGATAAATCGGATCGATACTTACTCCTACACCGTTAGATTTTTCCTCTTGATAGTTAGGATGACATAATACGCCCATGGCTGCTATAAAATGGTCGACTCTATAAAAATCTCTTTCGTCAAAAGCTCTAAAATTCCACATACTAGCGTAAACTTGTTTTATGGATTTTGAGATATGTCCTTCGTCAGGATGTTGTGTTTTAGAAGTATACAACCCTGCTCCATTAAAACCTGGTAAATCCTCGTTATTCGTACTTGATCGACATCTAATTGAAATACCTTCTGGGAACTCAGCTTGTAATTTAGATAATTCCGTCATCATCCATTCAGGCACCTCTGCGTCTTTGATTTTTCTACGAAATTGCTTTAATAAATCACTACGTAAATTTCTGTCTATCTCAAAATTAGGCGTTTCCATAATCGTTCTGATTTCGTCAAAGAACTGATTATGTTTCATAAATTCTTGATAATAATA
>CALLXF010000058.1 GCA_938015805.1 uncultured Saprospiraceae bacterium | reverse complement strand
TGTCTTATTTGTGCACGATAAAAAATATATCACTTCAGCGGGTGGAGCAAAATCTTTTGAAGCGGCTCTATATTTATGCGAGCATTTATATGGAAAAGAAATCGCTCAGAGTCTTGCTGGCGGATTAGTTATAGATTGGGACTTGAAAGCTGTTCCGAGATTGATAATAAAATAAGTAAGATCTAGATTATAATTTATTTTCCAAATAGAAATAACAATGGATCAGATAACCGTTTTCTCCAATAGATTTCGCTATGAGCATGTCCTTCATATCTATTGGTAATCCATTCGTTCTTTTTGGAGTAATTTTTAAGTTTTAATTCTTTATCCATTCTCGCTTGATAAGGATGGTAAAGGGAATCTAATGTTTTCGTTTCCTAATCAAAGTATAATTTATATCCTGAATTGCTGCTTGGGATATAATTAGTAAAGTAAGAGATAAAAGCATCTGATGTGATATAGGCTTTCTTTAGATTAGGTCCTGGGTAGTGAGTCGATAGACAGGCTGCTTTGGAAAAGAACTCTGGGTATATACATAATCCGTAAAGAGAAATCAAACCTCCCATACTAGAGCCCATCAAAGCGGTGTTATGGACGTCTGGCTGAGTTCGATAATTTTTATCTATATAAGGTTTTAATGTATTTACGATAAAACGTAGATAGTCATTGGATAATGGAGTTCCTGTAAATAGTTCCTCTTTTAGATTATCATCTAATTGTGTGTTTTGAATGGGATCTTGAAGACAGTATTATAATTTTATCTGTACTCCAGATAACTACTATTATGATAGGAGATAGTAGTCCTTTATCGATAAGCGATGTGGCAACAGAGTCTATCTCCCATGCTTGTCCATGCCAGCAGTCATTAGGGTTAAAAAGCATCTGGCTGTCATGCATGTAAAGTACTGGGTACCGCTTTTTTATTTGACTGTTCTAATTCGGCGGAAGCCATAAGTCTACATTTCTGGACTTGATATAAGGATTTTTAAAAGCCTTGAGACGTTCTAATTTTGGCATATTTAGATCATCATGATTTTTATGTTTACATCTATTTAAGAAAAGGAGAATAAGGACAGGGAGCATAATATTTAGTATTGTCGTTCTTATCGTATATGTTATTTTTTAAAAGAATTGTAAAATTGAATTAGCGATTATTAAATAATTGTTATTTTTACTTAGTGTCAATATGACACATAGTACCTGGGCTTTCTGAAAGTGTCAAAAATTCTATGTATTAAAAGACGATAATATCTATAAAACTAATTTTAAATTAACTATGAAAATGAAAGAAATAATAAGCCGATTTTCTATGTTGCTGGTTCTTTTTGGGCTAGTATTTATAACATCTTGTGGAGAAGATGATCCTATAATCGATCCAGGAGGTGATGGAATTAATGTTGCAGACGGTCTTTATTTAAAAGCTGATGGTGCTGATCCTGTTAGTTCTGCAGGTCTAGTATCTGAGGTGGTAGAAGCAAATGATTTTGCATCACAGGCAAGAACAGGTTTTAATGGAGGTTACATGTATCTAGAAGCTGGTGATTATAATGTTGTGGCGGTGACTAATAAGGAAATTACCACTACGATCGGAGGTGTTATGCAAGTGATTACTGATGACGGTTCGAGTTGTGATTTTAACGATTACATGTTAGTTACTACTGAAGTAGATGGTCCTGCATTTACTGTAGCAAATTCTGGTTTATATAGAGTAACCCACGATGCGATGACTGACGAACTTATACTTTACAATATCTCAGAAGCAAGTATCATAGGTAGCGCAACAGAAAATGGTTGGGGTGCGGATACACCTCTTTCTGGAAGTGTTTCAGCTGATGGAGCATCATGGTCTGCTGCAGGATTAATATTAAGAAGTGGAGAGTGGAAAGTAAGATTTAATTGTAGATGGGGTGTTAATAGAAGAATAGATCCAGTAGGGTCTCTAAATGATCCTAGTAACGGTTATCAGTTTTTTACAAACTTTGGAGGAACTGTAAATGATCTTATGGTAGGTGGTGCTAACATTCAGCAAATGGAAGATGGAGAATATACGGTTACTGTAAGCTGGTCTAAGCAGGACGGATGGTCATTAGATGCTGAGCGTACAGGTGATGCTCCGGATATTACTTTTAACCCTAATGATTATAGAATGGCTGTAATCGGAGATGCGACTGCAGGTGCATGGGATTCTGATCAGAATCTATTCCACAAAGAAGCAGGTGGTGTACATACATGGTATGGTGTTGTTACTTTTGGTGACACTGGAGAGTATAAATTTAGAGCAAACGATGGTTGGGATATTAACTACGGTGGTGATCTAGCTAACTTGTCTAATGGTGGTGGAAATATTCCTACTCCAGGGGCTGGTGCATGGTACATCGTATTGACTACGGCTGATGAAGGAGCAACATGGTCAGCTATGGTAACTAACCAAGGATGGAATATTATAGGAGCTGGAGGTCCTGCTGGATCTTGGGATATGGATACGGCTATGACAGCTGATGGATTTGCTAATGGAGTTTCTAATTATAGCTATACAGGAGCCTGGGCAGGAGGAGAATGGAAATTTAGAGCTGCTGGAGCATGGGATCATAACATAGGTGGTGACGTAACCTTTTTAACTGTAGATGGAGGAAATATAAATACTCCCGCAGGTACGTATACTGTAACGCTTTCTTACAACGGAGAAACTTACTCAGCTACAATACAATAAAAATTATATCGGGTTAGCTTTTCTAGCTAGCCCGATTTTTATTTTCTTTATTCTACTATCCAGATAACCAGTTATCTGTTCAAACTTATTGACGTGAAAAAACTATTTGACTTCGGGGCAGTTGCTGTCTTACGGTTAGGCTTTGCCTACTTATTCTGTTGCGTATGTGGATCTATGTCAGCCCAGGTAACCGGGAGTATTATAGATGCGATAAGCGACGAAGCACTAATAGGTGTTAATATTGCAGTTAAAAACAACGTAGGAGTCGGGTCGATCTCTGACATAGATGGACGTTTTTCTATCAATGCAAACATGGGAGATACCTTAGTCATTTCTTATGTTGGTTATAATACAACACTTATTCCAGTCGATGCATCTGATCTAAAAATTGCATTGGCCGAAGCAAGCGAACTGTTAGATGAGGTAGTAGTTATCGGATACGGAGCAGTAGATAAAAAAGATCTTACGGGGGTCGTTACTAAAGTAGGTGCAGATGATTTTAACAAAGGATCGATTTCATCACCAGAGCGGTTACTCAATGGAAAAGTGGCAGGGTTGCAAATTTCTACAAATGGCGAACCAGGAGGAGGATCTCGTTTAAGGTTGAGAGGAGGAACTTCTTTAGAAGCATCGAGTGATCCTTTAGTCGTGATCGATGGCGTTCCTTTAGATAGAAGATCTTTTGCTAGTTCGCGTAACCAATTTAATTTTATAAATGCAGCAGACATAGAATCCATGACTGTTTTAAAGGATGCTTCTGCAGCAGCTATTTACGGATCTAGAGGTGCTAATGGTGTCGTAATAATTACCACTAAGTCGGGTAAAAAAGGGAAGCCAAAATTATCATATAGTGGAAACGCTAACTTTTCATTATTTAGTGGAAAACCTAATAATCTAAGTACTCAGAATTTTCGAAATGCGATCAGTAATAAAGCACCACAGGAATTAGAATTCCTAGGAGAAGCTGACACAGACTGGGTAGAGGAAGTAACACAAGTCGCAAAAAGTACAGAACATAATGCCTCTATATCAGGAGGTACAGATCGCTTTAAATATCACTTATCCGGAGGATATTTAAAATCCAATGGAGTCCTAAAAACCTCATCACATGAAAAACGATCTATGTCCGGAACATTTTCTACCAGTTTATGGGATGATAAAATAAGTATTACCTATCGATCTAAAATAGGATTAACCAGAGATAACTTTGCTCCGGGTGTTTTTGGGGCGGCACTTGCTTTTGACCCGACTAGACCAGTACTGGATCCTGATTCTGAATTTGGAGGTTACTTCCAGTGGACAAAAGATGGTTTAGCTACTAAGAATCCTGTTTCTACCTTGCAGTATAATAATGCTGACGGTTCCTTAAATCGATATTTAAATAATATCACATTTAAAATCGACCTTCCATTTATAAAAGGTCTATCCTATACAAGTAATAACTCTTATGACTTTGCGACAGGTGTAAAAGACGAATTTAATGATCCTACTGATTTTGGAAATTTCCCGACAGGTGGACGGATCTTTCATGAGGATCTAAAAAATACAACTAAGCTTCTAGAAAATTTCTTTACTTATAAGAGGGATTTATCTTTCATGGGATCTACTATGGAACTTACAGGTGGTCATTCTTTCCAAGAGTTTAGTCAAAATAACGATTGGTTTTTTGGGAATAATCTAGAGCAAGATGAGGCAGGAGACTATTTTATTCCAGAAGGAGAAATGAAAAATGATTCCTTTTTTGTACAAAATGCATTAATATCATTTTTTGGAAGGGCAAATTTTTCTATCAAAGATAAATACCTGATAACAGCTTCTGTCAGAAGAGATGGTTCGTCTAGATTTGGTCCATCTAATCAATGGGGTTTATTTCCAGCTGCTGCTTTTGGATGGAGAATACTAGAAGAGGATTTTGCCAGTGGTTTACAAAACACATTTTCTAATTTAAAGCTGAGGGTGAGTTACGGGGTAACAGGAAACGAAGATATTGCAGACTTTTTATTTACTACTTTTTATAGTTTCGGGACGGATGATGCCCGATACCAGTTTGGAGATGAATATATCAGGACACTAAGAGGTATCGGGGTAGACCCTAATATAAAATGGGAAGAAACATCCTCTCTAAACGTAGGACTTGATTTTGGGTTTTTAAATAATCGAGTGAGTGGATCTCTAGAGGTGTATACTAAAAACACCAATGATTTACTTTTTAATTTTAGTCCATCTGCTTTTACTAATCTCAGTGATCGTATCGTAACTAATATCGGAGAAGTACAAAACAGAGGTATTGAATTAACGCTTAATACAGTACTTGTGGATGGTGCTAAGTTTGACTGGAATCTGGATTTTAATGTAGCTCGTAATCGTAGCGAAATATTAAAATTAGATGCATCCATATCTCAGACAGCTATTTATGAGACTGGAGGAATATCAGGAGATGTCGGACAAACTATCCAGCTATTAAAGGTAGGGGAGCAAATAGAAACTTTCAGAACTTACATACATAAAATAGGAGATGACGGATTACCGATTCCAGATACGGAGGACACTAACGGGGATGGGTTCTTTGATAACTTAGATATCTATGAAGATATAAACGAAGATGGAATCATAAATGAAGATGACCTCGTGGCTGGAGAATCAGCGGCCCCTGATGTTATTTTAGGATTGACCACTCAGATGAGTTACGGAAATTGGGACATCGTAGCAGGTATCCGATCGCACATAGGAAATTATGTATATAATAATGTAGCATCAGGTTCTGGATTTTTTGAGAGACTAACAGATAGAGTAACTAATAATATAGATGAGTCTGCCTTTGTCGTAAACTTTAAAGAGAGACAATTAAAATCTGATTATTATATCGAAAATGCATCTTTCCTTAGATTAGATAACGTAACACTCGGATATAGTATTAATAACGCGTCAGTATTTAATTCACTACGTATATACGGAACAGTTACTAACTTACTGACTATAACTGGATATTCTGGACTAGACCCTGAGCTTCCTCAGTTTACAGGAGGGATAGATAATAATTTATATCCTGTTTCCAGAAATTTTTTAATCGGTTTAAATGCGAGCTTCTAAAATAGATAAAATGAAAAAAATTACATTTTTACTCCTTTTTGCTCTTCTATCTGTTCAATGCACAAATTTAGATTATGCTCCTGAGGATGCATTTACAGAGATAGAAATATTTAAAAATCCAGAAGCTTATCGATCTTATCTTGCAAAATTATATGGAGCCTATTCGCTTACTGGGCAAGATGGGCCTAGTGGTGATGGAGATATATCTATCGTAAATGATGAAGGATTTACATCCTACATAAGAGCTTACTGGAAAGCTCAAGAGCTTACCACAGACGAGGCCGTTATCGCATGGACAGATGCTGGGATTCGAGATTTGCATGAGCACTCTTGGTCTTCAGAAAATCAGTTTGTAAGAGTTTTATATTATCGTATCGCTCTAATCGTTTCTATAGCCAATGATTTTATGAAGCAGTCTGCTCCTGAAAAATTGATAGAAAATGGGATCTCTGCAGCCGATCAAGAAATCATAAACGAGTACAGATTAGAAGCACGATTTTTAAGAGCTCTAGCGTACTGGCACGCTTTAGATCTCTTCCGTAATGTGGCTCTAGTAACGAGTATCACTGCAGAATCTCCAGTACAAGCTACTCCAGAAGAACTGTATAATTTTATCAAGGACGAACTGGCAGATATAGAAAATCAGTTGCCTGCTCCGAGACAAAATCAGTATGGACGAGTAGACCAGGCAGGCGTGTGGATGTTACAGGCTAAGCTTTATCTCAATGCAGAGTCCATGGTAGGTATTAATGCATATACAGAATGCATAGAAGCAACAAAAAAAATAATAAATGCTGGGTATACGCTGGATGATAATTACCAGTCCCTTTTTATGAAAGATAATCATGAGTCTAATGAGATAATTTTTGCTCTCAATTCTGACGGTAGGAATACCCAAAACTGGGGCAGCACTACGTTCTTAGTACATGCAGCAATAGGTGGTTCTATGGTAGATATGGATTATGGAGTGCTTAATGGTTGGGCTGGATTACGAACAACATCGGCGATGCTTTCTAAATTTCCAGACCTTAATGGCCAGATAGATAGTAGAGCTATTTTTTATACAGATGGACAGTCTGTGGAAATAAATGACATTGGAGTATTCGAGGAAGGTATTGCTTGCCCTAAATATAAAAATCTAAATCTTGCCGGAGAGGTCGGATCTGATAACACACATGTCGATACGGATTATCCACTTTTTCGTTTAGCTGATGCTCATCTTATGTATGCTGAGGCCATATTGAGAGGAGGAGCTGGTGGTGATCTTACAGAAGCACTCGACCTTGTTAACGGTTTGCGTGATAGAGCTTATAACGGATCTTCTGGAAATATAGATGCCTCAGATCTGACGTTAGATTTTATTCTAGACGAGAGAGTAAGAGAGTTATACTGGGAAGGAACTAGGAGAGTAGATTTAGTTAGATTTGGACAGTATACTGATCAGGGGATATGGCCTTGGAAAGGAAATGTAAAAGAGGGTAGGACTACCGAATCTTTTAGGAATATTTTTCCGATTCCGGCTTCGGATATTCTAGCTAATCCTAACTTAAAGCAAAACGAAGGGTATTAGATAAATCGCTTAGTCAATAGTTGTTTTAGGATATTTATTAGAATACTTTTGGAGGTGACGGCTGTTGCCGAATGGGTATTTACTATTTTAATAAGTGATCTAAAAAACCTGAGATTGGTAGACTATTTTTAATCTTAGGACTCTTAATCATTTTAGTACTCTTGATCATTGGCTTAAAGCCAATGTAAATAAAACTTCCATAAAGAATGGTTTCTATACTTACGGATAAAATAAATTATATGAGAATTAATCTGTTTTTAAAATTTCAATTTTTTTTATTTATCCTCATCGCTCAGACATCTATAGCTCAACTCGTAACTACCGAGCCTATATTTCCGACCCAGTTTGATAATGTTACCGTTTACTTTGATGCCTCTAAAGGAAATGCAGCTCTGGAAGGTTTTACTGGTGATGTGTATGCTCATACTGGGGTAATTACAACTCAGAGTAATGCTTCTAATGACTGGAAATATGTACAAGGTAACTGGGGCACTCCTGATCCTAAAGTTAAAATGCTAAGTCTAGGAAATAATATCTATTCTCTATCTTACAATGTTGAGGCTTTTTATGGATTGATGACAGGTGATGTAGTAGAAAAACTGGCTTTTGTCTTTAGAAATGCAGATGGGAGTATTGTGGGAAGAGACACAGACGGTAGCGATATTTTTTATGATGTATATCCTCTTAATCAGGGTCTCTTAGTGAATCTACAGTCTCCAGCAAATGGCAATACCATCCTCTATCAAAACGAAGAGTTACTCATAAATTTGCAAATAAATCAAATCGCAAGTGTAGAAATAAAAGATAACGGATCTACTATTTTTCAAGACAATACAGATCAGGTAAATTTTCCGATTTTAGCGACAGAACTAGGTCAGCACATTCTCGATTTTACAATCTCTTTTGATCTCGATACACAGTATATATCTACAAGTTATTTTGTACTAGATAACGATGAGACCCCACTGCCTACTCCTACAGAAATCCAGCCAGGTGTATCTTACCTCGCAAATGATATGATCGGTTTTATGCTAGTCGCACCGCTCAAGAAAAATGTATTCTTGCTATGTCCAGAAAATGGTTATACCGTAGATATCGATTATAAAATGAATAAATCTACAGATGGTAATAGCTTTTGGATAAGTCTGCCTAAGTCTAATTTTGATAATGGTAAGAATACATATCAGTATCTCGTAGATGGAAATATAAAAATAGCAGACCCATATGCAGAGGTGGTTTTAGATCCATGGAATGATGATGAGGTTTCTGCTGCCGTGATGATGAATTTGCCATCTTATCCCGAGGATATGACTACAGGAATTGTTACGGCTTTTGATACGGAGAAAGTAGATTATCCATGGGAGGTTGTGGATTTTACTAAGCCAGAAAAATCAGACTTAGTAATTTATGAGTTACTGCTCAGAGATTTTTTATCAGATCATAGTTATACATCACTTACTGATACATTAGATTATTTAAAAAATCTAGGAATTACAGCAATAGAATTGATGCCCATTAACGAATTTGAAGGTAATAACAGCTGGGGATATAACCCTAGTTTCCATATGGCCGTAGATAAGTATTACGGCAGTAGAGAACAATTAAAAAAATTTATTGACGAAAGTCATAAGAGGGGAATAGCTGTAATATTAGATGTGGTTTTTAACCATGCTTTTAGCCAGAGCCCTCTGTGTCAGATGTGGTGGGATCCAGCGGCTTTTAGACCTTCTGCGGAGAGTCCATTTCTAAACGAGGTACCCAGACACCCATTTAATGTAGGATATGATTTTAATCACCAAAGCCCTTATACCAGACAATGGGTCAAAAGAATATTGACACACTGGACGAAAGAATATCGTTTTGATGGTTATCGATTTGATTTGTCCAAAGGACTTACGCAGACCAATTCTGGAAATAACAGTTCGCTGATGTCTCAGTATGATGAGAGTAGGATAAATGTTCTAAAAGATTATGCAGATCATATATGGTCCACCGACGGTGATGCGTATGTGATCCTAGAGCACTTTGCAGAAAATCTAGAGGAAGAGGAGTTGTCTGACTACGGTATGATGCTTTGGGCAAATACTACATTCCAATTTGCAGAAGCGGCTATGGGTTATTCCAGTAGTCTAGTTGGAGCAAATTATAAATCTAAAGGATGGGATGATCCGCATCTTATCGCTTATATGGAAAGTCATGATGAGGAACGCATGGCTTATAAAATCAAAGAATTTGGGAATAGTTCTGCGACTCATAACACAAAAGAAACATGGACATTTTCAGATCGTATGGTTGCGACGAGTATGATTTATTTATGTATTCCTGGTCCTAAGATGTTATGGCAGTTTGGAGAGTTGGGATATGATTTTTCTATAAACAGATGTGAGGATGGGAGTGTTAATAACGATTGTAGGCTTTCGCCAAAACCAGTAAGATGGGATTTTAATGAAATGGATGCTCGGAAATCTATTTATGATCGGATGAGTGCTATTTTGGAATTACGGAATAATAACGAGGTTTTTAAAACCACAGATTTTACATTTACTAATAATAGTTTTACTAAATCTGTAGTACTCAATGGGACAAGTCTGGACGTGGTCAGTATCGCAAATTTTAATGTTGACGTGGAAAATATAAATATTACTTTTCCAGAGTTAGGAACTTGGTATGAGTATTTTACTGGTGAGGTTATTACTGTAAATCAAGTAGAACAGAATTTTAATTTGCGACCTTCTGAGTATCGTATATATCTCACAGAGCCGCTGTCGCCTAGCTCGGAAAATACTTCCAGCGTTGTAGAGCAAGAGTCTAGTGGATTATACCTTTATCCTAATCCAGTAAATGCTGGAGGGGATATGTATCTATCTTTAGATAAAGATGTAATTTTAAAAGTGGAATTGATGGATATGTACGGTCGTCGTATAATGACTAAAAATGTCGCTGGAAAAAAGTTTTGTAATGTAGCCTTACCTCATCTTAGTTCTGGAGCTTATCATTTGTTAATCCATACTGATCATAACATTAAAAGCACAAAACTGATTATCAACTAATGAGGAATATATCGATCGTCTTATTCTTGATGTTACAGGTCGTAAGCTTAGGGAGATCGCAGTATGTTATTCCCGAGAGAGGACATGTATTTCAAGATCAAGAAGTGCCTCGTGTCGATATTACTTTAGATCAGGATTCTTTAGATATTTTATTACATCCTAGTAATATAGATTCTAACCACGAATATCCCGCAAGCTTTAAATTTACGACCACACAAGGAGTAGAGCTTATAGAAGAGGTAGGTTTTAGACTAAGAGGAAATACTTCTAGATCGGCTGATAAAAAGTCCTTTAAAATATCCTTTAACTCCTTTATATCCGGTCAGAAATTTTACGGCCTAGAAAAATTAAATTTAAATGGTGAGCATAATGATCCATCAATTATGCGATCAAAATTATGCTGGGATTTTTGTAATGATTTAGAAATTCCTTCTTCTAGAGCAAATCATATAGCACTATATGTTAATGATGTTTATAGGGGATTATACATAAACGTCGAGCATATCGATGAGGAATTTATAAAGTTAAGAATGCCTAATCCGGGAGGGAATTTATTTAAGTGCTTGTATCCAGCTGATCTTGTATACTTAGGTGGAGATCCTGCTCTTTATCAAAATTTAGCTCCATGGGGAAGGCAAGCTTACGATCTAAAAACCAATACTACAGAAAATGATTATTCCAGATTGGCCTATTTTATCAATGTGCTGAACAACACTGCGACTAATGATTTTAAATGTAAAATAGAAGATATTTTCGATGTGGATAACTATCTAAAAGCAATCGTGATGGATGTCCTTACTTCTAACTGGGACGGACCGATTATAAATAAAAATAATTTTTACTTATATCACGATCCTGTCCTAGATAGATTTACTTATATACCATTTGATTTAGATAATACTTTGGGCATAGATTTTTTTGGAGTAAACTGGGCCATTAGAAATATTTATAACTGGGATGCGATAGCGATGGAGTATCGTCCTTTATATAAGGAGATCATGAAAATGCCAGAATATCGTAATCGATTTTCCTATTATCTAGAGCAAGCAATCAATGATTTTTTTAGTTCGCAAAATTTAGAAACATATATCGATACTAAATTAGATCTGGTAAAGAACTACAGGGTACTCGATACTTTTGCAATGGGTGACTATGGATATACTTATGATGACTTTATCTCTAGTTATACACAGCCGCTGGGTAATCATGCGACCTATGGTCTTAAGGATTATACAGAGGCTCGTGTAAGTTCTGCAACTAATCAGCTAGTCGTAAATAACATTTTACCTTTTGTTAAAAATCAGCGTATAGAGTGGACGGAAAATCTTGTTACTTTTTACTACACTTTACAAAGCCAAGAAGGAGATATACAAGCTGATTTTCATTATACCTTGGATGGAGTGAACTGGATGTCAGAAGAATTAGTAGTAGATAATGATGGGCAGACTAGTTTTGTTATTGATGTTTTAGAGCCAGCATTAATGACATATTTCATCGAGTTGGAAGATCAGTCTGGAGTGCTTTCTTACGCTCCTCATTGTCAGGATGCAGTTATCCAATTGGGCTACAGCCCGACCTATGACTTAGTGATTAATGAATTTATGGCTAGTAATACCGATAGTAAAAAAGATGAGTATGGAGAGCAGGAAGACTGGATAGAAATATTCAATAACGGTGATGAGACAGTTCCGCTTTTTGACTATTATTTATCTGACGACCCTAAGCAACCTAATAAATGGAAACTACCTGCGATCACTATGGCACCGGGAGAATATGTTATTATATGGGCAGATAATGATGATGAACAAGGATCGTATCATGCTAATTTTAAACTCGATAAAGATGGGGAGTTTGTCGGTGTTTTTGATGATGCTACAAATCATTTTGCAGTTGTAGATTCTATAAGTTTTGGGCCACAGCAGGAGAATGTAAGTTATGCTCGATTTGCAAATGGAGTAGGGGATTTTGATTTTGCATCTTACCCTACGTTTGGATATAATAATGATGCGGTTTCAGGTATATTGCAAAACGGTGATCTAATGACCTGGAGTGTGTTCCCTAATCCTTCCAATGAGTTATTGTTTGTTGATGTAGACCAGAAGGTATCATTATCCTTATATGATATTGCGGCTCGTGAGCAATGGAATGGTGAAGGAAACTATTTTGTCATCAAGGTGGATCATTTAATTGAAGGTATGTACTTTCTAAAAATAGAGGACGCAATGGGTAATATAGAAATAGAGAAAATTGTGATTTACTAAGTGGGATTAAATAACCATTAGTGTTAGCTATTTAGCTTAATTCAAAGAATATCAATTGTGCATTCAGTCTTCGCTACTTTTGCTTTACAAGTTCTGCTATGGAGCATTTAAAAAACCAGCGATGAAGAAACTACTTTATAAACTCATCTGTAAAATGAGTTTTATCTTTTTTAAGGGTGAATTTTTCAGCATTGTAAATTTTTGACTGTCCCTTGGGAATAGATAAACTTTTCCACCTTTCTCCTTGAATCATTTTTGCAATAAAAACGATTTGTCCTATATGATAAGAATAATGTCCTACTTGTCTATTGATTGCTTCCGTTATGGTATGTCCTTGATTACGGATATAAACTAGAGTAGAAAAATTTTCTTTGTTTAGACTATCTATCGCTTTAAACACACAGCCCCAACCCTCGTTCCATTTTTCTAACAACTCGGATTTAGTTTTGATGTCTTGTTCAAATTCTTGATCCCGGTTTCTAAAATCTTTCTCCCCGTCAGATGTTAAGAAATCTGTCCATCTAGACATCATATTACCATGTAGATGATTAACAATAATTGCAATGGAATTGCTTTGTTCATTATACTGCCAGAATAATTCTGCTGGCTGGACTTGATCGATGCTTTTTTCTCCTAGAGATTTAGCGAATTCAAGTTGTTTTTTGATGCTGGTCAGATAGTTGTCTATCATGGTATATTTTTAAAGAACAGTGCTTGATAAATAAACTAAAAAAGCCAATACATTTTAACGTGCATTGGCTATATATTAAAAGAAGATCTTGATTACTTTTTCTTAGTTGTAGTTCTTCTTGTTGTTGTTCGTTTAGCAGTAGCTTTTTTAGCAGCGGGTTTTCTAGACGTAGTTTTTTTAGCTGCCGTTTTTCTAGCTGGAGTAGCTTTTTTGGTAGCAGGTTTTCTAGTCGTAGTTTTTTTAGCTGCTGCTTTTTTAGCAGGAGCAGCTTTCTTAGCTGCAGGTTTTCTAGTCGTAGTTTTTTTAGCTGCTGTTTTTTTAGCAGGAGTAGTTTTCTTAGCAGTAGTTTTTTTAGCTGCCGTTTTTCTAGCTGGAGTAGCTTTTTTGCTAGCAGGTTTTCTAGTCGTAGTTTTTTTAGCTGCTGTTTTTTTAGCAGGAGTAGCTTTCTTAGCTGCTGTTTTTCTGGTGGTAGTTTTTTTAGCTGCTGTTTTTTTAGCAGGAGTAGCTTTCTTAGCTGCTGTTTTTCTAGTGGTAGTTTTTTTAGCTACTGCTTTTTTAGCAGGAGTAGCTTTCTTAGCTGCTGTTTTTCTAGTGGTAGTTTTTTTAGCTACCGTTTTTTTAGCAGGAGCAGCTTTCTTAGCAGTTGTTTTTTTAGCCGCTGGTTTTCTAGTTGCGGTTTTTTTAGCTGCTGTTTTTCTAGCGGGAGTTGCTTTTTTAGCTGCTGGTTTTTTAGTGGTAGTTTTTTTAGCTGCTGTAGATTTTCTTGCAGTTGTTTTTTTCTTCTCTGCCATTGTTTTGTTTTTAAAAAAAATTACTTCGTTACGTTAGTTTGTTAATAACACAAAGTTAACTCAAAATATATTAGAAAAATGTGTTATGTGATAAATTTTTCTAGGCGGAGGAGTTGCTTAGAAAACTTAATAAATAAGTTGGCTACATGCAATCAAGCAGAGTTAGTTTTTTACGTTCCATTGCAGTAGCGTAACTTGTTTTCCTGATAGTAATAATTCACTTTCTAATTCGAAGGTTTCGTTGGTTAGTGGATTGATAGCTTCTTGAGGAGAATGGATAAATTTGTTGAATCTTGTGAGATCCAAAAGATGGTCTTTTTCATTTTTGTTAAGTATCACCATAAGCACATTTGATTTACTATGCCTAAAGTATACATACACTCCTTCTTTAGGTGCGTAATGTGTAAGACCACCATCGTGTATGACTTTGGTTTTCTTTCTAAATTTGAGTAATGTTCTTAACCATTCTTGTGCTTCTTTTTCTTCTTTACTAAGACCGTTTCCAGTAATGGCATTTTTAGTATCGTTTGGCCATCCTCCCGGAAAATCAGAACGTATTGCTCCATGAGAATCCGATTGAGGATGATCCATTAGGATTTCTGTTCCGTAATATATTTGTGGGATACCTCTTGTGGTTAGAAGAAAGGTCATTGCCATTTTGTAGTTTTTATAATCGTAGTTTAACTGCTTAAAGATTCTGCTCATATCATGATTGTCTAACATAATAACAAGATTGTTAGGATCAGGATAGTTGAAATCTTTGGCTAAGCTCTCGTATAATTTAACGAGCCCTTTGTCCCATGATTCCTCTTGGGTTATGGCCTGGCTGATACTTTTATTAAGAGGGAAATCTATTAGTGATTTTAAGCAAGATTTATAGCCGTCATTATTTACTTTTCCTTTTTGCCAATAAGAAATAATGGAAGGATCATTAACCCATTCCTCACCTACGATATTAAATCCTGGATACTCTCTCTCTATTGCACATGTCCAATCTTTCATAAAATCTTTAAACGGATATGAATAAGTGTCTTGCCTGATACCGTAAAGATCAGCATACTCGATCCACCATATAGAGTTTTGGATCAGGTATTTAGACATGAGCAGATTGTTTTGATTGAGATCTGGCATTTGTGGAACAAACCATCCTTTTGTCATCACTTCTCGATCTTGCGGTGCAGCGTAAGGATCCAGTAGCGTGTATTTTGCATGATTGGTTTCCTGGTAAGGAAGCTCTTGGAAATTTACCCAATCCTCAGTAGGTAGATCTTCCATCCACCAGTGCTCGTGTCCGCAGTGATTTGCAATCATATCCATGATTAGTCCGATTCCTTTTTCTCTTGCTTTTTTTGATAGCTCGAGGTAGTCTTCCATCGTACCATATCTGGGATCTATTTTATAATAGTCAGTAGTGGCGTATCCATGGTAAGACCATTTGCTCTGGTTGTTTTCTAAAACTGGATTGAGCCATAAAGCGGTGAATCCCATTTTTTCGATGTAGTCTAAATTATCGATCATTCCTTTTAAATCACCTCCATGTCTTCCTGACTCGTCATCGCGATTATGTGTTTCTCTCATACCAGCTATATCATCATTTTCTGTATCTCCATTGATAAATCGATCTGGAGTCACTAAATAGATGACATCTTGAGTAGAGAATGTAGATCGCTTAGCAGCGTTTTTTCTTCGTTTTTTTAATTCATATTGATAGGTGATGATAGCTTTTTTTTGATCATAAAGAGTAATTTCAAACTTACCGGGACGAGCTATTTCTGAGAGTGTCAGGTCTAGGAATAAATAATTTGGATTGGTAGTAGGCTGTACTTTTGTAAGTTGTATTCCGGGATAATTTATTTTAGCTTTTAGATGTCCGATTTTCTCACCATGAATCATCAACTGCAATTCAGGGTTTTGCATACCTACATACCAGTGAGGTGGTTCTACATGTTGGATTTTTTGTCCACTGGCGTTAGAGAAACTAAGTGATAAGAGTAATACAAGTTTGGCTAAAAAAGATAAGTGGAAAACTAATTTATTTACTTTTTTCAACATAGATCAATATTAGTCTATTAAGATAATAACTATTGGCGGTAAGCCTTAAATAAATTTTAAATTTAGAGGTAAAATGTGTAACGAATTCAAGATAAAGCAGTGGAATGTCGCATCAAAAATAGAGTCATGCAACATGATCACTAAAAAGGTAAAAGTCTAAAATCTAAAAACAAAAAAAGGGACCTCGAAAGATCCCCTAATAAATATTCCACTATGTTTTTTATTCGCTTAAGCGAACATTTCTGTCTGTGCAAAATGAAAATTAGATTCTAGATCTGCGTTCTCATCTGAGTCTGAACCATGGACTGCATTCTCTCCGATACTAGTTGCATACTTCGCTCTAATGGTTCCTTCTTCTGCTTCTGCTGGATTAGTTGCTCCGATAACTTTTCTAAAATCTTCTACTGCATTATCTTTTTCTAATACAGCAGCTACGATAGGACCAGAAGACATAAAGTCCACTAATTCCTGGTAAAAAGGTCTTTCCTTATGTACCGCGTAAAATTCGCCCGCTTTCTCTGCAGAAAGTTTTGTGTACTTCATAGCAACGATTTTAAATCCTGCTTTGTTGATATGTTCTAAAATTCCACCGATGTGACCATTTCTTACCGCATCTGGTTTGATCATTGTTAATGTCCTGTTACTAGCCATAATTTCTTATTCCGTTTATAATTTCTAAAATCGGCACAAAAGTAATCATAAGCTGAGAGTAATGCATGTACTTATACTACTTTTGTAATGAAAAATTGCCACTTTTGCACCCTGTATGGATGATATCTCTGATATAATAAAACTTCTGGCGACTCCTAAGGACATCGCAATAATTACACATCGTAACCCTGATGGAGACGCTCTAGGCTCAAGTCTTGGATTGCAGATATTTTTGGAAAAATTAGGCCATGCCGTAAAAGTGGTTTTACCGAGTGAATTCCCAAACACATTCTTGTTTATGCCTAAGGTATCAGAGGCAGTGATTTATGATCTTACTCAAGATAGGGCTTTGGAGACATTGCGTAATGCTGAGATTATTTTCTGCCTTGATTTTAATGGTCTCGATAGGATCGATAAAATGGGCATTGAGATTTCCGAGTCTAAGGCAAAGAAAATATTGATAGATCATCATCTCGATCCAGAACCTTTTGCAGATTATACATTATCTGAGACGACCGCTAGTTCGACTTGCGAGCTGATCCATGTTTTTATGGATGAGTTAGGTATGCTAGATAAGATGGATAGAGATATAGCAGAGTGTCTGATGGTAGGCTTGATAACAGATACAGGTTCGTTTAGATATGCTACCAGTCCTAGATGTTACGCTGTAGCCTCTTCTCTGAAGGCAGCCGGGGCGGATGATTATACCTTAAATGATCTGATACATAATACACTGACGGAAAAACAATTAAGGTTATTAGGACATTGTTTAAATAACAGGCTGGAAGTGATACCGGAATATGCCACAGGGATTATAGCATTGACAAAAGAGGATTATCATACGTTTAAAATAGGCCGAGGAGATACAGAAGGTGTGGTAAATTATATACTCATGCTTAAGGGAATAAAGGCAGCTGCTTTTATGCGAGAGCAGCCGACGATTATAAAAATGTCGTTTCGTTCTAAGGGAGATATTTCTGTTGCGGATATCGCTCGTAACCATTTTAATGGAGGAGGACATAAAAATGCGGCTGGTGGTGCGGCTTACGCCAAATTATCAGATATCGTAAAACGATTTAAGGAAGTACTTCCTAATTACATAGAAAAACAAAAATTATAATATTGAGTAATATGAAATTTAATCTAATCATTCTTATCGCTACCTCTTTTCTAATGATCAGATGTGGCTCCTCGGATAAAACCATGACCACTAAATCAGGATATGATTTTGCGATCGTTCATGACGAAAATGGTGCAACCGCAAATCCTGGCGACTTTGTATATTTTGAGATGGATATCAAAGATGACAAAGGTAAAGTATTACAGTCTATGAGGGGTCTTCCTCAGATGCCAGTACTACAGATCCCAGAAGAAGAACTTAAAAATACCGAACCAAACCCTCTTGTAGATATGCTAGCAGAAGGTTCAGTAGGAGATACCATGAGCTTAATTATTCCTAAAGATTCTATGCCTTCAAGACCAGGGATGGATGATATGATGTTTGCAGAGTATTTAGTAGATATAAAAGAGATTCTATCTAAAGAAGATTACACTCAGAGACTTGCCAAAGAAAAAGAAGAAGCTGATGCAAAATTAGCAATATCTAAAGCTAGAGAATCTGATGTTGCCGAACTCGTAAAAACGACTCTGGCATCCTACAAAGCAGGAAAATTAAAAGGTTTGCAAAAAGGCGAACAAGGTTTGGAGTATTATATCCATGAAAAAGGAGATGGTCCTAAACTAGAACAAGGCAAAATGCTTACTGCAATGTATTACGGAGTTCTTGAATCAGATGGTTCTATGTTTGATAACTCATTTTCTAGAGGACAAGGGTATCCGTTTGCATTAGGAACTGGAGCTGTAATCCAAGGATGGCACGTAGGATTTGCTAATCTATCTAAAGGAGATAAAGCAACGTTATTTATACCTTACGAATTAGCTTATGGTGAAGCGGGAAGACCTGGGATTCCTGCCAAAGCAGATCTTGTATTTTATGTAGAAGTAGAGTAGTATGGTTTATTAAGTAGAAAAGTAATCTGTATAAAGTACTAAGAATAAGGAGTAATCTAATAAATAGTGAGTGTGGATTAGTAAAGATAGATTTGAGTCGGAATAACGTACTCGAGTGGCAAGGTTTCAATACTAATAACCAATGACTATTATCAAAAATTATTAACGCTTTAAAAGAGGGCAAATGACCGTAGATCAATTTAAAGAATTGCAGTCTCGTTTGACAGTTGTTAGGGGGTATCTTTGACGTCGATAATCGATTACAGCAAATAGAAGAGAAAGAAAACCTTTCTCTAGATCCTAATCTGTGGGATGATCCTAAAAAAGCCGAACAGCTACTTAAGGAATTAAAGCTTCATAAAAACTGGGTCGCTAAATATAACGCGATAAAAGAACTGGTAGACGAAGTAGAAGTTTTAGAAGAGTTTAGACAAGCCGGAGAAGGAACGGAAGAAGAAGTAGATCATAAATATCTCATCGCTCTAGAAAAAATAGAGGATATAGAATTCCGTTCCACTTTAAATAAACCTGAGGACGAACTATCATGTACGTTAGAAATTAATGCAGGTGCAGGAGGAACAGAAGCCTGTGACTGGACGGAGATGCTTTATCGTATGTATGTAATGTATGCAGAGAAAGCAGGGTATAAGGTAAAAGAGCTTAATAGAGTGCAAGGAGATGTAGCTGGAATAAAATCTGTAGAGCTGGAGATAGACGGGGAATATGCATACGGGATGTTACAGTCAGAAAATGGTGTACATAGACTGGTGCGGATCTCTCCTTTTAATTCGCAAGGTAAGCGAATGACTTCTTTTGCTTCTGTATTTGTACATCCAGCTGTCGATGATAGCATAGAGATAGAGGTTAATCCAGCAGACCTAGACTGGGATACGTTTAGGGCTAGTGGGGCAGGAGGGCAGCATGTAAATAAGACAGAGTCTGCCGTCCGATTAAGGCATCTACCTTCAGGTATAGTAGTAGAGTGCCAGGAGGAAAGATCTCAGCACCTTAATCGGGAGAAAGCTATAAAAATGCTAAAATCCAGATTGTATCAAAAAGAATTAGAGAAGCAGTACGCAGAGAGAGATAAGGTAGAAGCGGGTAAAATGAAAAACGAATGGGGCTCTCAGATCAGATCTTATGTACTGGATGATCGTAGAGTAAAAGATCACCGTACTAAATTTGAAAATAGGAATACTGATGCGGTTATGGATGGAGATATAGAAGGTTTTCTAAAAGCCTTTTTGATGTGGGATGGTACATAGAACCACAAAAAAGGCAACCCCTATGACAAGGTTGCCTTTACAAACCAGTATGAAAAAACTATCTACTTTTTTTATTTCATATCATAAAACACTCCTACACTATAAGCAGGTGCCGCAGCTATAATAGCTCCATTTATTGCCGTGGCATAACTAATAGATACACCTACTCTTCTAGTGATATAGTAATTGAAATCTAGAGCCACACTTGTAAATTCTGAGTTATTAGCAAAAAGTGATGTGCTGTTTACCGTTTCTGCGGTAGCTCCATTTTTAAAGGATTTTATTCCATTTAATTTTGTAGCAACCCATAATTTTTGATTAAATAATCCGATCCCTAATTCTAATCCATATCTAAATTCTTCAGAGAAATCATTAGTTCTGTTATTGAAACCTGCGTAACTACTTAGATAAGCATTTTTATTAAATAGCTTAAATGATTTACCCCCATCGATTTGTATGCTTTGGTTAAATTCGCCATCACCTGTTTGTAGATTTCCTTGGGATCCACCACTGGGGTTACCTGTAGGAATTCCTACACCTAGCGTTACACTGATCGGAATATTACTTCCTGGTTTTGTTAAACCATATTTTACCCCTAGGTCTATATCCCCGACTCCATTTAGAGATTCTCCAGCAATTATTATTTCATTTGTTGTGCTAGATCTGAGATTGTTCATATACGTACGACTAAAAAGAGGGGCATTTACCACCGCTGTAAAACGATCTGTGATACCATATTCTCCATAAAACGTAGTATTGTATATTCCTGTGGTAAGATTAGGATCTATCATCCCAGAATCTGTATAGTGCTGATCAAAAACAGTCCACCATTCTGATAGTTTAAAATATCCTTTTCCTTTGGGTTGAGGCCATGGACCTCCTGCTGTAAGCGTACTTGTTATAAAAACTAGGACTATAGTAATGATATTAATTTTCATGGTTTTATTGTTTATTACAGTTTAAAGAGAAGCGTCTCCTACTTTTACGTTAAACGGTTTACAGAAATATACGATAAAACTAAATTCATCAAAACCTACATCGTCTATTTGATATTCGTGAGCTCCAGAAAAAACTTCTACTGGTCCGATCTCTAGAGCATTGGCAATGGAGTTCTTATTATTAGAGAGATATACGTAAAGTCCTGGAAGAGCTGTTGATGCTTTATAGTTTTCTGCTATAGAAAGCGTTACGCCATTTTCCGTTTCTATAAATTCAAAGTCTCCCTCTAGCTCATAAAAAGTTGTCGTCATTATTTGTCCAGAAGTCTTTTGTAAAGAGGTCACTGTACTTTCACCTACCACTACCCGTAAGGAGTCTTTGACACTAAAATCTTCAGTTTCATAACTTACAGATATCATAGCTTCGCCTGTTTCTAGTCCAGAAGCTAAACCTTCTTCTGTGATCGGAATAATATCTGGGTTACTACTCGTATAAATAGCATCTACCTGTTCGATTTCTCCGATGTTATTTAAGAATATATGTTCAAACTGATATGTGTCATTAAATCCGATAGTATCTATAATAGAAGTAAACCTTATTTGAGGATCTATCATGTCCTCTACAAAATCATCCTCAATACATGAGCTAGCCAAAATAATTAGAGAAAGAAAAAATATAGATTTAAAATTTTTCATCGATTCGTATTTATAAATTCAAAAGGAAAAAAGAAAGGCGACTCTTATAAAAGCCTCCTTTCTCTAAAAAACCACTACTATAATTTATGCGGAAACTGCCTGTTTGTCTAAGCTAGGAGCTCCTGGAAAATCTACTTCAAAACCGGCAATATTATGTATAAAATTACTGATCGTCTTGTCGCCAATATTCATTACCACATCGATCATATTTTCTTCCGAGTAACCTGCAGCAAAAAAGTCATTTTTGCTTTCTTCGCTTACTTTTCCGCGATTAGAAACAATAGATAAGGTAAACTTTGCAAGGGCATTAAGCTGAGGGTCAAAACTAGCAGATCCATTTCTTATTTCTAATATCTGATCGTTAGAAAATCCATTTAGACCAGCGATAACAGTATGAGCAGACTGACAGTAATAGCAATCGTTGTATTGGCTAGTTACTAGATTTACAATCTCTTTTTCTCTTTTGCTAAGCGTCGTTTTTCTTTCTTGTAATTTTAGGTAATCACCTAAAGCAGTATCATTTTTTGCATAGTATGCATATAAGTTAGGAACAAAACCAAGTCCTTTTTCTAAGTCATTAAATATTTGTTGGTTTTTATCTGAAACTTCTGATTTTGTAGGAACATTAAAAGCAGCCATTGTTTTAAATTTTAGATTGTTAAGAATAATTACAATACAAAGATGGGCCAATATCAAGGCTAGAAAATAATCTATTATTCCCCGACTGTTATCAAAATTTCCCGAATGTGGATTTAAGACTAAATTTTTAGTTTTTGGACTTGAAATTCTAGATATAAGACTTTATAGGACTGCTGCTAAAGTGAGATGCGTAATATGTTTATGGTTACATTACTGCACTCTATATTCAGAAGGGGAGACGCCTTGATGTTTTTTAAAAAATCTGCTAAAAGACTGGATATCATTAAATCCTACATCATAACCGACTTCAGATATTGTCATGTCGGTATATCTTAAAAGTCTTCTGACCTCTAGCATAATCCTTTCTTGGATAAATTGTAAAGGAGTCTTTGTACTTAATTTCCCAAATAGATTAGAAATAGTCTTTGGGGATTTATTAAGCAGTTCGGCATATTCGGATACGGAGTGTTTAGTCTTAAAATGAGACTCTACTAAAAAATTAAATTCTCTAACGATATCGCCTTGCTGCTTATCTAAGGCTTGATAGCCATCCTCTGATTTATATATACGAGTGGCTAAGATTAGAATTCTCTTAAGCATCATCTGTAACATTTCTAGCTGCAGATTGTCATTAGATTCCATTTCTAGAGCTAGCATTTTCCATACCGTATCTAAAATTTCTAAATCGTTTGTTTTGGGATTTAATACAGGGACTTCTGATGCTCCAAAAAACAATATCCCTTTACAGCCGACCTCACTGTCATGATTTAGAATACAATAAAAAGGTTTGTTGAATTTTAGAAAACGATGTTTTCCCATTCGACGTAAGTCGACTTTATTAAACTCTGTTAAAAAAATGATTTGATGTTTATTGAAAATATATGTTCTGGCGTCTATTTCTACCTGATTATCATCTTCTAAAAACCAAAGCATAGAGAGCTGTCCTTCCTCAGAGTTATACATAACCGTGTTATCTGGAGCCTGCTCTAGTACTTCAAAATATTCTCCTGTTCGTCCTCTGTATTTCACAGTGCAAATATGATAAATCTCTGGCAAATTATAAGTCTGCTGATGGACGCTCTGGATTATTTCCTAAATAATCTATTTAGAACGCATAGTGCTTAGAATGTGTTCCGTGTTTTATTAGAATTTGGAGACCTCTGTATTTTATTCTTCCTCGTCATAGTCGAGACGATCCACTAATGATAGCACCCAGTTGATCACTTTTGGGCTCAGATATTTTGCAATGCCCGCTTTGCGTTGAGCTGTTTTTAAAATATTGATATTTTTATAACCTAGATTTCTGGATTCTGCTTCGTCGATATATTCTTGCCATTCTTCTGCAGTGAGCATATTGAATTGTCCTCGCATGATGTCTAGATCCGTGGGATCATTAAGGTCGTAAGTGGCCATGATTTAGAAGAGATTTAGTAAGTAATCTTTTCTAAGACTTCTATATTGGTATCGAATTCTACATTTTGCAATAAGATATCATTACCTTGTTTTACTACATTGACGACAATAGTCATCGCCATACGATGTCTTTTATCTAACCATCTAAAACTTTTGGAAAATTTATTTCCATCTTGTTTCATATCTAGATGATCGAGTACCCAGTCTTTTTGACTGATTGCCTGAGCATAAGAGTTTACAGTATGTTTAAATGCCTTAGGATCTATCGTTTTTTCTTTTGGGAATTCACCGATGAGCGAACTACTACGTCTAGACGTTATCGATAATTTTACCTTTTCGCAAAACTCCTCTGCATTAGTAATTTCTGAGAAATTTAAACCTTTTGGTTGGCTCGAGCTTCCAGATCCATTACCTCCACAGGAGAATAATAAAAAAGAAAAAATAACGATGGCAAATCTGTAAACTGTCATGATGTATTTTTAGAAGCCGCAAATATCACTATTTTATTTAATATCTGCTCAAAACAAATTTATTAATAATACGCTTGATATTAGCTTAACGCTCGATTAACTCCCATCATATAAATTACTATTAAATTTGTGACATAATTCAACGTATATAATGAAAGTAACCCTAGAAATAAGTCTCTATCCTTTTACTCCCCATTACGAAAAACCGATTATTGACTTCATAAAAGGTTTAAAGCAACGGTCTGCTTTACAAGTCTTTACTAACGCCATGAGTACACAAGTCTCCGGAGAATGGAACGATATCATGCCTGCTATACAACTGGAGTTGGAAAAAATATATGAGCATATAGATACCTGTAGCACAGTGATAAAAATTGTCAATAAACCTTTGGATATCGATAAAGGGCATCTAAACTTTGATTAATATCTATTTAGTTAATACGTTTAAAATGTGCTGAAGATCACTATTTAGGATCCTAAGAAGATTGGGTAAATACTAAATTATAATCACAGTGCGTTACTGCTTTAATTAAAACTTTATATTATCGCTGCAACTTGACTTTATTATTTTATTTAATTTTTTAAAGTCATCGTCATGAAAAATATTGCTTCCGTTTTGAGTATCCTTATTACATTGTTTTTTATGTCTTGTTATGGTGATGCAAGCTCTGATTTAGACCGATCGAATACTGCTTCTAGTTATAATAATGTGGATGTAGCTTTGTGGTCTTATTTTGATGCATTTGAGCAAGAAGGAAAACGTAGAGGATTAGATATAGATTTAGCGGCTGCTGGGATCACGGGAGTGATTAGGAAGATAAGTGATCCCGGGGTAGCGGGGACTTGTCAGTTTGGAAATCATGTCCATCATGTAACGATTGATGAGGATTTTTGGGCTGGGGCCAATAAAAATTTTCGTGAGTATGTAGTCTTTCACGAGTTAGGACACTGTTACCTGAGTAGAGCTCATAATGATCAAGCTTTCGCCAATGGAAATTGCGTATCGATCATGCACAGTGGTCTTACAGACTGCAGCATTATTTATAGTGCAACTACTAGGGCCACTATGTTAGACGAACTATTTGATCGTTTCTAAATAGGTACGTAGTTTTTTTAATGAGTCTGTAGAGATTACATCCACTTTCATAAAGTAGAGAAATTTCCATACCTCTGGTAAATCATTAGTTTTCCAAAATCTAACCTTTTTACCCTGTTGCTGAATGGCGTAAATCTTATTTTTTATATTGAGTTCATCCTTTAGTGAAAGTTTATTTATACCATTCCATTTGGTTAGCTTAGAAAAATCCTGACTTATCCAGGGCATGATAAAGCTATTGTAGTTTTTATGTAGATCACTAGGTCGTCCATCGATAAAAAAATATTTAAAACGTTTATCATTAATTATAAGTGATCGTGGAATGTCTCCGCTGAGTATCACTTGTAATGGTTTTATCGTAGTGCTTTTTACATTCATTAGTAAAGGATCATACTTTTCTAATAGTTGGTGTAAAAGGATAAGCGTGAGGTCATTATATTCCTTTATGTCCATCAGTAAGATTAGAGGAAGGTCATAAGTCAGACTGTCGATACTTAAAAAACGTTTTATTTTTTTTAAGTATGCTTCATCTAATCTTGGTTTTTTAGATAGATGCTTAGTGTCGTGACTTACGATTAACTCATTGTTGTATGCGACGATATCTATCTCGATAGAGTTATAGCTCAAGTCTAAAGCATGGTGAAGCGGAATTTCCTGATCATAATCATTATGAGAATGTAAAAATAGTTTTTGTGATATAGCTGTGCTATGAGCCATACAGCTGATGCAATAACAAAGAAATAGTTTCTTGAAATAGAATTTATAACTGATATGCATCATGGTCTTTTTATCTAAGTCCTTTAGATATGATATACCGCTAATTCTTTAATAGGACTAGCGATGATAATCGTATCATGGATGTCATAGGCTGCACATGCATCTTTTAGAATATCCGCATAGATATCTGCAATACTTCCGATAAACCCTACGGGTACAGATAAGAAGTTTTTATGTCTTAGGATTTTCTCTTTGACTAGGTGATCAAAATGGCTACGTATAATTGTGTTTTTCCACTCATTTTGTACGGATGCTAAAAATCGAGTATACTGAGCGATAGCCACATTAGGGCGTGGTAAGTGATATAGTAACTGCAGTAAGTCTTCTTTTGATAAAGAATATTGGTTTGCAAATAATTGATGTGTATCCTTGGGCATTCGGTTATAGAAGAAGTCTTTAATAATATTTTTTCCGATCGCAAAACCACTGCCTTCATCCGATAAAAGGTATCCTAGACTAGGCGTAGCGTAATGTAACTGCTGGCCATCGTAATAACTAACATTACTCCCTGTTCCGATAATCGTAACGATCCCTTCCGTGTTTTTAAATAAGGCTCTTGCTGCCCCGAGCAAATCTGTAGCGACTTGGATATTACCTGTCGGAGCATACGCTTTTAATTGGGCTACAGCCCGATCACTTCCTTCTTGATTTCCTAGACCGGTTCCGTAGTAATATATATCACTACAGTTTTTAAGGTGTTCTATTAATATTGCAGAATCGATACGTAAGTCTGTTTTATCCTGAGTAGGATTCCATCCGTCAGTAGTAAAGTACGAGATACCGTCGGCTAGATTTACAGCCCAGTCGATCTTAGTAGAACCCGCATCTGCTATTATGATCAATGGTAATTATTTATAATAAGTAATAAACGATTAAGGTAAAGACCTATCTTATTCGATATCATTCCAGTCCATCATTTCCTCAAAAACATGGTCTTTATACTCGTCGATCTCTCTACGCTCACGTTTAGTCGGACGACCAGCCCCTTTTTCTCTTCGTTCGGTTCCAGATTTTCCGATGAACCAAGACTTATATTTATTAAGCTCCTCGGGAGCGGTACGATCTTTATAACATTCTACAGCGATAGATGCACCGACTCTTTTACTAATCAGCTGTACAACCTCAAATCTAAAGTCAAATCCATTTTTACGGACACTGATAACATCGCCTACTTGTATCTGTGAGGAAGGCTTTAGATGAGTCTCACCGATCCTTACTTTATTAGCCTTACAGGCATTACTTGCCATAGTACGCGATTTAAAAATCCGCACACTCCATATCCATTTATCGACACGTACTTTAGACATTATTTCTTTTTAGGAAAAAGTTCGGATTGCAATCCAGGTAGTTGGATTTTCATTTTCTTCAATGCTTTTAATACCTCCTTAGCAACCATATAGTTCCGGTACCATCTCTGATCCGCTGGTATTATAGTCCAAGGGATTACAGATTTATCTATGGCGTACTGATAAGCCTTCATGTATTCTTTCCAGTGTTTTCGTTCTTCCCAGTCACCGTCCTTATGTTTCCAGTTTTTTTCTGGGATGTCAAGCCTCTCTTGTAATTTTTCTAATTGTCGCTCTGGAGAAAGATGTAAGTAAAATTTTAAGACGGTAGTGTTATTATCATCTCGTAATAGTGTCTCGAATGCATTGATGGCTTTCATCCGATGAGTTACCTGTCTCGGAGTGATCCATTTATGGACTCTTTGTATGAGGATATCCTCGTAATGAGATCTGACAAAAAACTGAGCATGACCTTTTTGCGGAGCGAGCTTATGACAACGCCATAAAAAGTCATGTGCAAATTCTTCCTTACTTGGTTTCTTAAAAGACTTAGCACTTAAATTTATAGGACTGGAATGTCTAAAGACTTTTTTAACAACACCATCTTTACCACTACTATCCATACCTTGTAAAACGATGAGCAAACTATGCTTACTCTCGGCATACATATTTAGTAATAGCTCGCCGATCTCCTCGCTCATTTTTTTGAGCTCCAGTTTGGCTTTTTCTTTTGTAATATTAGAGGGAGCTTTGGTAGAAACTTTAGCAATTTTTGTCATTTATTTCATTTTACTTCTCTTGACTAAATAGGATTGCAAGATAGGGTAGAAGCCCTTGTTTATATCTGCTTCGAAGTAATCTATACGATATTGTAGACACTTCATCTTGAGAGCCTCGGTATAAGCGAGTACTCTTTCTTTATAATGATCTTTTACCTGATCAGACTGAAGCTTAATTTTCTCTCCAGTTTCCATATCGATAAATACATACGGTCTATTCTGATACTCAAAATCTATTTCTTTTTCTTTATCCATCACATGGAATAAAACCACCTCATGCTTATTATGCTTAAGATGTTGTAATGCTGAGAATAAGGCCTCGTTATCATCTCCCTGGTCAAACATGTCACTAAAAATGACCACCAGTGATCTCTTATGGATACTGTCTGCGATCTGGTGCAGAGCTGCTGTAGCTGCGGTAGATTTTTCTGTGGCAGGGTCTTTAATAATTTTATCTAGCTGAGATAACATAAGTCTAAAATGGGTAGTACTAGACTTTGCTCGAGTGTGTATATTTAGTTTTTCTTCAAAAGTACTTAGCCCAAAAGCGTCTCTCTGTTTCCTCAGCAGATTCATCAGTGATGCCGCAGCCAAAGATGAGAATTGCAATTTATTTAGTTGCTCTTTAGTTTCTCCTTTAGGGAAATACATAGAAGATGATGTATCGATTACGATCTGACATCTTAGATTTGTTTCTTCCTCAAATCTTTTGACAAACATTTTATCTGTACGTCCATATACTTTCCAGTCTATATTCTTCGTAGATTCTCCAGGATTATATATTCTGTGTTCCGCAAACTCTACAGAAAATCCATGGAATGGACTCTTATGTAGACCTATGATAAAGCCTTCTACAACCTGCTTTGCTAGTAACTCTAGATTATTAAGACTTTTTAAATCGTACTTGTCAAAAAAACTCATTACCAATATTTAAGTAAAAATAAAAAAGCTCCTAACCAATAACTGATTAGGAGCCTATTTTATTAGACCTTTTTAAAAAGATCAAGTTTCATTATGATAAATGTTCATTGATCTTTTGTTCTAGGGTAGCTTTAGTTGCTGTACCCACATGTTTGTCTACTACTTCTCCATTTTTTATAAAAAGGATAGTAGGTATGGATCTTACTCCATATTTTAAAGAAACTTCTGGATTGCTATCCACGTCTAGTTTGCCGATCATTGCTTTCCCTTCGTAATCTCCTGCTAACTCCTCGATAACTGGTCCTACTAGTCTGCATGGTCCACACCATTCTGCCCAGAAATCCACTACTGCTAGTTTATCTCCTTCTAGTGCTGATTCTTTAAAGTTCGTATCTGTAAATTCAAATGCCATTGTATAAAAATTTTAATTTCGTAATATGTGATTATAACGCCTTATTTAAAAATAAAGTTGCAAAGATAGGATACATCTGTCTTACTGCGGATACTTTGCGGCCTAATATACAAGTTCTACCTAAATGGAATTAAAATCAATACTATATCGAGGCTTACGATCTACTTATGTCTGGATAGTGATTTTAGTGGTTTTAGGAAACGCAGTCTTTTCTTCTTTTCCGGATCTTTCTACCAGGTTTTATACAGATGGGTTTTATCAGTTACTCCGTTTTGTTTATGATTATACCATAGCATTTTTACCCTTTCCTTTTATTTATATAGCAATAGGTTTTGTGCTTATTAAAATTTTTAATTGGTTGTTTGCCTTTCGGCGAATGGAAAACTTATTTTTAAAACTAAAGCATTTTGCCATTGGAGTATTACGATTAGTTATTGCTTTGGTAGGAGCGTTTTACTTGTTGTGGGGTTTTAATTATAATAGCTATAATCTAAAGCAGAGATTACAATTAGAAGAGCAAAAAATAGATAGGGATTATATAGAGGATCAATTAGGAGAAATAGAATCAGCCCTGCTTATTGCAAGAAAATCTTTTATCGCTGATGATAAGCTCATAACGGCGACGATCATTCCTTTAGATATGGAAAAAGAAATTAGAACCGTTCAGAAAGAGCTACTGTCTCATTGGAAATTACCAAATAGAAAACGAGTCCGAGTCCGAAAGCTTAAACCTGATGGTTTTTTATTGCGTTTTTCTACAGCAGGTATTTATATACCTCATGCTTTAGAAGGTCATATCGATGGCGGATTACATCCGATACAGTGGCCTGCTACCATGGCTCATGAGATGGGGCATGGCTATGGTATTACAGATGAGGGAGAATGTAATTTTATTGGCTATATCACCTGTATAAAAAGTGAAGAGCCAGTTATACAGTATTCCGGTTTACTGATGTATTATCGATATCTTGTAAATAATTACCAACGAGGATTTATGCCGCAAGGAACGGCTTACGAGATCCCTACTGTTATACAGAGAGATATCATGGACTGTCGGAAGTATGCGGATCGATATCCAGATATATTACCTGCGGCTAGAGATATCATTTATGATCAGTATCTAAAATCGCATGGCATAAAAGAAGGTCTGGATAGTTACAGCACGATCGTTCAGATGATTGCAGACTATAATCGATCTGAATTTAACTAAAATTAGGATTTATAATTCAGCCGATTTATATTTCAAATTGTAAATTACCCTTAGACTTCTTTTTTCGATACTTCTCAAAATCAAAACTGTATAATTTTGCAGGTCGATGATTTACAGATTGCTGTAATTCGTCTAGATCTATTAGAAGACCTAGATTAGTAAGCTTACGTCTAAAATTTCTCTTGTCTAACTCTATGGATAAAATACTTTCGTACAAGTTTTGTAGCTGGATAAGAGTAAACTTTTTAGGTAACAAAGAAAACCCAAGAGGTTTTTCTCGGATTTTTTTCTGTAAGGTAGATAAGCAAGAATGTAATATATCGTAATGATCAAAAGCCATTTGGCCTAATTCATTCACATCAGCCCATCTTAGGCGATCCTTTAGTTGAGGATCAATTTTATAATTATCTATTTGCACCAGAGAGTAATAAGCTACGCTGATCACTCGACCTAGAGGGTGTCTTCCTGGATCACTAAATGCTTTAACCTGTTCTAAATAAAGGTTGTCTAAACCAGTCCAGTATTGGAGTATTCTTTTAGCAGCTTCATCTAGTGTTTCGCTTTTTAAAACTAATTCGCCGATAAGAGAATCATAGCCTTTAAAATGAGGCATGGTACAATCCATGATGAGTACTTTTAGACCATAACCATCATATCCAAATACGACACAGTCCACAGATACGGTAGTACTATCCGCTTGTTCAAATTCTTTTACGTTGTCCCTTTTGTTAACTCCAATACTTTTTTTCATAATCTACTTACGAATATCTCAATATTCTTTTGAAAATTAAACATTTGTATATCTTAGTGTCTTATTGACACAAAGATACAATCGATAGAACAAAAATTATTTTAATGCAGGCTTTAATATTTGATTTAGACGGTGTTATAGTGGATACTGCTAAGTATCACTTCCAAGCATGGAAGGCGATGGCTGATAGTCTGGGAATTACATTTGCAGAAGAGCATAATGAAGATCTTAAAGGAGTAGGACGTATTGACTCTTTAAAGTATATTTTAGAATTAGGTAACTTGTCTAAATCAACAGAAGAGGTTAATACATTGGCGAAAGCCAAAAATGACCATTATTTAAAATTAATCTCTAATATAAATCGATCTGAAATTTTATCTGGAGTGGAAGAGTTTATGATCGAAGCTCGTGAGAGAGGACTTAAGATCTCGTTAGGATCATCGAGTAAAAATGCAACGGTGATTTTAGAGAAGCTCGATCTGATTAAACATTTTGATGCCGTTATAGATGGTACAAAAACAACGAAAGGAAAGCCCCACCCGCAAGTGTTTAATATGGGTGCCCAAGCCTTAGAAGTAGATCCTTCTAAAACGATAGTTTTTGAAGATGCTGTAAAAGGAGTAAAAGCTGCAAAAGCCGGAGGATTTAAATGTATAGGGGTCGGGACATGGAAAAATTTAATGCAAGCAGATTATGTGATTGATGGATTTTCAGCATTTAGATTTTCGGATTTAGAAAGAATTTATTAGAAACTATGAAAGATTACTTGATAAAAGATAGCTGGAAGGTTATAGAGGATTCGTTACATACAGAATATAATTTAGTTTCTGAAAGTATAGCTAGCTTAGGTAATGGCAGACTAGGAGGGCGTGGGAATTTTGAAGAGAAATTTGACGGACCTACGTTAAGAGGAAGCTATATCGCAGGTATTTATTATCCTGATAAGACTAAGGTCGGCTGGTGGAAAAATGGGTATCCTGAATATTTTGCAAAAGTGATCAATAGTGTAAACTGGATCGGAATAGATGTATGGGTAGGGGACTACGACTATGAGATGAGGTCCGATGGAGTCGTCGACTTTTATGCTGAGCTGGATATGAGAGAAGGTGTTTTGCGTCGTACCACGATATCCGAATTGCCAGACGGTAAACAAATAAAAATAGAATCAGAACGATTTTATAGCATGTGTGATAAAGATCAATGCTATTTAAAATATACCGTAACGGCATTAAACTTTTCTGGTAAAGTATCGCTTGCACCATATCTAGATTTTAATGTCAGAAATACAGATTCTAATTATGATGAGATGTTCTGGAATCATCTGGGTAACTCAGCCGAACAGGATTTCTCTTATGTTTCTGCAGAAACAAAGAAGACTCATTTTAGGGTAACCGCCGGAATGATTTCTAAGTATTATATAAATGAAAAAGAACTTAGGAAGCAAAAAGAATTTTCAACACAGGAAGGTTTAGTGAGCCATAATTTAGAGGTGTCTTTAGAGGAGGGAGATAGATTTACCGTAGAAAAATATTGTTGCATTACGACATCTCTTTATCATGATCAAGAAAATTTAGAATCTATATGTCGGTCTCAATTGGCGAAAGCCTCCAAAGATGGATACGTCGCTGCATACGAGAAACATAAAAATGAATGGAGTAAAATATGGAGTGTTTGTGATATTGTGATAGAAGGAGATCCAGCTGCACAACAAGGAATTAGATTTAATATTTTCCAACTCTATCAGACTTACACGGGTGATGATGCTCGTTTAAATATAGGCCCTAAAGGATTTACCGGAGAAAAATATGGAGGAGTAACGTATTGGGATACGGAGGCCTACTGTATTCCATTCTATTTAGGAACAGCAGATTCTGATGTAGCCAGAAATTTATTAAAATATCGTTATCATCATTTAGATAATGCCATAAAAAATGCTTCCAAATTAGGTTTTAATAACGGAGCTGCTTTATTTCCTATGGTCACCATGAATGGGGAAGAGTGTCACAATGAGTGGGAGATTACATTTGAAGAAATACATCGTAATGGAGCTATAGCTTATGCGATTTATGATTATATAAAATACACAGGTGATCAGAAATATCTTGCAGAATATGGATTAGAAGTTTTAATCGCTATCGCTAGATTTTGGAAACAAAGAGTAAACTGGTCAGAGGATAAACAGCGGTTTGTGATCCTAGGAGTCACTGGTCCTAACGAATACGAAAACAATGTAAATAATAACTGGTATACAAATTACATCGCCTCGTGGTGTCTACATTATACTGCTGAATCTATAAAATGGGTACAGCAAAATCATAAATCTGACTATGATAGAATTACAGATAAAACTCAGTTAGATGCTCAGAACGAACCCAAAAGGTGGCAAGCAATAATAGACGGAATGTATTATCCTGAGGATAAAGAGCGTCAGGTTTTTTTACAGCAGGACGGATTTTTAGATAAAGAATTAGTTCCTGCAGAAGAGATTCCGGACGGAGAGTATCCTATACATCAACACTGGTCGTGGGATCGTATTCTAAGATCATGTTTTATAAAACAAGCTGATGTTTTACAGGGATTGTACTTTTTCGAAGATCAATTTAATAAAGAAACGATAAAACGGAATTTTGATTTTTACGAACCATTAACTGTTCATGAATCCTCATTGTCGCCGTGTGTGCATAGTATTCTGGCAGCGAGTATAGGCAGAAAGGAAAAGGCCTACGAGATGTACTTACGTACAGCAAGATTAGATTTAGATGACTATAATAATGATACTAAGGATGGATTGCATATTACAAGTATGGCAGGGACATGGATGGCTCTAGTAAAGGGTTTTGGAGGAATGAGAATAAAAGAAAACCATCTAATTTTTAATCCTTTTATTCCAGATAAATGGACTTCTTATAGTTTTAAAATAAAATTTAGAGGATCGGTTTTACAGTTAACAGTTACTCACGAGGACATAAATATGATTAATCATTCTCCAAATCAAATATCTGTAGTTCTTGCAGGAGAAGAGAAAATAATTTATCCCAAAGAAATAAAAACCACAATTCTCACAGCCTAAATACGTAATATGAAAATTCAAAATTTCTTACTTTTCTTAAGTTTTGTTATCCTTGGAGTGGCGTGTAAATCAGATGGTACCGTTAAGCGAACTGTACCTGATGAGACAGGAAAGTCAGTAGAATTTAAACTTCCGGAATGGGCTAAAGACGCTACTATTTACGAAGTAAATACAAGACAGTTTTCGCCAGGAGGTGACCTTCAGGGGATAAAAGATCAGTTACCTCGGTTAGAAAAAATGGGTGTAGATATTCTATGGCTGATGCCGATCCATCCGATCAGTGAATTAAAAAGAAAAGCCACTGGAGATGTTCTAGTAAAAGATATTCCTAATGCAGATGAGCGTAAGAACTATTACGGTTCTCCGTATGCGGTAGCGGATTATAGAAAAGTAAATCCTGATTTTGGGACATTGCAAGATTTTAAAAACCTAGTTTCCGCAGTTCATGATCGAGGAATGAAAATTATCATCGACTGGGTCCCTAATCACACGGGATGGGATAACCCATGGCTAACGGCTCATCCAGAATGGTATACCAAAGATGCAAAAGGAAATATAACCGATCCTATAAATCCAGAAACAGGTGAGTCTTGGGGCTGGACCGATGTAGCAGATTTAGATTATTCTAATAATGATATGCGTAAGGAAATGATTGCGAGTATGAACTTCTGGGTAAAAGATATCGGTATAGATGGTTTTAGAGTAGATGTGGCACATGGCATCGAGCAAAATTTCTGGGATCAACTAACACCAGTTCTTACTAAATCTAATCCTGATGTTTTTATGCTTGCAGAGTCAGAGGTTCCTTCTCATCGAAATAATGATACCTATCATGCGACCTACGGATGGAGTTTCCATCATCTGATAAATGAGATCGCTCAAGGAAAAAAATCGGCTGCAGATATCGATAAATGGTATACCGAGGATCGCTCAAAATTTAATAAAGGATTCCATATGCATTTTACCTCTAACCATGATGAGAATACATGGGCAGGTACGGTGTTTGATCGATTAGGAGATGCACATAAAACCATGGCAGCATTAACAGCTACTTTTGATGGGATGCCTCTATTATATTCTGGTCAGGAAGAACCTATGAAAAAAAGATTGCCGTTTTTCACCAAAGAGTATATAGGTTTTAAAGAATACGCTTACGCTGAGTTTTATACCACTTTATTTGATTTAAAGAAGAAAAACAAAGCATTGTGGAACGGTGCTTATGGAGGACCGTTAACTAAAATATCTGATCATGATCAGATCTATGCTTTTAAAAGAGAGAAGGAAAACGACACAGTAATCGGAATTTTTAATTTATCAGATCAGAGGCAGTCGTTGACCTTGTCAGAGGATATAAAATTAAAAGATGTATTTACAAATCAAAATGTCCATTGGAAAAAAGATACGGCTCTCGGTTTAGAGCCTTGGCAGTTTTATGTCCTTAGTTCAAATTAGAAGTCGATAATCATGAAAAATCAAAAGCCGCTTTCTTTTTTAAGTATTTGGAATATGAGTTTTGGATTCTTAGGAATTCAGTTTGGGTTTGCCTTACAAGGTGGTTTTATGTCTCGGATTTTTCAAACATTAGGAGCAGAAAAAGATGCCATTCCTATGCTTTGGATTTTTGCCCCATTAGCAGGCTTGATTGTACAACCCATTATAGGATATCTCAGTGACCGTACTTGGAGTGCAAAATACGGAAGACGTAAGCCATTCTTTTTGATAGGGGCAGTTATGGCATCGGCGGCATTGGTATTTATGCCTCATTCTCCAGTTTTGTGGGTTGCTGTCGGATGCTTGCTTGTACTCGATGCTTCTATAAATATTAGTATGGAACCATTTAGAGCATTGGTCGCAGATTTACTACCAGAGTCTCAGCGTAGTTATGGTTTTGTGGTACAGGCATTGATCATCGGGGTAGGTACATTTATCGCTAGTCAGTTGCCATGGTTTTTAAATTACCTAGGGGTGAGTAATGAGGCTTCCGCCAATGTAGTGCCTGGGAATGTAAAGTTGGCTTTTTTAATAGGCGGTATCGTTTTTATGGCTTCTATAATTTACACGGTACTTACCACTAAAGAACATCCACCAGAAGATCTTGATGGATTTTTAAAAGAGAAAAAGCAGTCCGCTGGATTTGTAAATGGAGTAAAAGAAATAGTTGAAAATTTATTATCCATGCCTACGACTATGGTCAAGCTAGGGGTAGTGCAGTTTTTTAGTTGGTTCGCATTTTTTACTATGTGGAGTATGGCGACTCCAGCATTAACAGAGTTTGTTTTTAATGCTCCTAAGCCTGATAAATTATTGGTTACAGGAGAGGCCTATCGTGTCGCAGATCTGGCATATAATAACGCTGCGGATTTAGTGGGTTCTGCGATGGGTATGTATGGACTGACTTCTATGTTTTTTGCCTTACTGCTAGCGTTTATTGCTAAGCAGTATAATATAAATAGGAAGTGGACTCATATGTTCTGTTTGTTTTCTGGGGCTTTGGGTTTTGTGTTAATGAAGTATTCACATGACGTATGGATGCTTAATTTATGTTTTGGTTTAATAGGGCTATCGTGGGGAAGTATTCTCTCTATGCCTTATGCTATGCTATCCAGTGCAATCGATCCTAAGAAAATGGGAATATATATGGGATTGTTTAATATGTTTATTGTACTACCGCAGATTTTAGCTGCAATCGGAGGAATAAATATTTTCTATAAATTGTTGTTCGGGGAGGGTGTTATTAATACGATGTTACTCGCTGGACTCTGCCTGTTTTTAGCAGGTCTTTCAATGTTTATTATCACTAAGCCTGAAGCTATAAAGTATCAGGAAGCCTAATCAAATTATCTTTATTTAATACTTCCATTTTAAAGCAATGATAAAGCAGGCGAACAATTAATTTTATTGTTATGCCTAGTAAAATGCGGTTTTGTTTAGTATTTTTTCAAATTTCTTGTTTTTTAAACAATATTTTAAATATTTCTTCAGCACTTTTTTTACGGATTGGTTTTTCTACATTTTCTTGTTAAGTATATCATTATCAGTTATTTAGACATAACGGTATATTTTAATATGTTTTACATTTAAACTTGATCGAGATATTTGTTTTGAGTTATGGTATTAAACTTGCAATTTCTTCTTAGATTAGTTTAACTTTCGGTACAATATTCTAAAAATTTAGAATTCAACCAGATTGTTAACCATATGTTGAGACTTAGAAAACCTACTTAACCTTTCTTATTCTCAATACATAAAACAACTTCTTTATAATACTAGGCTTGATTTTTTTTAAAATCAATGGATCTATTTTGTCCATTTTTTATTGAAAATTAGGTTGTTACTAATTATTGGAGATTAGAAAACCTACTTATAACCACCATTTCTTTTTCTTCTCCCAGTAGTTTTGAAATTTTGATTTTTAAGCTTTTTGTAAGAAAATGCTTAGTTATCATTTGACCATTAAATTGAGAATGAGAATAGATTTAGACAAAACAAATTTGTTTGTCCTTGGCATTCTGCTGTTCAGTAGCTATGTTTTTGGTCAAAACACCATGAGGAATGTAGCGTTAGATCATAACATTATAGGAACTTATGGAGAAGGTCATTTTGGTGGAGGAGTTAGCTTCGTTGATTTCAATTCTGACGGCTGGGATGATTTAACTTTTGCATCACAAGCAGGTGACAGTCTATATTTTTACCTAAACGAAAATGGTGCCTTTCATAAAATTCCTTCCCTAGTCGATAATGTTGAGGAAGCTAAACAGATACTCTGGGTAGATATTGATAACGATGGAGATTTAGATCTATATGTCTCGGCTTTTAATGGGATCAATCGCTTATATCGCAATAAAGGAAACTTAGAATTACAAGATATCACGGAATCATCTGGTCTACTATTAGAAGCTGATGCTACTCATGGAGTTTGCTTTGGAGATGTGGATAATGATGGGTTATTGGATTTATATGTAAGTAATTATTTTGGTGTTTTAGGTCACACAAATTTGATTTACCGCAATTTGGGTAATGGAGTTTTTCAAGACTATACACTTTATTCAGGAGTAGGAGCTGGTGACAACCCGACTTTGGTTTCGAGTTTTATTGATTATAATAATGATGGTTTACAGGATATTTATGTTTGTTCGGATAAATACGAATATCCTAATCTGCTCTACAAGAATTTGGGAGGTTGGCGTTTTAAAGAGGTAAGTGCAGAAACTGGTACTAATTGTTATATGGATGCCATGAATATTGGCTATGCGGATTTTGACAGAGACGCAGATTTTGATATTTATATCACAAACACTGTTTTAGGAGGAAATAAATTACTTCAGAACAATTCAAATAATCATTATGCTGACATTGCGGATAGTCTAGAATTAGATATACATAATGTAGGCTGGGCTGCAAATTTTGTAGATATCGATAATGACCAAGATTTGGATCTATATATCTGCCATAACAGAACAACCTTAGACGATCATAATAGATTATATTTTAACAAAGGGGACGGATCATTCTTTGAGGGGTTTCTAGATGGAATGGATGGAGATACTTTAGAAAGTTATTCAAGTGCAGTTGGAGATTTTAATAATGATGGATTTCCTGATATTGCTATTAATAATGCTGGGGTTTCTAATTTTCAGCTATTAGAAAACGAAAATGATACTGGAAACTTTATTAACATAAAGTTTAAAGGAAATCAAAGTAACCTTTATGGAAAAGGCAATCATCTAACATTAGATGCTGATGGAATAAGGCAAGTAGCATATGTTTTGTGCGGAACAGGTTACAAAACGCAGAATTCTAATATTGTTCATTTTGGTCTTGGTAGTAATGCTAAGATTGACAGTTTAAAGGTGAAATGGTTAAGTGGAATTGTAGATCGTTTTTATAATATTTCGGTTAATCAAACTTTGGCAGTTAATGAAGGAAGTCATAGTAGTTATTATGATATACAAATTGATGAAACAATTTGTGATAATGATTCTTACATGCTTTTTGATTCTCTTTTGACTGAGACCGGCGAGTATACTCTTTCTGGAGTTTCTTCTTCAGGTTTGGATAGTATTGTTACTATAAATTTAGAGGTTATAAAAAGTGAAGTTTTAGAACTAAACGAAACTATTTGTTCAGGGGAGTTTATAACTATCGGAAACTATACCACTGATGTTCCTGGAATTCATGAAATAAAACTTCTTTCCGGAGCTGGGTGTGATAGTATAATTCTTCTGGATCTCATTGTAGAAGCCTTTGCGGAAATGCGATCATTTCAAATTTGTGCAGGTGAATATCTACTGATAGAAGAAGATAGCTTATTTAATACTGGTTCTTATGAATATAGTTACCCGTCACAAAATGGTTGCGATTCACTAATAGTAGTTGACTTATTAGTACAACCAGATACCTTGTATTTAGAAGAGATCAGTATCTGTCAAGGAGATACATTACAATATTATGGACTTGATATTACTGAGGAAGGTGAGTTTGAAATAGAGTTGCAGGACGCTAGCGGATGTGATAGCATAATCATGTTAGAAGTCGTAGTGCACGAGGTATTTTTTCAGTTAGAAGAGATAGCGGTTATGCAAGGGACAGTTTTTGAAAGTATTGAAATATTAGCAGATACCTCCTTTAGCATTAATCTGACTTCAATAAATGGTTGTGATAGTATTATACAGGTTGATGCCTCTATTATTTCCGGTTTAGAAAACTTAGACATTAAGAACGAGATAAGCGTTTATCCTAATCCTTTTAGACAAAATTTTAATCTGGAATATTTAGGTGATTGGGATGATGTGGAACTCATCCGAATATATGACGTAAAAGGTAAAGTAGTAAAAACGATTATAAATGACATGTACGACATTAGAAATAACAAAATAGATATTAACGCCCAATCTTTCTTACCGGGTATATATTTTTTAAACCTGACCATAAAAAACCAAAACGTATTGATCAAAATTTTAAAAACTTATTAAAGAATTATTAAACCTATTTATTATGAAAAGACGATACCTTAATTTTAAGAGTGTTATGGCCATTGTGGTGATGTGCTGTTCCTACACTTTTGTTGTAGCCCAAGGTGGCATTATTGCTACTCCCGCAGCAGGATGTAATGGTGCTGATGGAGTACTTTCGTTAGAAGATCCGGGCGGAGTAACTTATGATGTAGACATTTATGCTTGGGATCCTGCAGCGATGCAAGTATTAGGAGGGCCTGTAAATATATACAGTGGAAACTCTACACCAGATATTACGATAACCCAAGATGATCCTATGGGCTGCGATTGTGAAGACGCACCAGCCGTAGATCTATATTACGTCCCATGGCAAGACCCTTTTAATGGACCAGCTGATGGTACTCTAATCTCGACAGGCCATGTAACTTCTTCTTGCCCTGAATTAACAGAGACGGTAGTGGCACCAGATTGTGCGGGTACAGTTCCAAGTGTTACTATTACTGCTCCGGATGGGACTATTTGTTTTACACAGAATGGTGTAACTGGAGAAGATCCAGCTACGACTTGTCCGACAGATCCAGTTGATGGATCGTTAAGTTATGCATTTACTGCTTTTGCGGGAACAGATTGTGAGACAGAGTATACGATGGACTTGCAGGAAATTTGTTCATGTACATGTCCAGTAAGTTTGGGGACTTATGTAGACCCTAATGAGATGATTTGTGGAGCGGGTCTACCTAGTAATCTTCCTACTTTGGCAGATTTAGTAGATGCACCTGCAGGAGCGACATTAGTATGGACTCCGGATCCTACGGATCCTGCTAATAATGCAGATGCTTCAGGTCTTGGCTGTGGAAATACTGATACAGTTGTATTTACTGGAGAAGTTACTTGTAACCTAGATAATTCAGTTATTGTTACAGTTACTTATACATTAACCGATGAGTGTCCAGTCTTGGACTGTGGTGGAGATTTATGTGATATGGGATCACTGGGAGCCTTTTCCGCAACAGAGGTTTGTGCTGGTAGTTCTGTAACTATTGATGTAGGTGCGATCAGTGGTGCTACTTCTGCTGATGTAGATGTTTATGCAGTAGGTTCTGATGGAAGTTGTTCTAACTCAGTCAACGTGTATTCTTCATTTCCATCTCGAACATTGACCGTAACTCCTGAGCCAGTTCAAGGTTGTGATCCAGTGGATGTTACATATACAGGATATGTCGTTTGTTGGCAAGATGCCTTTGATTGTGCTGCTCCAGTAGGATTAGTTGAATTTGATTTAGGAACAGTAACTGTTTATCCAGAGTTAACAGAAGTTATTGTGGAGCCTGACTGTGCCGGTACATTACCGAGTGTTGAAATAACATCTCCGGACGGAACTGTGTGTTTTACCATGACAGGAACAGCTGGAGAAGATCCTGCTACCACATGTCCAACAGATCCTCTAGATGGGGCTCTGTCATATGATGAAACCTTTTTCGCGGGAACAGCATGTGAAGTAACTTTTACTATGGATTTGACAAGTGATTGTACTTGTACATGTCCAGTAGATTTAGGAACTTATGTTGACCCAATGGAAGTATTATGCGTAGGGCCAGGCGTTCCGTCTATGCTTCCTGTACTTGCTGATTTAGTAGATGTTCCAGATTTAGCATCGCTGACATGGGATATAGATCCCACTGTAACTGTTGATCCACAGTCATGTGATCCTCAGGTAGTTGTGTATACAGGGGATGTTAATTGTTCAATAGATGGATCTGATATAGTTGAGGTACTTTACACATTTACTGTTTATCCAGAGCTGACAGTTGCAGAAACGTCACCTGATTGTGCTGGAGAAGCTGGACTTGTAGAGATTACTTCTCCAGACGGAACAGTCTGTTTTACGATGACAGGAACAACAGGAACAACTGGCGACTGTGCTACGCATGTAGATGGAGAGTTATCATATACATATACGGCATTTGCAGGAACCACTTGTGAAACTGTATATAGTAATGATCTAGTAGAGGAGTGTGGAGTTGTATCGTGTGGAGGTCCATTGTGTGATATAGAAATAATTACTAGCCCACTTAGCGGATGTCCAACTGATGTTTTAACCATAGAAGTACATGACGTAAATGCGATGGGAGATCCTTCTTCTTATAATCCTCCCTATGACGTAGATGTTTATCTGTTTGAGGGAACTACTAATTTGGGTTTACTTGGAAATTTATTTACTACTTCTGCTGTGGATATTGATATTACAGTAGATTGTGATCCTGTAGATTATACTATAGAGGTTGTTTGTTGGCAAGATGCAGTAGGAGATCCAGGAACTAATGAATTATCTATTCCGTTTACAGTTGATGTTGATCCTACATGTGTTGATCCTACTCCGACATTTGTTTCAGGACCAGAAGATGGAAATCCTGGTTGTGTGGATGATGATTGTGCTCCTCTGAGTAATAATGTGATTACATTTTCTTGTCCGGATGGATACGAAGCTTTTTTCTCCAATCCAATTAATGCTACTTATGCAAATTTTGTCGATAATATGGATGGAACTTACAGCATTGAAATATTACCAATATGTAATCAAGGAGATGGAATGGTAGAAATAACTGTGGACTGTTTATGTGGAGATGGAACAGGAGGTTCTACATTCAAGTCTATAAATGATGATACTAAAGCTCCAGTAGAATATGAATGTCCATTTGGTTTTGGAACTGATTGTATGGCAGAGCCTTTATTACCTATCGAGTTACTTAGTTTTGGTGCGGTAAAAGAAGGAGCTTACAATAGAATATCTTGGAGTACGGCGTCAGAAATTAATAACGAATTCCAAATTATTGAAAGATCCGCAGATGGTATAAACGAGTGGGTGGAAATTGGAAAACATCAAGGGCACTCTTATAGTTTTGAAGTAAACGAGTATACTATATTGGATCGTAATCCTTTAGCTACATCTTTTTATAGATTAAAAGCAGTCGATTTTGATGGATTTACAGAGACCTCAGAAATAGTAGTAGTTAGAAGAGGCGATACTAATTTAGAATTCGCACTTACAGCGGCTCCTAATCCTTTCACTAATTCTACTGAGCTAACTATTCATTCTTCGTATGATACTGAGATGTTACTTACTGTAACGGATATAACAGGAAAAGTAATTTTTACAAGTAATGTATTTACGAAAAAAGGAGTTAGTTCGATTTCGATTGATGGATCAGATTTTGATACAGGAATTTATTTTGTAAATATTGATTCTGCTCAAAATAGTTCTACAATAAAATTAATTAAACACTAATTCTCATTTTTTTTTGGTTATCAAACCTACTTGATTAATGAGCAGCCAGCGAAAGCTGGTTGCTCTTTTTTACTCATCTCAATTAGTTTTGGATAGATTTGTTTTTCTAAATTATATCGATTCACTGATTTTATTTGCATCGTTGTAAATACCAAAAATCAGAATCATTTTTTTCGACTTTGTAATTCTTCATTACATTCATATTGATTCTTTCTAAATTTTAATGGCTTTATTCTTTAGATTACATTATTTTCATTTCCATGAAAAAACTAATCCTAATTTCTTGTATTGCTTTTTTGTTTTCTTGTACATCTAAAGAGAATGAAGAACTTAAAAATAGAGAAGAAAATAAATTATATCCTTTTGAAGGCTATATGGAATCTAAACAGTTTCCTAATGTAGATTTTCCGATCAAAGCATATTTTCAATCTCTTAAAGCACTAGCAGATAACCCATCTCTAAAATCTACTGCTGGTACTTGGGATGTACAAGGGCCTGGAAATATTGGGGCTAGGATAAATACGGTTGCTGTTCATCCTGATGATTCTAATATTATTTACGCCGGGTTTTCTCATGGGGGCGTTTTTAAAACTGTAGATGGTGGAGCAAATTGGAATCCTATATTTGATGAGCAAGCCTATTTGTCCATTTCAGAAATAACAATAGATCAAAATGATCCTGATTTGTTGTATGTAGGTACAGGAGATCATAACATCTCTGGTTATCCTTTTGTAGGAGATGGGATTTATAAATCAGAAGATGCAGGGGTAACTTGGCAAAATATAGGTCTTGGAGAAACAAGCATTATATCTAGAATAAATATTGCTCCTACTAATAATAATATCATATATGCGGCTACGATGGGGCTCCCTTTCGAAAAAAATATCAATAGGGGATTGTATAAATCGTTAGATAAAGGAAGCTCTTGGGAGCAAATTTTGTTTGTAAATGATTCTACAGGAGTGATCGATTTACTGGTACATCCAGAAAATCCAGATATCCTTTATGCAGCATCATGGAATAGGATCAGAAATAATAAAACATCCGTAGCAGACGGACCCGATGCTAAAATTCATAAATCATTAGATGGGGGAGATACTTGGACGATTTTAGAAGGTGGTTTACCTCAAGAAAATTTTAGTAGAATAGGGTTAGCAATGTCAACTCAGAATCCTGAAAAAATTTACGCTCTTTATATAGGGACGGGATATAACGTCCATAATGTATATGTAACAGAAGATGGAGGTGGAAACTGGATAGATAAATCTGCAGAACCCTTTAATGGGGTAACTGGAGGTTTTGGATGGTATTTTGGACAGATTAGAGTAAATCCGCAAGACGATAATGATATTTTTATCCTAGGAGTAGATCTGATTAGATCTAAGGATGGAGGAGATACGTGGGAAGAAGCTGCTCCTCCGTGGTGGACTTATGAGGTGCATGCTGATAAGCACGATCTGATAATAGAAGATGGGGCGTTTTATCTTGCTACTGACGGAGGGCTATACCGATCGTCGGACGATGCGATAACTTGGGTAGATATAGAAGATATCCCTACGACTCAGTTTTATCGTGTAGCTTATAATCCACATCGTCCAGATTTATATTATGGAGGTGCCCAGGATAATGGAAGTACAAGTGGAAGTTTAAATGAGATTAACCAATGGGAAAGAATATGGGGTGGAGATGGATTCCAGATGGTCTTTAATCCAAATGATGATCAGCATTTTTATGTAGAAACGCAAGGCGGTAATATTAACTATACGATAAATGGTGGTGTAACTTTCGATGATGCATCTAATGGACTTTTTGGTGGAGCATTCTGGGATGCACCTTATTTTATGAGTATTCATGATTCTAACGTTATGTATTACGGAGGAGAAAATGTTTTTAAAACAGAGGATTCTTACCTTCCAGAGTGGCAAGCCATCAGTCCAGAGCTTTATGATCCGATAAGTAATGAGAGAGAAAAGAAAATAGTAAGTTTAGCAGAGTCTCCTCTAAATCCTAATATCCTAATGGCGGGAACATCAGATGGACAAGTATGGAAAACAGAGGATCAGGGACAAAATTGGACTAACATAGCAGCAGGTATCAGGATGAGTTATATATCAGATGTATATGCATCTACTTATGATGAATCTGTTATGTATGTGACTGTTACTGCATACAAGGATAATGATAATACAGCATTTATATATCGATCTGAAGATGGTGGTGACTCTTGGGAGAGTATCCAAGGAAATCTTCCCCAGTTGTCCATAAACGAAATGTTAATATATCCTGAAAGTTTAGACCAAGTGATTTTTGTAGCTACTGACGGTGGTGTGTATGTGACGGTAGATGGAGGCGGATTTTGGGATAGACTAGGAGATGATATGCCTGTAATTCCAGTGTATGATCTGACCTATAATCCTGTCAAAGATGAAGTGGTAGCAGGTACATTTGCAAGAGGTATACAGAGCTTTGATTTGTCTCAGATAGATTTACAGATTTCTAATACAAATGAAAATATCATAAATGACCTAGAATTTACCCTTGCACAAAATTCTAGTTTGATAAACATAGAATGGTCGGAACGTCATGGACTTTCGATGGAAGCCAGTCTGATAAATAACGCAGGTGTAATTATTTACAATGGTAAATTAGATAAAGGAGCGACTAATCATTCAATAGACGTCGTAGGCTTACCGTCTGGGGTTTATTATGTCCAGCTAAAAAATAAACGATACAAAAAATCAAAGAAAATTATAATTATCTAAAACTTGCAATCTAGGATTATAAAAGTCTAAAAACTATTAGTCTAATATTTATTACCGCTTAGATATTTTGTTGTTGCTGATGATACGCTGTCTTGAACACTTAAAACGATCGATATCCTCGCTTCTTTTTTTGCGATGTTTTTGACTGATTTGATGGGCTCTTTTACGCCACAGATTAAAACTAGAACGCTTTAAGGAACGCCGCATGAGCTTAATAACATCGGATTCTGATAGCCCAAATTGGAATTTGATCGCTTCAAAAGGAGTTCGATCTTCCCATGCCATTCCGATAATCCGATCGTGATCTCTAGGAGATAACTTATCCATTTGCTTTGAGCTTTTCTATTTCTTGTGCGATGATTTCTGCCTCTGCTACTTTTTCATCTGCTTTTTTACGATCTATTTTAGAAAGGTCAAAAGACTCTTTCATTAAAGCCTGATACTGTTCTTGTAATTTTTCTATTGGTGATTTCTTTTTAAATAATCCAAACATAATTTTAGTTTTTAATAGTGGACATGCCTCCGTCGACATGCATAATTTGTCCCGTAATCCAGCTCGATTTATCAGAGATGAGAAAACCAGCCATCTCCGCAATGTCTTCTGCAGTCCCTATTCTCTGCATCGGGTGTCTCTTGCCGTTAGCTTCTATTTTTTCTTCTGTAGATAATAATTTACTCGCAAGAGGTGTATGGGTTAGAGAAGGTGCGATCGCATTTACTCTAATCTTAGGAGCAAATTCTGCCGCCAGTGCTTTTGTTAAACCTTCTATAGCTCCTTTAGAAACTGATACTTGACTGTGGAAATTAAAACCACTTTGTACGGCCACCGTAGAGAATAAAACGATCGATGCCTGGTCTGATTTTTTTAAATTAGGAAGAAGTGCTTGTATCGTTTTGATCGCACCGATTACTTGTAGGTTAAAATCTTCTACAAACGACTCTGGCTTTATTCTACTAAAGGGTTTTAGATTTATACTTCCTGGACAATATATTATACCATCTATATGATCGGGTATTGCACTTGCATCTATTACATCATCTGTAACATCTAGTTGCTGCGTTTCGATGTCTGCACTGATCTCTCCTGAATTATAAGTTCCGTATACTTTGTGACCTTGACCAGATAATAAATCAGCAGTTGCTTTTCCTATCCCGGAGGAGGCTCCTATGATTACGATATTTTTCATATTCTACAAACAAGTTATAGATGGATAAGTTTTTGAAAAAGAATAAAAAATTAAAGATGAGCTATGACTAATAATTCATCTTCATAATATACTCCGTCTCTACTGTTTGTCGAGGTGGGGTAGTGACCCATTTGCCACCATTTTTTAGGAGTCTGATTGCTTCTGTCGAGCAAGCTGGATAATTGGCATTTTCTACTTTGATATTTTCTAGATTGCCATCTGTTGTTATTGTAAATGATAAGGTGACAGTGCCTCCTTCACATCCTTCTGGTAGGATTATACTTTCCTTTACATAAGCAGTAAATAAATCAAAACCTTGCATAGGTCGTGTTTTTTGCAAACTAGATTTTAATACTTTGGAGCCAAAATTTTGAGAAACTATCACCTCGTCTAGAAGAGCTCCTTCTTCCATAATAATGTCATAAGTAGGACTTCCATCTAATGGAATAAGTTTAGTCGCATAGCCAGTATAACTGATCTCGAGCAACTCTGAATTGCTACTATAGTTCAATTCAAATTTCCCATCTATATCAGTCAAGGTTGCAGCATTAGTTTTGGGATCTAAGACATTGGCTCCGATTAGTGCTAGCCCGCTTTCGTCCTTAACGTAACCCGTTATTTGAGTATTCTTGGATGTTATATCTTCGGCAAGGACATCATCGTTTTCTATAGATGTCTTTCTTGTCTTTTCATTAGTTTTTGACTTTGACTTTTTGGCCATTGAGGCATTAGTAGCCATAGGTTCTAGGGACTCAGAATCTTCCGTTTTTTTAGTGGTATTTGGAATATTGGATTGGCTGACACGGATTCCATCGATATAAACATTAGTAGCTTCAGTTCTCGATCCTCTTACGGATATCGGTATATCATCGGTATTATTGATGTCCGTAGGAGATGATGTTATATCATCAAATTCTCTATTAGGCAAGGATTTTATATCATTCATGGCAATTTGTTCCTCCCTAAACGATACTGGTTCATTCTTTTTCATAGAGCTATCAAACCTAGCGATTGAAGAGATACTATCTTTATGCTCAGTTGCGGAAGGCTCTATACTATCTGCGGTATCCCGATCAGTGATATCCATTCTGTTTTCTGCCATTTGACTTTCTGAGATCGCTTCCTGACCAGCTTCATCGTATGCAGCATACTTATCTATTGACGGAAGTCTACTTGCACTCTCCGCAGTGGTTTTGTTCCATTTCATATCTTGTTTAGGCTGTATCAGAAATCCTATAGCCATCACTATTAAAATACCTGCAGCTATGGACATCCACTGCCATGGAACTATTCGACGACTTTTAGTAGATTTATTATTTTGGCTGGAGCCAATGTTTTTTTGTATTTCTTCTATCTCTCGAGAAGATTGCTTTTTGTTTACATATATTCCCTCTAAAGCATCAAACAAAAAGGGATCGTCCAATGCCAATTTATCTAAAGCATGGCGTTCAGCTTCCGTAATCGAGCCATCGATATACTTCCGTAATAATTCTTGTTGATATGTCGGATTAGTATTCACTCTTTTTCTAAACAGATTTTTAAATTACGGCGTCCATTCTGTATTAAAGAACGTACACGCTTCCATTCCAGTTTCAATGTATCGACAATTTCCTCATAACTTTTTTTTTGGAGATAAAATAAATCGATACATACTCTTTGCTCTTCTTTTAATTTAGTCATACACTCCTCGAGCTTTATAAGAACTAATTCTTTTTGGTCTTCACTAAAGGGATGAAAAAAATCCTCAGATTGCACAAGAGGAATAGCATTAAATTTCTCTCTATCTCGATTGGATTTTCGCAATTTTTCGAGACAGTGGTTTTTGACTAGAGTGTATAACCACGATTTGAAGTATTCTATATTATGAGTTTTTACTTTGGTGCAAAATTTTTCATAGATATCCATCGTAGCATCTTTACTATCAGAAGGGTTTTTATAATACTTCATACAGACTCCATAGATCATCTCTACATATCGACTAAACAGTGCCGTACTCCATTCCTGAGAACCGTCTTTCGCAATACGCTCTAGGAGCTCATTGTCTGTGAGATCGATATGTTTTGTTTTAAACCATTCCACGCCTGCACAAATATATTTATAATAATCTGATCTCATTTATGTAATCGCAGTGTTCTGTACATCTCACTTCCGTAATCAATTTATTAATCTTTTAAATTTTTAATTATGAAACTAGTAATGATGATCGGTTTAGCAATTTTTACATCTGTAGGATTATGGACTTCCGTCAATGGTAAGAAACCCACTGGAAAAGAGTTAACTAATAAAGTAGCAATTATTGAAAAAAACGAGTCCATAGATTTTAGCAGTTTTAAAAAACTCACAAATAATATCGAACATTATCGTAGCCAGCGAAGAATTAGTGTAGAGGATTTTCTTAAAATGTCTAAAGAAGAAAATACCATTATTCTAGATACAAGATCTGCAGATGCGTTTAGAAAGATGCATGTTAAAGGAGCTGTGCATTTAAATTTCTCAGATTTTACCAAAGATAATTTAGCCAGCGTAATTCCATCTAAAGACACCAGAGTGTTAATATATTGTAATAATAATTTTCGGTTCGGCCCTTCTTCCTTGGCTTCAAAACTACCTCCACTCGCCCTTAATATTCCCACTTTTATAAATCTCTATGGATACGGGTATGAGGATATCTATGAGCTAGGACCTTTGTTACCAGTAGACGACACGGTACTGGAATTTGAAGGAGATGAAATAAAAATCCCGGGTTATTTTAAACCTCTCTTTTTAAATAAAAATACTTCTGTAAAGCTTAACTAATGCTGGATACTGTAGGATTATATAAACGAATCTCTAGATGTTCGCGACGACAAGTTGTTAGGTATTAAAGACATCTTCTCTTAAATCAAACTATATTAATCTATATATAAAGCCAGCAGTTATTTATTCATTAATTCTTAAAACGTAATGCTATGATTAAACGATTGCTATTTTCAATTATTAGAATCACATCTTTATGGATCATTTCATTTTCTATAATTTCTGGCCAGGCTTCGATACAGGGCAAAGTTATAGATAAGGAGATCGGAGAGGGGCTTATCGCTGCTGAAGTTACTTTGTATAAAAAGGATGTATTCATTACAGGTACTACCACCGACTTTGACGGTAATTATGTTTTTACTGGAATAGAACCAGGAGTATATACCCTAGTAGCAAGTTACATAGGGTATGAGACCAGTCGCGTAACTGGTGTAGTATTGTACGAGGGTAAGGTTGTTAAAATAAACCTTACTATGAGTGAAGGCGTCTTGTTGGATCAAGTCGTTGTAAAGGCTTATAGGGCACCTCTCATACATCAAGATAATACCACACAAGGTAAAGTTGTCACTAGCGAACAAATAAGGTCTATGCCTACAAAATCTATTGGAGTCATAGCCGCCAAATCGAAAGGGCTGAAGACAACGAATAAAAGCACTGACATATCTGTAAGAGGTTCTCGTTCCAATGCACAAAATATGTACGTGGATGGTATTAGAGTATCAGCATCGTCTATTCCAAATGGAAATCATAAACAAAAACAAGCTGTGCAACTTTCAACTCATAATCCACAGCGTATTCATCCGGATGATCCTAATAGACATTTCCATCACCACTCAGATCATGAACATCCTGATCGTACGATAGATAACGAACAGTATGGTCAGTTTGTGGAGAATAGTTTTGTTGATCCGATGACTGAGGCTTTATCCACTTTTGCAGTGGATGTAGATAGAGCAGGGTATAGTAACTTAAGGCGTTTTATAGATAATGGAATGCTGCCGCCTACCGATGCCGTGAGGATAGAGGAAATGATTAATTATTTCCATTATGATTATCCTCAGCCAGAAGGTAATGATCCTATTGCACTCCACAGTACACTGACCAGTTGTCCATGGAATAGTGATCATCAGCTGATGCATATCGGATTACAGGGTAAAGAGATTCCTACAGAAAATTTGCCGGCTAGTAATATGGTTTTTCTCATTGATGTATCTGGCTCTATGAATAATGTAAGTAAATTACCTCTTCTTAAATCTTCCTTTAAAATGCTGATTAATAATTTAAGATCAGAAGATCGAGTAGCGATTGTAACCTATGCTGGATCTGCAGGCGTAGCATTAGAATCTACCTCAGCCAGCGATAAGGAAAAAATTATAAATGTGGTAAATAGTTTAGGAGCAGGTGGTTCTACAGCAGGAGCGGAAGGTATCCTTACGGCTTATAAAATAGCAAAAGATAATTTTATTAAAGATGGCAATAATAGAATCATTCTTGCTACTGATGGTGATTTTAATGTAGGAGCTAGCAGTAACGATGCTTTAGAAAAGCTGATAGAAAAAGAACGTAAGTCTGGAGTGTTTTTATCGGTGCTGGGTTTTGGGATGGGGAATTACAAAGACGAGAAAATGCAAACCCTAGCAGATAAGGGAAATGGAAATCATGCCTACATCGATAATATACAAGAAGCCCGTAAAGTCTTAGTTAGCGAATTTGGAGGAACATTATTTACCATAGCAAAAGATGTAAAGTTACAGATCGAATTTAACCCATCTCACGTACAGTCATACCGTCTTGTAGGATACGAAAATAGACTGCTAGCTAAAGAAGATTTTAATGATGATACTAAAGACGCTGGAGAAATGGGATCTGGTCATGTCGTAACCGCTATTTATGAGATCATAACAGTCGGAAGTAAGAGCAGTTTTAAATCATCTGTTGATCCTTTAAGATATCAAGGTAGTAAAACAAGACCTAGCTCTAAACATAATGACGAACTGGCAACTATAAAATTTAGGTATAAAACTCCAAAGGGAGCTAAAAGTAAAATGATAGAAAATGTGATTAGCCCTAAGGAAAAATCTATAGAAAGCTGTAATGATGATATCAGATTTTCTTTGGCTGTAGCCCAATTTGGATTATTATTAAGACAGTCAGCTTATTCCGAAGATGCTAGTTTTGAAAAAGTTATTTCATTGGCCTCCAAGGCAAAAGGAAAAGACGAGGAAGGTTATCGAGCTGAGTTTATCAGACTAGCAAAATCATTTTCTGAGATGCAAGGTGCTATTGCAAAGAGAGATTAATCGCCAATCAGTATAAAAAAAACAGTTTTAATAATAGGCTCGTCTCCAGATGGGTCTATTTTTATGACAGCTACACGTCATTAAGATAAAAGTTGTTTAACCCTTGATACTATAGGCACACTTATCGTATTTTTATAGATCTTCTTACAGAATTCCCCCCTCTGAATAATTTTTGCAGTTTGTTATTCCATTTTAATCGGATAACCTATTTCGGTTGTCGTTATTTAAAATACTTAAAAACTTTAATCATTATGAGATTGATTTTACTTTCCAGTTTTCTTTTTTTCGTTTCTGTTAGCTCATTTGGACAAGGTTCGCCTTGTCAGGAAGCGGCTAGTACAGCCCATTTTAGTTTTAATCAGTGTATGGCTTCTCAGAGCTATGAGGAATTTACTGCAGTGATTACTGATGAGCAAAATTGCAGTCCGCTGAGTATCGTGGGCGATCATTTGTATCGAGATAATCCTATGTTTAATTCGCATTCATGTACACCTGGTGTAAGTAGTTTAGGAATGTGTGTATCGATAGATGAGGGATGTGTTTATGATGCACTATCGGATAAATCTATAAATATGGATGTTCAGATCACACCAGAAGCTGGAAGTTCAGCGAGCTTAAGTGGACTGTCTTTTTATGAGCAATCTAGTCCTTTTTACTTATGGCAGTTTGGGCAAACAGGAGATAATGATTATCCTACTTTTTATAGTGTCGTAGTAAAAGTAAACGGAGGATTGATATATTCTGAGACTAATATTCCTACTAATCAAACATGGACGCAGCAATCTTTTGATTTTTCTAATAACCCTAATTTTAACGTTGATAGTCCTACTGTTTTTAATATTGAATTACTTGCTTATTGTCCCGTAGGAAATGGAGCTGGGGTATCTGTATGGGATATAGATGAACTAAATATAGAAGCATCCTGTGCTGCTCTTCCAGAAGGAGGAACACTTACAGGTGGACCGTTCGAATTTTGTGTAGGGGATGACACTTCAGATTTAATCGACAGTTCGGAAATAGTATTGACTGGAAATTCTGGTGCCAGTAGTCAGTGGATCGTAACAGATGCTGATGCAAATATACTCGGACTACCAGATCATTTTACGGATGTAGATTTTGATGGTGTTCCGCCAGGGACCTGTTTAATATGGCATCTTTCTTACGAAGGAACTATAGAAGGACTATCAGTAGGAAATGATGCTACTGAGTTAGAAGGTTGTTTTGCATTGTCCAATGCTATAGAAGTAAATCGTATAAATCTATCAGGAGGAACATTACTGGGTGGTCCGTTCGTATTTTGTGTAGGAGATAGTATTCCAGATGTGGTCGGAGCTGACCAGATTATACTTACCGGTAATACAGGTGCTAATAGTCAGTGGGTAATCACAGATGACCAAGGAAATATTTTAGGTCTTCCAAGTAGCTTTGCAGATGTAGATTTTGATGGAGCTGGTTTAGGCACTTGCCTCATCTGGCATCTCAGTTTTGCAGATGGATTACAAGGAGCTGCGGTAGGAAATAATGCGGCTAATCTGGTGGGATGTTTTGATCTTTCTAATCCGATCGAAGTGCAGCGAAGTGGTCCTCAAGGAGGAGTTCTGGAAGGAGGTCCTTTTACGTTTTGTGTAGGGGATGGTTTTGCGGATTTTATAAATCCCGGAGATATTATTCTTACTGGAAATACAGGAACTAACAGTCAGTGGGTCGTCACTGATGATCAAGGAAATATTTTAGGCTTACCGCCAATGTTGAGTGCGGTAAATTTTGACGAGGCAGGAATAGGAACTTGTCTCGTATGGCATTTATCTTTTGAAGATGGACTAATGGGAGCGATAGTGGGAAACAACGCTTCAGATTTAGAAGGTTGCTTTGATTTATCTAATCCGATAGAAGTAAATAGATCGACTACAGAAGCCGCTGTCTTAGAAGGTGGACCTTTTGTGTTTTGTGTGGGAGATGGGGAAGGAGATTTTATCGATTCTTCAGCGATCACAGTAAATGGAGGAGTAGGAAGTAATACGCAGTGGGTCGTAACAGATCAACAAGGGAATATATTAGGACTTCCGTCAAGTTATAGTGATGTAGATTTTGATTCGGCAGGAGAAGGGATTTGTTTAGTGTGGCTTATTCATTACGAAGGAATATTATCAGGTGCTGTGGTGGGTAATAATGCATCTCTTTTAGGAGGCTGTTTTTCTTTATCTAATGCAATTCCTGTAATTAGAAATCAGACAGTCGGTGGAGAGCTAGAGGGAGGACCATTTGAATTTTGTGTTAGAGATGGAGAAGCTGATTTTATAGATTCAACGGCTATTACACTTTCGGGAAATATTGGATCTAATTCGCAGTGGGTCATAACTGATGCTCAGGGAATTATCATAGGATTACCAGATTATTTTACAGATGTAAATTTTGATCTAGCTGATGGAGGAACTTGTCTCATCTGGCATTTATCTTTTGAAAATGGTTTGCAAGGAGCCCAGGTAGGTAATAACGCCTCCGATTTAGAAGGCTGTTTTTCTTTATCTAATCCTCTAGAAGTATTACGGACAGAGACCACAGGTGGTCAGTTAGAAGGAGGCCCTTTTACATTTTGTGTGGGAGATGGAGAGGCTGATTTTATTGGTATAAACGAGATAGCCTTGATGGGTAATGTAGGAACTAATACACAGTGGGTAATCACTGACCAGTCAGGAATGATATTAGGATTGCCATCCTCTTTTTCCGATGTGGATTTTGAAACTGCTGGAGCGGGGACTTGCCTTGTATGGCACCTTAGTTTTGAAGATGGACTTATGGGAGCCGCGGTAGGGAATAATGCATCAGATCTAGAAGGCTGTTTTTCATTGTCTAATCCGATAGAGGTATTACGTACGGATGATCCAGCGGTATGTGGGAATGTAATCTGTCCTGAAGAGGAGGAGATGACTTTGTTTGGTTTAGTAGATGGAAACTTGATTACTCTGAGTCAAACTACTGGAGCATTACTACAAATTATACCGCTTATCACTGATCTCGATGATTTTGGAAGTTTTACCTGGCATGAAACGGAGGACGTTTTCTATGCTATTGCAGGGAGAGTATCAGGGCCGAGGTTAGTGAAAATAGATCGATATACGGGTTTAGTAACGGAGGTAGGGATGTTGTTCCCATCCGTTTCTACGATTCCTGATTTTACCATTTGTGAAGCATTAGAATACAATAGTGATAACGGAAAAATATATGCATCGGCTGGTAATAATCCTTCTAACAATAATTTCTTTAGCCGTACATTGTTTGAGGTAAACACATCTTCCGGAGCTTGTGATCTAGTCGGGAATATATCAGGGAGTTGTCAGAACGAGGCAGATTTTATGGCTTTCGCCAATGGAGTGATGTACTACACCGACGGTTGTCCGATGCCGCTGAATTTTGGTTCCATAAATTTAAATAACGGTAATCAGGTATTTATCAGAAATGTAGTAGAAGTAGAATCAGGCAGACTAGATGGTCATCCGGATACAGGACAGCTATGGATGTTCGATGCGTTATCTTCTGAGTTATACATGCTAGATAATGATGGTCAGGTAGATTTTGTAGGACTCTCGTATCCAGTAAATTTATTTGATGCATTAATTAGAGATTTAGAATTTGCTCCTTTTATTTCTAATGGAGTATATGGTGGAATATTAGATGGAGGTCCTTTTACATTTTGTATAGATGATGGAGAAGATGATTTTCTAGATACTAATGATATTTCTTTGTCAGGTAATAATGCATTTTTTAATCAGTGGGTGATCACTGATAGTCAAGGTAATATACTAGGGATCACTGATGATTATACTGATGTGAATTTTGAAGGAGTGGAAGCAGGTACTTGTCTCATATGGCACGTTTCTTATGATGGGATGGTGGAGAATTTAGAAATTGGACAAAACGCATTTGAATTAGAAGGCTGCTTTGGTTTATCTAACCCAATAGAGGTCATTAGAGAGTCTGGTGCTGACTGTGGAAATGTAGTTGCAGAAGAACCACTATCTTCATTTACAATCTATCCTAATCCTGCTTCTCACAGTATCACCATACAGAATGATTTTATGGATATTCAATTAATAAAAATAGAAATTTATAATCTAGAGGGACGATTAGTAAAAAGTATAGACGATTATAATATGATCGATCGAGCACCTATAAATATATCAGATCTTGCATCTGGGATTTATTCGGTACATCTAGTTACTGGTGGCCGTTTAGTAAATCATAAGCGTATTGTTATTACAAACTAATAACAAGCCCTAACAAAATTGTAAATGGAGTATCTCTAGAGTAATAAGAGATGCTCCTTTTTTTTCGCTACTAACTATTATCTGTTGTAATGTTAAAACGGAGCTTCTGCCTTTAGATGGACTCGTTCCTGAGTGATAGGATGCGTAAAGGAAATCTCTTCCGCATGGAGGTAGAGTCGATCTGCAGATTGTCCATATAGATCGTCACCTACGATAGCTAGGTTTAATCCTTCAGGATGAGCTGCATGAACACGGAGCTGGTGAGTTCTTCCTGTTATGGGATAAAATCTAACCTTCGTTTTATTATCTAATCGCTTGATGGTTTCCCATTTTGTACGAGACGATTTCCCATGTTCGTGACAAACAATCTGTCTCGGGCGATCATAAAAATCTCCTCTTAGGGGAAGATCTATAATGCCATTATCTGTCTCAATAATACCTTCTAGAACAGCAACGTAAGACTTAGAGATATCTCTGGTCATAAATTGTTTTTGCAGTGGCTTATATATATCAGAAGACTTAGCGATGAGTAGTATTCCTGAAGTAGACATGTCCAGACGGTGTATGATAAGTGGCCCAGTAGCATCTGGGTATTTATGCTTCATACGGAGCCATACGGAGTCTTCTATGTTTTTTCCCGGTACTGATAGGAAGTCAGCCGGTTTATTAACAGCGAGCATGTATTTATCCTCGTAAATAATATCTAGTATTTTGCCGAGAGCCGGATTTGTAAGCATGGGATTAGGGTCGACATTTAGTCCCTCTAGCATATGTCCCAGTATAGGTTCGCATTTTCCTCGGCAAGCAGGGTAGTATAATTTGTGTTTTCTAATTTCCTGGGCTGGTGATTTTCCCCACCAGAATTCGGCAATAGCTACAGGTTGTAAATTATTTTTATAAGCAAACTGCAATAGCTTAGGAGCTGCACAATCTCCCGCTCCAGAGGGTGGTGTTTTAAAAAACGTACTTTGGAAAATCTTTTTTAGATTGTTTTCTTCTCTCCTTGCGTTTAAGAAAGTATATGATTCAAAAAGTTGATCTTGCAGTTTCTGAGATAGGGCTTTACGGTCTTTTCTTAATTGCTGTAACGGTATCTTGTACTTGTCTACTTCTTTTTGCAACTCAGCTTTCTGCATCATCAAATAGTTCTGATATTCTTTAAAAGCAAATTGTTGACCTAGACTTTCGTTCTTTAATTTTTCTTCCAGTATTGCAAGTTCAGTGATAGGTAATTTCTCTTTCGCAGTTTTTCTAAGGCGGTCTCTTTCTAGTTTTAGAGTTTTCATCTTTGCCTTATCCGCATTTAGTTTTTGATCTATATCTTTTGATTTTATGGATAGTTTTTTATTCGCTCTAGCGTAATCTTCCGACTGCTCTAGCTGCTCTATTTTTACATTCATCTCATTAAGGATGAGTTCTCCTTTTCTGTAAAAGTTTGTCTTATCTGCAAAGTTGTAAACAGGAGTTACAAATGGATAAATGACAGACCTCTCATCTATTTTTCCGGAAAATGCACAAAGGTAACCGATATCGTTCTTTTCATTTTTTACGATCATTACCCCCATCATCTTACCTATTTTCCATCCTCCTTTTTGATCCTTAAAATGATTTGAAAATTCTGGAGTTGATAAAATTTTCTCTTGTAATATCTTGCTAGCTTTGATGCAGAGCGGATGCGGTTTATAATAAAAAGGATAGGTAAATGAGTCGGGAAGATCATCTTCCGAAACATCAAATGGAAATGTGCAAAAATACTTTTCGAGCAATGGTTGTACTTGTTTAAATTCGACAAAGGTAAAGGTATATTCTAAAGTCGATCTTTATTGGAATTCTTATATTTTTACAATACAAATAACGACTATGAAATGGATTACTTCTTCTTTGATGCTCTTACTGTGTATGATCATGGTATTTAGTGCTTGTACTGATGTAATGGTTAATAAAACTCAAGAATTAGATTATCAGTCGCTCCGAGCCGTGACTGGGCTAGATATGTTAGATGCGAGCGGAGCTTCTATGGGTAAATGGAAAACACCTAATCAGAATCCTGGAGATGGAATACTATTTCCTGTGCCTGGTAATGGAAACATTGCATTCTTAGGATCAGAGGAGTTTAGGAAAATTTGGATCACACCTGCTACTTGCGTTATCGATACCACAAATACCAACATAGAAATTGCGTCTTTGTCGATAAGCGTAGATATAGAAGACATTGAGGAAATTGCACTAGAGGAATATGACGCTTCTGGAAATACATTTAATCTAGATTTAAGTAATCTAGGGCAAGGTTTTTATAAAATATTTTATTTGACGGAAAGTGGTGGAGATGTAAACTGGGTAAATTATTATCTCGATCCTAACTATAATGGAGCACCAGATATAGATTTACTAGACATGGAATGCAACTAATATGCGGCTTTCGCCAATGAGTTAGTGTTCTTTTTTATAATTATAAATTTCTAAAGCAGAATATCCAGTTAAGGAAATCATTTTTTAGATTAATCCTCAAAAGTTACGAGTGACTGTCTTTCTCTATTGACCATTAGTTTAGTGACATCTGGTCTAGAATAATGACCCACTGGATCAAAATTTTGTCTTTCTTCATAAACCTTTTGGATATCAAGATCAGCAACAAATAATCCTTCTTGGTGAGAGATTGGAGCGATGAGCCATTCTCCATTAGGAGCAGCGATACAAGTTCCACCATCAGCTATAATATCAGGACAGTGTTCTTGCATTTTATCGTAATGCGGTATGTCCGATGTAATCTGTTCCTTACCAAAAAGTCCGCAAACTCCTATAGAATAGGATCTAGATTCTTTGGCAATAAATGGAGTAATATCGATGGTGTTTCTGACGCATCCTGGCCACACTGCGACATGGATGTTTTCTCCCTGAGCGTAGAGAGCTGTCCTACTGAGAGGCATCCAGTTTTCCCAGCAGTTTAAACCTCCAAGCATAAAGTTACCTAGTTTATGAGTTTGTAATCCATGACCATCACCTGCTGACCACGCTAGTCGTTCCTCATAGGTAGGACGTATTTTACGATGAGTCGATCTTATATTGCCATCTGCATCGATATAGACTAAAGTACAGTACAGACTATGACCACCTCTATCAGCAGGTCTTTCTATAGTTCCGAGATAGATAGCTATAGATTTTTCTTTCGCAAGTTTACAGATACGATCTAAATCTCCGTCGGTGATACAAACTGCATTTTTTATATAATGTGCGTGAATTTCTTTTTGGGTCTGATCATTAAAAACAGCTCCGTCAGTAATCGATAACCAAAATGGATATGCAGGTAAAACTGCCTCTCCAAAAACAACCAATTTACATTTATCTATTGCCGCTTGATTTATATAATCGAGTACTTTTAATATTGTTTTTTCTTTATTTAACCAAACAGAAGAGATCTGGGCAAGTCCTACTTTTAGTTCATTCATGATATAAGTTTAGGTTGTGGTTTTCTTAATCGTTTGTAAATCACTTTGGCTTAAATGGTATTATTGAGCAAATAAATTATCTAAATCTTCAAATCCCTTAAACTCTAGAGCGTTCCCCTCAGGATCTAGAAAAAACATTGTAGCCTGTTCTCCAGGTTGTCCCTCAAAACGGATGTACGGTTCTATAAGAAACGGAATTTGCATATTTTTTAGCCTTTCGGCCAATGTTCTCCATTGTTCCAAAGATAATACGATCCCAAAATGGGGTACCGGTACTTGATGTCCATCTACTGGATTAGTATTTTTAGAGACATTGGGCTCAAAGCCCTCTTTCTGATGTATAACAAGCTGATGCCCGTATAGATTAAAGTCTACCCAGTGAGTATCGCTTCTCCCTTCTGGACATTGTAAAACATCCCGATAAAAAGTTCTACATAATTCTAAATCTTTAACGGGTATTGCTAAGTGGAACGGTCTTAAAGTCATACGCTAATATCTTGTTAAGTGTTGTGAGGATTGTTAATCAATAGTTTATATATTAAAAATAGTTACCTCCGTCCTTTGTTAAGCCACCGTTAAGAACTAAAGATACATTCTTAACCTACAGTTAATATTGCCTTAACGCTCAGTGCATATACACCTCCTACTTTTGTATCGTACGATAAGAGGTAGTAGATATAGATATTGATCGTAAAAAATCCTTTTAAAAACTAAACATAGTAAAAAATGCTAAAAACATTAAAACTTTTATTCCTTGCAATCGGCCTAATAACATTTGCGGTAGCTTGTGGTGATGATAGTGCAGACTGTACAACGACATGTGCGTCTGGGGAAGTTCTAGATATTAATTGTAATTGTGTAGCTATTAATCCATGTGATGGGATAACCTGTGCTGCAGGAGAAATCTTAACAGCTAACTGCGACTGTATAGAGGATAATTCAGGATCGTCCGTAATTACTAAATCAGGAATTTTAGATTGTTCAGAAACATGGACAAAAGATAAGATATATGTACTTTCTGGTAAAGTGATCGTAACGGATGGTTGTACCCTTACCATAGAAGCAGGTACGGTTATAAAAGGAGAGGATGATCCAGGTACGTTAGCCTCTGCTTTAGTTATCGCTAGAGGGGCAAAACTATTTGCTCAAGGTACATCCTCAGAGCCTATTATTTTTACTTCTGTTACAGATCAGATTGTATCTGGTCAGATTGTATCTCCTAATTTAGACGAATTTGATAATCAGTTATGGGGAGGATTAATAATACTAGGTAAAGCTCCTATTTCTGCTGCTGATGGTGATAACGAAGCCCTCATCGAAGGTCTTCCTCCAGGCGAAGGAATCGGTGAGTACGGTGGTAATGATCCAGCGGATAACTCTGGTGTGATAAGATATGTTTCTGTAAGACATGGAGGGATTTCTATAGGTGCAGATAATGAGATAAATGGGATCACTTTTGGTGGTGTAGGAAACGGAACTGTAGTGGAAAATATCGAAGTAGTTGCAAATCTAGATGACGGTGTCGAGTGGTTTGGAGGAACAGTAAACTGTTCTAATGTAGTTGTTGCATACGGAGAAGATGATGGATTAGATATCGATCAGAACTACTCAGGAACCATAACTAATGCAGTAGTAATCCAGTCTGGAGCTACAGCAGGAGATAATGCACTAGAAATAGATGGTCCAGAAGGGTCTCTTACAGATGGCTTTTTTATGATTGATGGAATCACGCTTATAGACAAAGATGGAGAGGCCGATACTGCTGCAGATTTAAAATCTAAAACTCAAGGTACGATCAGAAATGCATCTTGGAGAGGCTATGGAGATAATATAAAACTTAGAAGCTCATGTGAAGAGAGTGACTGTATGACGACTAAGTCTGATTCTTACCAGAACTATATCGACGGTAATTTAGTAATCGAAAATTCAGAATGGGTAGGTGGTGTATCAGTAGAAGACTGGATGGATGTGTATGGTGATAAAGACTGCGTAAATGATGAGAAATGTATCATCTCTGATATGATGCAAACTGATGCCATAAACATCTTAAGTGCTGCTAATAATGATAATAACTCTACTGCCACTAAAGGAGCAGATATTACGGTTTTTGATTCTTGGTCATGGGTTAAAGCAACTGGAAATTTATAAAAATACTATTGATAAATAAACAAAAAGTGGAGAAGGTGGAAGACCTTCTTCACTATTACTTTAATTGAAACGAATAATGAAAAAATTGCAACAATCTTTTATCGTAGTATGCCTGATGTTATGTGCTACGTTTTTAATTGCACAATCGGGTACCGTTAGAGGTACATTATTAGATGGTACTAATGGAGAGACCATACCATTTGCAAACATCCTTATTACAGAGACAGGTAGTGGAGTATCCACTGATTTAGATGGGGTTTTCTCAGCAGAACTGCCCATCGGAACTTATACTTTTACAGCAAGTTATATTGGTTACGCTGAGTTAGTAGTTTCTGATGTGTTAGTAAAAGAAGGGGAGGTAACCACATTAGATATGTCTCTCAGCGAGGCTAGCGAAGTACTAACAGAAGTAGTAGTTACCGCCAAAGCTCTTAGAAATACAGAGGCAGCTATGCTCACGATACAGAAAAAAGCTCCAGGACTTTTAGACGGAGTAACTACTCAGGCAATCAGAAGATCGGGTGACAGTGATGTAGGATCAGCAGTAAAAAGAGTGACTGGGGTATCTGTGGAAGGAGGTAAACATGTAGTGGTCCGAGGTCTAGGTGATCGTTATTCTAAAACGATTTTAAATGGTCTAGATGTTCCAGGACTTGATCCTGATCGTAACTCCGTGCAATTAGATATTTTTCCGACTAATCTGATAGATAATATCATCGTTTATAAATCTTTTACCCCGGACCTACCTGGAGATTTTACAGGAGGAATGGTAAATATAGAAACTAAGGATTTTCCTGAAACGCAGACTTTAAATATATCAGCAGGTGCTTCTTATAATCCTGATATGAATCTTAATTCTCAGTATATCACTTATCAAGGTGGAGGAACCGATAAGCTAGGAATGGACGATGGGACACGAGATTTACCATTACATCCTTACACTAGTATTCCAGAAAGAACTAATAACACCTCTTATCTCACAACACTGACAAATAGTTTTTCTCCTATCATGAGCACACTTAGGGAAAGAAGTGGTCTTAATAGCAACTACGCCTTGTCTTATGGAAACCAGATTAATGGAAACGGATATGATTTAGGATATACCTTTTCTGCAAATTACAGAAACGAATATGAGTATTACGATAATGCTACTTTCGGGATCTACTTTAAAGACTTAAATGACAGTAATGTAAACGAATTGTTTAACGATCGTAGTGATCAGGGACAGATCGGATCTAATAATGTGCTTTGGAGTACTTTGGCTGGTTTAGCTTTTAAAACTCAAAAACATAAAATTTCGTTTAGTGCTTTACATTCTCAAAATGGAGAATCTAGAGCTGCTTTTATAAACAGTACTAGAAAAGAATTTGGGCAGTCAGTCTTAGAAAAAAGTGTACTCGAATTTACCGAGAGATCTGTTTCTAATTTCCTCGTAAAAGGAACGCATAGCGTAGGCGACGGAAATCTAGAAGTAAATTGGCAGCTCTCTCCGACACTATCTAAAATGTCAGAGCCAGATATCAGACTCACAGCATATGAGATAAATCCTGATTCTGGGGAATACGAGCTAAACCCATCTACAGCAGGAATTCCGACTAGAACCTATAGAGATCTAGAGGAGCAAAATTATGCTGGACGATTTGATGTTAGCTATAAGATCGATAATGGTTCTAATCTTAAACATAAAATAAAAACTGGCTTTTACGGTGTGTATAAAAATAGAGACTTCTCTATTCTGGACTATAATTTTGCATTTCATAAAAGAGGGACTTACGATTTTACAGGTAATCCTAATGAGTTATTTATGGAGGAAAATATATGGACGCCAGAAAATAATAAAGGGACTTTCGTCAAAGGAGCATTTGAACCTTCCAAATCTTATGAGGCAAGACAGCAGATATTCTCTGGTTATGTAATGAACGAGATGGAAATCGGAGATACATGGAAAGCCGTTTACGGCGTAAGAGTAGAGCAGGCTCAAAACTGGTATACCGGTAGAAAACAATTTATCACTAACCCACAGACTGACTTATTTGAGAATAGATTAGTCTTAGATGAACTGGATTTTTTACCGAGTTTAGGAATCACAAAAGTGCTTAGAGATGAAGAAGGTAAAACGATGAATTTAAGAGCATCATTTTCTAAGACCTTAGCGAGACCTACATTTAAAGAGAAGTCTATTGCACAGATTGCTGATAGAATTTCAGGAAGGTTATTTATCGGTAATATAGATTTGGAAGATGTAAAAGTCTATAACGCGGATGTCAGATGGGAATACTTTATGCCTGGAGGAAGCATGGTATCCGTGAGTGGTTTTTATAAACACTTTATAAATCCTATCGAACTGACTGCATTCGATGCGACTGCACCATCTAGTTTTACCCCTCGTAATGTAGGTAATGCTGATCTACTAGGAGTAGAGTTAGAGTATAGAAATTCTTTAGGAGGCTTAAGCCAATATTTATCCAACCTAGTATTTAACGTTAATACGACACTAGTTTATTCTTCTGTTAAAATGACAGAAAACGAATACCAAGGAAGATTATTAGCTCAAAGAGATGGAGAAGAAATCAATAGAAGCAGACAAATGGTAGGGCAGTCTCCGTATTTAGTAAATGCAGGTTTGACTTACGTCGAAAGAGAAACTGGCTTGGAAGTAAATATGTCTTACAACGTACAAGGAGAAAGACTTTCTATCGTAGGAATTTCTAATGTGCCAGACGTTTTTGAGAATCCTTTTCACGGTTTAAACTTTAAAGCTTCTAAGAGATTGGGAACGGATCAAAAATTAAAATTCTCTATCGGAACAAATAACATTTTGAATTCATCTAGAACAAAACATTACGAATCATTTAATGCTCAAGACCAGCTTTTTGAAAACTTCGATCCGGGAAGATCATTTTCATTAGGCTTGAGTTATAGATTTATTTAACAGTAAGTAAATAAGAGTTATAAAAGGCAAAGACCTTTAGTAGCAACCTGCTAAATAAGAAGCAATTTTTTCCAATTTTTGTTGGAGTAATAAAGCCCTATCAGTATAGACTGGTGGGGTTTTTCTTTTTTAAGTCAAAAAAGGCGTTACCATTATCAATAATATAGTCTCTGTAAATGCATATCAATGTTATCTAAGTATTAAGCCAATGTTACCAAATTGTTAACTAATTCTTGTTTTTGACTTTTTTTGTACCTATTTTTAGAGAAATAAGTATAAATTTTGTCATTCATTCGAATCATTTTCTTTTCTCTTTCTTTTATTGTAGGCTCTAGCGTCTATGGCTATTGTAATATTAAGCCCCTTTATCATATTCCTTTTGTAAAAGCTGATGGTCTAATGCTCATTGCCTCTGAGTTAGAAGGGCAAGAAGGATACTTCGTTTTTGACACTGGAGCAGATGCTATAGTTATTAACAAGCAAGTAGATCAGCATGATGTTTTGGCATTCGAAACTTTGACAGGTGCCATAAACACTTCAAAAATTGTAGTAAATAAAATTACTCTAGGCAATTATGTTTTAAATGATATTCAGGCCTTTGCATATGATTTATCGTCGGTAGAAAAGTTTACGAATAAAAAATTGCTAGGAATTATAGGAACTAGATTTTTAGAGGGTGAAGTTCTATTTATAGATAACATAAATAATGTCATCCAGATTTTAGATCGTAATCAGGTGAAAAACACTAGTGGTCAACAGTTTATCACTAGTAAAATTTGGTTAGAAAATGGTGTTCCTATTGTTCCATTAAAAATTGATGGAAAGGAATACAAGTTTGGACTCGATACTGGATCTTCTGTATCTGTAATTAATAACCAACTAGTAAAAGCTAATTCTTCTGTTTTTAGCCAAAACTCGGCCGCAGTAAATGTCCACACTCTTGATAAGAATGAGGTAGCCCACCAGCAGACAGTAGTGATCGAGATAGTACAATTCGGGAAAATGGGCATCAAGAATTTACAATTTGGTATTACTGAATTGAAAGCCATAAATGATGAGTTAGATGTCAAGATAGATGGTATCATTAGTTTAAACCAGATTCCGATAAAGGAAATCTATATAGACTTTGAAAAACTACAAATTCTATTGTTACCATAAAGGATGTTTTTCCTTTAAAATGTTCTCCTTAAAATATCTTTTGTAGGTTTATTTTACGATCAGTTAAACAGGTGTTTTTATTGATTAATTAACATTGGCTTAACATTGGAGAAATTACTTTTGTCGCAGGAAAAAATTGCAAATTCCAATGAAAATTAAATTATTAACAACACTAATGTGTTGTTTATGGGTAGGTTTTATATCGGCCCAAATCAAAGCACCGAAATTTGGTAAAGGCCTACAAATTACAGCTCAAGATTCTTCTTTTACAATGAAAATAGGATTTAGATTTCAGACCTTGTTCCAGTCAGACTGGAGTGTCGCAGAGGACGATCTAGGCTCCTTAGAAGATCGGTCATCTAGGGTTTTTATTAGAAGATCTAGATTGAAATTTAACGGTTTTGCTTTTACACCTAAACTAAAGTATAAAGCAGAGTTAGCATTATCTAATAGAGATAATGGAGGAGGAAATAGTGATAACTTTAGTAATGCTGCTAATATTATTTTAGATGCTGCTATTGAGTGGAATTTTTATAATAATTTTTCTCTTTGGGCTGGTCAAGGAAAATTGCCTGGTAATAGAGAGCGAGTTGTCTCCTCTGGGAACTTACAGTTTGTAGATCGGTCTAGATTAAATTCCCGATTTACCTTGGATCGTGATGTCGGAATAATGCTAAAATATCACCACACTTTTGGGCAGAAATTCTTAGTACAAGAAACTGTAGCATGGACTTCAGGAGAAGGTAAAAATATTACAGCAGCTAACGTGGGTGGTTCATCTGTTACTATGAAAGTAGAAGCTTTTCCATTTGGACAATTTAAGTCAAAGGGAGCTTATGTTGGGTCAGCAGTAAAGAGAGAAACCGAGCCTAAGCTAGCTATAGCATTTGCCTACGATATAAATAAATCAGCAGGAAGAGAAAGAGGTCGTAAAGGAAGTTTTATTCCTGTAAATAGAGATGGCTCATTTTCAGGTCAGGACTTGACTAATATACATATAGATTTAATGTTTAAATACCAAGGGATATCGCTGATGGCCGAGTATGCAAATACGGCGACTACGGATGGTCCAGTAGTATTTAGTCCAGAAGGAGAGGAAATAGGAACCTATTATACGGGGACTGGGGTAAACGTAGCGTTAGGATATATGTTTAAAAATAACGTAGAGATTGCCGGAAGATGGACAGATATAAAGCCAGAGGAAGGAGTCGCCAGTGACGAAACTCAGTATACACTCGGATTATCAAAATTTATAGTGGGTCATAAATTAAAAGTACAATCAGATATAACCTACAGATCTATCGCCACAAGTGATGATGATCTAATTTATAGAATGCAAATGGACATCCATTTTTAAGTTAAAACCAATCAACTAACATGAGTAAAATTTTATCTAGCAAAGTAATAAAGATCATACCATTAATTATGGTATTGGTAATATTCCACTCCACGGAGATGATGGCTAAGGGTAAAGGAGGCGATAGTTTTGGAATAATGGGGATTTTTGAAATTCTCGGAGCCCTGGCTTTTTTCATTTTTGGTATGAAAATGATGAGCGAAGGAATCCAAAGAGCTGCTGGTTCGCAAATGCGAAATATTTTGAGGACGATGACTAAAAATCGATATCTAGGTGTATTTACTGGATTCCTAATAACAGCATTAGTACAATCTTCTTCGGCTACGACTGTAATGACGGTTTCATTTGTAAATGCAGGGTTAATCTCTTTAGTAGAGTCTGCAGGTATTATGATGGGAGCAAACATAGGAACTACCGTTACAGGATGGATTATTGCCATTCTTGGTTTTAAAGTAAAACTAAGTGCATACTCTATTCCTTTATTTGCTATCGGTGTACCACTATTATTTTCTAAAACAGGTAAAAGAAAGTACTGGGGAGAATTTTTGATCGGTTTTGCTATTTTATTTTTAGGACTTTCTTTCTTGAAAAATGCGATTCCAGATTTAGGAGGAGAGGCACTGGCATTTATAGAGGGGTGGTCTCAGTACGGAATTTTTTCAAGGATATTATTTGTCCTAGTAGGAGCACTTATTACAGTAATTGTGCAATCATCATCTGCTGCAATGGCGATAACATTGACTTTAGTCTATGCAGGATGGTTGCCATTAGAAGTGGCTGCTGCGATGGTATTAGGAGAAAATATAGGGACTACTATAACGGCTGAGTTAGCTTCTATTATCGGGAATACTCAGTCTAAAAGATCTGCAAGAATTCACTCTCTTTTTAACATAATCGGGGTTTTTTGGATGGTCTTACTTTTACCTTTTGTAGTAGAATACTTAAGTATTTTTGTTGAGAATTTCTCTAGCTTATTTGAAAGTAATGCAAAAATAAAAACAGAGGATTTAACAGATGCTCAACGACTAGATACCTATACACTTGCCGCTTTCCATACCGTTTTTAATATCTTAAATGTGGCTTTATTGATTGGATTTGTTCCATGGCTTATAAAAGTGGCTATCAAGACTGTACCAGAAAAAGCTGGAGAAGATGGTCTGGAAACATTGAAATTTATAAATGCGGCTAATAGAACACCAGAATTAGCAACAGTCGAGCTACAACAAGAGGTTGCTCGTTATGGAGAGATCGCTACTAGAATGCTAGGATTTAGTAAAGAGCTAATTAACTCTTCTGATGATAAAGAAAGTATGAAACTGATTGCTAAGATCAGAAAGTACGAAGAGATTACGGATAATTTTGAGAAAGAAATCACAGAGTATATAACCAACTTGTCTGATAAGGAGATGACACATAAGACTAGTGTAAGGCTGAGAAGCTTCTTTAATATTTGTAACGACATGGAACGTATCGGAGATATCTTTTACCAATTGGCGAAAGCCGTGGAGTCAAAAGTAGATCGTAAAATTTATTTTTCTCCAGAGCAAAGAAATCAATTAAACGAGCTGATAGCCATTGTTCAAAAAGCATTTGACGAGATGAATCGTAATTTAAATTTATCAACCTATGATGATGCTTCTTTAGGAAAATGTTACGATTTAGAAGAAGAGATTAATATACAACGTAATTCTATGAGGAAGTTTAATCAGGAAATGATAAACAGCGAAGGATACAATGTAAACGCTGCAATGGTATTTACAAACCTTTTCTCTTCTCTAGAGAGAGTAGGTGATCATATCGTAAATATAAATGAGTCAGTAGCAGGTGAGATATAAGAATACATAAATTGCAAATAGTAGATCAGCAGGTTAGGGAATAACTCTGAAGATCTACTATTAAAATCATTAGAACATGAAAGGAACAGCAAAGGAAGTATTTCAGTATTTTTTAAGATTAGGGTTTGTTGCATTTGGAGGACCTGCTGCACATGTCGCAATGATGCAAGACGATCTAGTCGAGAAGAAAAAATGGTTGTCTTCACAGGAGTTTTTGGATTATATGGGTGCTACTAACCTGATCCCAGGTCCTAATTCTACAGAGATGACTATGCACTGCGGATATCACAGAGCTGGGGTAAAAGGACTGTTTATAGCTGGGATGAGTTTTATAATTCCTGCCGTGGCCATTACACTTTTTATCGCTGTTTTCTTTGAGAAATTTAGTGAGATAGAATGGGTAGTTCCGATCGTAAATGGGATTAAGGCAGCTGTAATTTCATTTATCCTGGGAGCGATTTTAAAGTTAGGAAAAAAAGCAGTTAAGAATTATATCCACGTCATTATAGGCCTTATCGTAATTTTACTTGCCTTTTATGGCATAAATGAGATCGTACTGATTCTTAGTGCTGGACTCATTATGATTTTACTTAGAGCAGCAATAAAGCGAGATGGTTTTGCATCGGTAGCTCTATTTCCAATTATGTTTTTGCTTAAGATGTCTTACACACATCTTAAGTTGTTTTTGATTTTTTTAAAAGTAGGTTTAGTTTTATTTGGAAGTGGATATGTACTGTTTGCTTATCTCGATGGAGAACTCATACAAGGAACAGAGTGGCTCACTCATCCAGATCTCGTAGAAGCAATCGCTATAGGACAGGTTACTCCTGGTCCAGTATTGTCTACCGCAACTTTTGTAGGATATAAAGTGGGGGGATTTACGGGTGCTATATTAGCGACCTTAGGTATCTTTTTACCTTCTTTTTTTTACGTTTGGATACTTAATAATTTTGTAAAAAAGATGCAAAAGTCAGCCATATTAAGATCATTTTTAGAAGCAGTAAATGTTGCGGCCGTAGCAGTAATGGTAGTCGTTACAGTAAAAATGGGTGAAAGTATTTTGATCGACTGGAGGACAATTCTGATTTTTGCTTTAAGCACTTTTATCTACTTTTACTATAAAGGGATCAATACTCTCTATCTTATTTTAGGAGGAGGAGTATTGGGATATTTACTGTCTTTAGTATAATTGTTAGGATAATGTACTGCAGTATTTTTTATCATTGGCAAAGCAGAAATAAATCCATTCTATCTACATAAAAATATTACAATTGTAAATAATGTACTTATAAAATGAAGGCTTCGAAATCTATGTACTGTTCTACCTGAGGAGAATAGATTTTAAACTTCAAATCCAGCAAATTGTATTTAGCTAGAAACTAAAAATAAAATGATGTTTAAATCCCGCCTTTCAGAAAACTTCTACGATTAAACTAGCAGCAATCAGCGGAAGCCTCGGAAGTAACATTGTTAAACGGACTACTTCCTCCACAACCTTCAAATATGCCGTAATGCGTATCCCATGTTCCAAAAAATTCGAAGGCATCTGCAAGTCGCGTATCTGATAACATCTTATACGTATTGCCACATACCGTTATCATTTTTCCTTTTGGGAAATGATGATGGTCATCGAGATCAAAGCTATGTTCTTTTCCTTTGATCGTTCCTTTATATCTAACAGATTGACCGTAGTCCTCGCAGTCAGATTCTAAACCTTCTATTTTAAACAAGCGATAAGTAACAGAGTAAAAAGTGATGTCTCCGATAAGTTCCTGGAGTTCATTATTTTCGACAGTGATCGGATGAGTTTCTACTACACGAGGATCTGTAAATCCAGCATTTTTAGAATAATTTAAAAAGTCATTCCAGTATAATGCTCCACTAAGGCACTCGCCCCATAACACTGGATTTTTCTGCAGGGAAATCGGTACGCGTCGATCTGCGTATACATCAGAAAAATACATCTCCCCTCCAGGCTTTAGTAATTTAAAAGCATCTTTTAAGACTTTCTGTTTATCGACCGCCAGGTTTATTACACAGTTAGATATGATCAGGTCAAAACTTCCTTCCTCTAAATCGAGTTCTCCTAGCTCATCTATATTTCCTTTTATAAATTCGACGTTAGGTTTATCAAACCCAAACTGCTCCATGTGATAATCGATATGCTCATTGGCGACAGCCAGTTGCTCATCTGTCATATCTATACCGACTACATGACCATTAGGACCTACGAGTTTAGAAGCAATGTAACAATCTCTTCCACTACCTGAGCCTAAGTCTAAAACCCTCAGGCCTTCTAGCTGATAAGGAATAGTAAGACCACATCCGTAGTATTTTGTTATTACATCATCGTGGATCTTTGCTAAAATCGCTTTGATATGTTTAGGAGGTTCTTCTATTGTACAACAGGCATTGGTTTTTAAATCATCAGAGTGAGTTAATTCTTTACCGTAGTACTCTTTTACTTCTTCGTGTTTTGTATCCATCTTTTTCTTAAATGTAATGTAAAGCTAAGCAATATAGATCATGAAATTTGTCTTTACCTTTGCCTAAATAATTAATATCTATCTTACAATTTTAAACCTTTTAAGTTCATAGGTTAAGTTTTTTAGAAAGGTTAAAATAGAGGTGAAAAATTATAATATTTATGTTGTATAATGATTTAATAAAAACCGTAGAGGGATTACATTTAAACGAGATTTCTGAGCAGCGTCGGAAGGTTTTACAGCCTTTAGTCGATTATATACAGGCTAAGGTAAATGAGGGATTAGAGATCCGACTAAATTTTATTTGTACTCATAATTCTCGTAGATCTCATCTTTCTCAGATATGGGCAAGAGTTGCCGCGTATTGGTTTGATATAGGGTATGTGTCTTGTTACTCTGGAGGGACAGAGGCCACCGCATTATATACTGCCGTAAAAGACACCCTTGAGTCTCAGGGTTTTAAAATCATCACTTTAGCTCCTGCTTCTAATCCTATATATGCTATAAAGTATGATGCAGATATGGATGCTATCATCAGTTTTTCTAAAGTATACGATCATCCTTTTAATCCTTTAGATGGCTATGCTGCGATTATGACTTGCAGCGATGCAGATCAAAATTGCCCCGCAATCTCTGGTGCAGAGAAAAGGATTCCGATTAGTTTTACCGATCCTAAGATCTCTGATGGGACGCCCGAGCAACTGGAAGTTTATGCAAATAAAAGTCTGGAAATAGCAGGCGAGATGTTTTACGTTTTTAGCCAGATAGAGCTCTGATCATCTGATAAAAGGGTTGCTTTTTAAGTAGGTTTTATTCCATTGGCTTAAAGCCAATGAAAAACGAATTTCAAAATGAGATTCTTCTTAAAAGCTAAGGTGATTTTATAAATGAAAAAAAATTCATTCTTGATTTAATCCTTCTCGTCGTTAAAAAACTCTTCTTTATCGAAATATCTTTCTCCTGATCCATAATGAGGCTTATATTTATTATGTCTAAAGAGCATAGATCTAGAGAAATTTCCTTTTTTGGATTTATATGTTTTGCTTTTGGGATAGTAATGCAAAATCTTAATCACCTAAAATTAAAAAAATGAAATTTTTAAAATCAACCTGTATTCTTTTTCTTTTATTAGTAATCAGCTTTACTGGAAATGCTCAAACTGCAGACGAGATTCTTGATGGATATTACGAAGCGATAGGAGGGAGAGATGCATGGAGTAAAGTAGAGGGATTTAAATATACTGCAAAAGTTAATCAGCAGGGAATGGAAATTCCAGTAGAAATGGTACAAATGAAAGGCGGAAAAACTTATACTAAAATCAGCTTTCAGGGACTAAATATTATGCAAGGTGTTTTTGATGGAGAGACTTTATGGAATACTAATTTCCAAACCATGAAAGCAGAGAAAGCCACGACAGAACAAATCGAAAATCATAAATTAGAAAACAATGATTTTCCTGATGCTCTATTAAACTACAAGGAAAACAAGTATGACCTAGAATTAGTAGGGAAAGAAACTTTTGACGGAACAGAAGCATTTAAATTAAAACTGACTAAAGAGCCGATGATGGTAGACGGACAGAAAGTAGAAGATGTGGTTTATTATTATTTTGAGACTGAGTCTTTTGCAATGATCGGTTCGGAAACGGATATCACAGAGGGCCCGATGAAAGGAAGTATCTCTCAGACTAAACTTAGCGACTATCAGGAAGTAGATGGACTTATGATTCCATTCTCTATGAATGATGGTATAAAAGATGGCCCATCTCAACCTATCGTAATAGAAAAGGTAGAGGTAAATCCTACACTAGACGAGACACTGTTAGCGTTTCCTTCAGAGGCTGTTCCGACTGCAAAACCTGCAAATGGAGAGCCTGGTAAAGGAGGTGATAAACAATAGATTTATATAAAGCCCTGATTGCTATTTATAGATAATCAGGGCTTTTATCCTAGAACAATTATTTATAAATCAATCTTAAGAATGAAAAAACTAATACTCTTAGTAGTGCTACTGGTATCTACTACACTATATATTAATGCCCAGGATTCTGAAGTGATTTTAAAGGGAAAAGAAATGTTTGGGGATATGTCAGCTAGACAGATCGGACCAGCCCTGATGAGTGGTCGTATCTCAGACTTAGAGGGACATCCTACAAATAATAGAATCATTTATGCAGGAACTGCCGGTGGAGGAGTATGGAAATCTACCAACGGTGGAGCATCTTTCAATTCTATTTTTGACGATCATATACAGTCTATCGGCGTTGTAAAAGTCGATCCTCATGACCCTGATAACACGATATGGGTAGGAACAGGAGAGACTTGGACTCGTAACTCTGTGAGTATAGGAGATGGTGTTTACAAATCTACCGATGGAGGTAGCAACTGGAAAAAAATGCCCCTTAAAGGTTCAGAACGTGTTAGTAATATCATCATACATCCAGAAAATAAAGACGTCGTATACGTAGGAGAGTTAGGAGCCTTATGGGGAGATAGCGAGGATAGAGGAGTCTTTAAAACAACAGATGGTGGACAGTCGTGGGAAAAAATCTTTTATATCGATCAGAAAACAGGATGTGCTGATCTAGTAGTAGATCCTAATAATCCAGATATCCTCTATGCTTCTATGTGGGAGTTTAGAAGAACTGCATGGTCGTTTAATTCTGGAGGAACTAAATCTGGTCTTTTTAAATCCACAAATGGAGGTAAGACTTGGAGTAAAATACATAATGGTTATCCATCTGGTAAGCTGGGGAGGATTGCAGTTGCAGTGGCTCCATCGGATTCTAATATTTTATATTCTGTAATAGAAACAGAAAAAGAGGAAACTAATGGACTATATAGATCTGATGATGCTGGTGCTTCTTGGAAGAAGCTAAATGGTGATTTTGGGCTAGTCGTAAGACCGTTTTATTTTTCTCGTATAGTGGTTGATCCTAAAAACCCGGATGTATTGGTAAAGGGTGGTCTGTTTGGGTCGATTAGTAGAGATGGTGGAAAGACCTTTAAGAATCCTGGAAGAATGCACGCGGATATCCACGATATTTTATTCGATATAAACGATTCGGATCGAATGTATTTTGCAACTGATGGAGGAGTCTACAGAACATGGGACGGAGGAAATACGTTAGATATAGTTTCTAATTTACCAGTATCGCAGTTTTACCACATTTCTATCGATAATGCAGAACCGTATAATATATATGGTGGACTACAGGATAACGGATCATGGTATGGGCCATCTAATTCGCCAGGCGGCATAGAAGCAAGAGACTGGAACAGTGTAGGTTATGGTGATGGTTTTAGAGTATTAAAACATAAGACTAAGCCGATTATTTATTCGGAAATGCAAGGTGCTGAAAACGTATGGAGGTATGATATGAAGCTTAATCAGAACAAAACGATCCAGCCATTACCGATCAAAGGAGATCCTAAGTTACGGTTTAACTGGAATGCACCGATCTCTCTTAGTGAGACTCATCCTGATCGTATATACATCGGTAGTCAGTTTGTACATATGTCTGAGGATATGGGAGATACCTGGGTAAAGATATCTAAAGACCTTACTACAAATGATAAGAGCAAACAAAATCAAGCTGACTCTGGAGGACTCTCTAAGGATAATTCAGGAGCTGAAAATCACTGTACTATTTTTACTATAAATGAGTCGCCTATCGATGATAAAGTGATATGGGTAGGAACAGATGATGGCAATGTACAGGTTACAAAAAATGGGGGTAAAAAATGGACTAATATTACTAAGAACATACAAGGATTACCGCAGAATACATGGTGTTATCATATCGAAGCTAGTGTGCATAATGCAGGTACGGCTTATGCTGTTTTTGACGGACATACAAAAAATGATAAAAATCCTTATGTCTTTAAAACTACAGACTTTGGTAAATCATGGTCTTCCATAATGACGGATGAGGTAAAAGGATTTACAAGATCATTACAGGAGGATTTTGAAAATCCAGATCTGCTGTTTTTAGGAACAGAGACTGGACTTTATATTACAATAAACGGTGGTAAAAGCTGGAGTCAGTTTACTAATAATATGCCTGCCACAGCAGTTCATCATATCGAGATGCATGCTGGAACTAATGATATCGTAATGGGTACACACGGTAGAGGGATTATTATATTGGATGATGTCAGTCCACTGAGAAACTTGACGCCCGATGTGTTAGCAGAAGATCTTCATTTCTTTAAGTCAGATCCATATACGATGGTTGAAGAGAGTGGTTTTGGAGGAGGAAGTTCAGAGTTACAGTTTGTAGGACCTAATAGAAACAGGAATGCTCGGATTATCTACTATCTGAAAAAGAGACACATCTTTGGTAAAATGAAAATGGAAATTCAGGATATGGATGGAAATTTTGTAAGCGAACTCGCACCTGGGAAATCAAAAGGAATAAATGTAGTGACATGGAATTACCTGACTAAAACGCCGAAAATGGCAAAAGGTAAAACATTTACTTTTGGAGGATTTACATCTCCACGTGCTCCTGCAGGTAAATATAAAGTAGTCTTGACTAAGGGTAAAAAAACCTATGAGACTGATTTAGAAATAAAGTATGATGAGAATTCTGTTATTACAGCTGCAGAGCGTAAAAAGCATCAAGAGGTTACTAGGAAGCTATTCGACATGAGTGAGGACTTAGCATATCAGGTTTATGAGATGGATGAGATGTTAGCTGTTGCAGAAAAAGAATCAGCAGATAATTCAGGCGTAAAAAAGATTGCAGATAAGCTGATCAATCAGTTAAATGCTCTTAAATCTCGATCTGTAATTACAACCGGAGATAACTATGTGGGAGCAGCAGAGCCGGAATTAAGAGAAAAGTTAGCGACGCTTTACGCGAAAGTTGCAGGTGGTTTTGAGCCTCCATCAGCTGCTGAGTTAGAAAATATGTCTCTTTTAGAAGGGACTTTTAATGACGGTAAAAAGACTTTGGAGAAAATCAAGTCTGGTCCATGGAATAAGTTTTCTAAAGCAATAAATACGAGTGGGGAGGAGCTTGCTAAATGGAAATCGAAAGCAGAGTTTTTAAAAGCGTAAAGTTTGAAAAAGGAATTAATGCTGGAGGATAAAACATGGTCCTCTTTGCATAATTCTAAGAGAGGATATATACATTGATTTTTTTTAGGCCTTTACATAACGTAAAGGCCTTTTTATATCATACTGTTTTTTAAAATGCTATTTAAACATTGACGTAAGTCTATTAAGCAGGTATCCGTTTTCTGATAAATCAAGACAACAAGACTGTTTTACATTTGCATTAATAGTATATTACATTTAAGAAATTTACTTAAATTATTTTTCGTACTTGAAAGCATGTAAACTACTTCCTTTTTTACTGTTGTTGCTTAATCTGACTGGATTTAGTCAGAAAAATACGGCCTACTTTAATGCTTACGCTAAAAAGGATGGTCTTCCTTCCTATAATTGCCTTAATACTTTTCAAGACAGTCGCGGCTTGATATGGATCGCTACAGACCAAGGAGTGAGTAGATTTAATGGATATAAGTTTTCTACTTTTTTTAATGATCCTAAAAAGAATATTTACTTAAGTGGAGCTAGTCAATTTTATGAAGATACAAAGGGGAGATTATGGGTCATTTCTGATTTAGGATATCTATATAATTTTGATCAAGCCTTAAATGCTTTTGTAAACATTCCACATGAGTATGAGGACGGTTGGAAGATATCAGAGTATCATGATATTTTAGAAATAGATGATAAATTATGGATTAGTTCCTATGGTGCACTTCAGTACCTAGACGAGCAATTAGACAGCCTAGTTGTTTATGATTGTAATAAAATAAGAGCTCCAGAAAGTTGGCCTCATGAAGAGAAGGTAAGGCTAGGGATCATGCATCATTATAAAAATAAAATTTACTGTTCTACAAGGAAAATAGGACTTGTAGAATTTGATATGGAATCCGAGGAATTTAGTTTTTTTAGATTTAAAGAGGGCTTTTCAGAGAATGGATATTTAACTGAATGGATTGTTGATTTTGAAGCATTGAGTCCTAGTGTTCTTTTGATTTTAAATAGTCATCAGCATCTAATTACTCTAAATCTGGATACGCAAGAAATCATAGATATAATAGATTTATCAAAAATATACAGCACCAAGGAAGAAGTTTCTTATACTGATTTACAAATAATAGATGATAGTACGGTATGGTTAGCTACGGAGAAAGATGGGCTTTTACTTATAGATTTTAAAGCGAGTAAGATAAAAGAGCATTATTTAAATGATAGCCGTCTAAATGGGTTAGCAAGTAACAGCATAAGTTCTATAAAAACTGATCGTCAAAATAATCTGTGGGTTTGTTCTAATACATTGCAATTAGGTTCTGAACAATTATATAGTACAGAAGAGATTAAACATAAATCTGGAGATCCGAGTAGTCTTAAAAATGATGACGTTTTTTGGATGTCTAAATCAATCAATGATGAACTTTTAATTTCTACATCACAAGGTCTATCGATCTACAATCCAAAATCAAAAGAAATAAATAACTCTTATAAAGTATCGTCACGATTAAAAAATACATGGGCTGTTATGAGTACTAAGGATAGTTCTTTATGGATCAGTTCCGATCGCAGTTTATGTAAAGTAAATCCTGAAACACTTGAAGCGAAATTAGAGATAGATTATTTTGAACCTATTGATAGTATTGATAACACATTTAGGAAAGCGATGCGTTTGCTAGAAGATAGCAAGGGTAATATATGGATTATCGACAACTGGAATAGGTTAAAAGTGATTAATGCTAAAAATGATCAAATTGTAAATTTTCCTGAATTGATAAGAGATGAGGAAACAGAAAAGTTTATACAGTTTGAATGCTTTATAGAGGATGCGGATAAAAATGGAATACTTGCTGGGTCTAATATCGGCCTCTTTTTTATCGGTTCTGATCATAGTATTAAGGATGTCGATTTAAACTTAAAAGACTTTTTTAAAAGGGAGCCAACGATAGATTATTTATTTAGTGACACTAGTGAAAGACTTTGGTCGATTATTAATGGAGAGGTTTACACTATCTCATTATCGGATAAAACAATATCTAAATTTGGAGTATTGGATCAATATCAAATAGCTTCTTGTAATTGGATTGTAGAAGAACCTAAAAGCTGTTTTTGGTTCGGGACGCCGAGTGGCATTATAAGATATCTAGAGAATGAAGATGAGAGTTCTTTCTATTTAACAGAGAATATTTCAGGACTGGATTTTACAGCTCCTAGTTCAGTTTCTATAATTGATGGACTGATATATTTTGCTGGTCACAAGGGAGTTTCCATACTTAATCCTGAGTATTTAAAATTTCCGGGAAGTGTGGTGGATGTTAAATTGACAGATTTTTTAATAAATCAAGTACCTTCTCCTTTTAAAGAAGAAAAGGGCAATGTTTATAATTTGAGTCTCAATTATAACCAAAACGATATAGAATTTTATTTTTCTACGTTAGAATTTGCAAATCAAGGGTCTACTATTTACGCTTATAAGACCAGTACAGATGATAAACAATGGAGAGAGTTAGGCAAAGCCAATAACCTAAAGTTTAACAATCTACAGCCTGGTATTTATAATTTAAAAATAAAAGCAAAAAATGCTTCTGGTAAATGGTCAGAGAATATTTGTAAAATCAATTTGGAGATTAAAACACCATGGCAAAGAACATGGTGGTTTAGATTATTGGTCTTTATTGCGGCAGTTAGTTTTTTACTGTACTTGCAGAATTTGAGCTACAGGAAAAAATTAGAAAGACAGAAAGAATTGCAAAAATTGAGAATTAAAATATCTAGTGATTTACATGATGATGTAGGTAGCTTACTGAGTGGGATAGCCATGCAGTCGGAAATTTTAGATTCTAAAAAGACAACAAAAGATGAGCAGGATACCTTAGTTATGCAAATGCAAGTAATGAGTCGTCAGGCTATGGAACGTATGAGAGATATCGTTTGGGCGATGGATTCTAGAAAAGATAAGTTTTTTAATCTCATAGAAAGAATGGAATACTTTGCTTATCAACAATTAAATAATCTACCTTTTACATACGAGTTTCACACAAATAAAATCGACGAAAAATCTTTTATAAACCCAGATGTCAGACAAAATATTTATTTGATCTATAAAGAAGCTATCACTAATAGTATTAAGCATTCTAATGGAAATCATATAGATGTTTATTTAAAATTGCAAAATGATCATATAGTGATGACGATCCAGGATAACGGAAAAGTAGGCCACGAGAAAATAAATAAATCTGGACTAGGATTGTCTAACATGGAGATGAGGTCTAAAAAAATAAATGGCACTCTCGATATCGATCATTCAGAAGGTTTTAAAGTCATTTTATCAGTACCAGTCACTTCCTCATAATATTGTATTTTTACGGGAGAGTGAGAATCGATGGATAGAAAAGAAATTGTCAAGTACGGTATGTTGTTATTAGCCATTGTGGCTACAGCATTTTTATTTCCTAAATCAAAGTATTTTAACTACGACTTTAAAAAGGCTCAGGTCTGGAGCTATGAAGATTTATATGCTCCGTATGATTTTGCATTAGTAAAAACTGCATCCGAGTTAAAAAGAGATGAAGAAAAGGTCATGCTAAACTTTATACCTGTTTTTCAGAAAAACAGTGTAGATCCAGCGGAGTTTTTAGAACTTATTCCAGATAGCTTAGCAAATAGTATACAACTTCGTAATTATATTAAAGATGTCTATAGTGTAGGGGTTTTTGATCCATTAGAACTAAAAACGTATCCTAACGAACTCATAGAAAAGTATGCAAATGGTAAGTCCGAGAAAATAAGGAAAGCCCTAGTTGCAACTCCGTCTAAAATAATAAACGAATTATCAAATTCGCTCCCGCAGGAAAAAATAATCCAACTGAGTTCGACGATTACACCTAATTATTCAATTAATTCTGAGAGTAATGCAAATACATTAAACGCATTAATTAACAAAGTGGAGACAGAAAGTGGTATTGTTTCAAAAGGAGAATCAATTGCCAGAAATGGAGAAATAATTACCGATGATGTGATAAGGAAATTAAATTCGCTTCAGAGTTCGCTTTCTGACTCATCCTCCAGCCGTAAGGGAAGCTATGTCGTATTTGGAGGATATTTATTATTAACAATGTTGATATATGCGGTGCTGTTATGGTTTATACGGATGCACTATCCCAGTATCTATGATAATAATAAGGAGCTTGCGTTTATACTAGTATGGCCAGTGTTATTTGGGTTTTTAGTAAGGCTTTTAGAAGCTAATACGGAGCTGAGTATTTATATAATTCCATTTTGTATCGTACCGATAGTGATTTTAAATTTTTACACAAGCCGGCTCGCATTGTTTGTTCATATCATTACAATATTAATCGCTAGTTTCTTATCTAAGTTAGGGTATGAGTTTACGTTTTTACAGATTTTAGCTGGAGCGGTTACGGTATTGGTTGCCTCAGAGACACGGTATTGGAATGTGTTTTTTAAAGTAATCGGCATAATTCTCGGAGTTTACTTTTTAGGATATTTTGGATTGGAATTAATCAAAGAAGGAAATTTTTCTGGATTTAGCTGGAATGTTTTTGGTTGGCTATTGATGAATGGAGTATTTCTATTACTCGCATATCCCTTTATTCCGATTATTGAAAAATTGTTCGGATTTACATCTTCCATTACACTTGCCGAGCTAGGAGACCTAAATAGTCCCGTTTTAAAAGAATTATCTATTAAAGCACCGGGGACTTTTCAGCACTCCTTGCAAGTTGCAAATTTATCAGAAGCCGCAGTAAAAGCCATTGGAGGGAACTCCTTACTGACAAGAGTTGCGGGTTTATATCATGACATCGGTAAAATAAAACAACCAGAGTATTATATAGAAAACCAATCTAATATAGAATCACCACATAATGATCTTAATAATTTCCAAAGTGCAAAAGTGATTATCGATCATGTCATAGAAGGAGAAAAAATAGCATTAAAAGCAAAACTACCTCAGTCTATTATAGATTTTATCACAACGCATCATGGAGATTCTAGGGTAGAGTATTTTTATCGTAATCAACTAAAAGAGAATCCAGAAGGTAACTTTGATGAAACTTTATTTAAGTATCCAGGACCTAATCCGACGACCAAGGAACAAAGTATTATGATGATGGCTGACAGTATAGAGGCTGCTTCTAAAAGTCTTAAGTCAGCTACGGGACAAGATATAGATGAGTTAGTGGATAAGATAATAGATTATAAAATAGATCACGGTTTACTCTCTAATTCTTTACTTACATTTAGTGATCTAGTGGCTGCTAAAAAGGTTTTTAAAACACTTTTACGTAGTATTTATCACGTACGTATCGAATATCCTGCAGAGGTTAAAAAATCGGAAGGGTAATATTTTTAATTTTGATTTGTTGTTTATTTCTGTCCATTTAGTAATTTATAGGCGATGAATATACCTCAGCATATCGCAAAACATATAAGAGAACTACATAGAGGTACAAATTTTACTTGGTCTAATTTAGAGTATACATTGACTGACGTCAATGTTGAGGAGGC
>CALLXF010000057.1 GCA_938015805.1 uncultured Saprospiraceae bacterium | reverse complement strand
TAGCATCTAATAATACTGAAGTTGCTTCAGAAGAATTAAATGAAGAAGAAGGAGTTATGGTTGGTGGAGCAATGATGGTAGAATCAAAAGATATAGTAGATAACGCTATAAACTCTTCTGATCATACAACTCTTGTTGCTGCTGTTCAAGCTGCTGAGCTAGTAGAAGCACTCAAGGGTGAGGGGCCATTTACGGTCTTTGCTCCTGTAAATGATGCTTTCACTGCTTTACCAGAAGGAACAGTAGATGCCTTATTACAAGACCCAACAGGAGACTTAGCGAATATATTATTATACCACGTAATCGGAGCAAGTGTATTATCAACAGATTTGATTGATGGACAAACAGCGACGACCTTATTAGGAGAAGACGTTACGGTAAGTATCAATGCAGATGGCGTATTTATCAATAATGCGAAAGTAACAGTTGCAGATATCCCAGCAGATAATGGAGTGGTACATGTTATCGATGCAGTTCTTTTGCCTCCTGTAAATACTATTGCTGATGTTGTGATAAACAGCCCTGATCATGAGACTTTAGAAGCAGCAGTAATAGCAGCTGATTTAGTTTCCACTTTAAGTGGAGATGGGCCTTTGACATTATTTGCTCCTACAGATGCAGCGTTTGATGCACTTCCGGCAGGAACTTTAGATGCATTGTTAGCGGATCCATCTGGTGATCTAACTGATATTTTATTATATCATGTTCTAATAGGCGAAGTAAAAAGTACAGATTTAACGGATGGACAGGTTGCCACAACGGTAAATGGAAAAGATATATCCGTTACAATAGATAATGGAAATGTATTTATAAACAATGCTCAGGTTACAGTAGCGGATATTCCTGCGGATAATGGAGTGGTACATGTAATAGATGCTGTATTGATTCCTCCTACGATAACTGTAGTAGATATCATAGTAAATAGTCCTGATCATGAGACACTAGAAGCTGCAGTGATTGCTGCTGACTTAGCAGGAACATTAAGTGGAGATGGACCCTTTACAGTATTTGCACCTACTGATGCCGCGTTTGATGCATTGCCAGCGGGAACATTAGATGCTTTATTAGCGGATCCATCTGGAGATCTAACAGATATTTTATTATATCATGTTTTAGGAGCAGAGGTAATGAGTGGAGATTTATCTGATGGACAAACGGCAACTACATTAAATGGAAAAGATGTAACTGTAACAATAGAAAATGGAAATGTATTTATAAATAATGCTCAGGTTACAGTAGCGGATATTCCTGCGGATAATGGAGTGGTACACGTAATAGACGCTGTATTGATTCCCCCTACGGTAACGGTAGTAGATATTATAGTAAATAGTCCTGATCATGAGACACTAGAAGCTGCAGTGATAGCTGCTGACTTAGCAGGAACATTAAGTGGAGATGGACCATTTACAGTATTTGCACCTACGGATGCTGCATTCGATGCATTACCAGCGGGAACATTAGACAATTTATTAGCGGATCCATCTGGCGATCTAACGGATATACTTTTATACCATGTTTTGGGAGCCGAGGTGTTAAGTACAGATCTGAGTGATGGACAGATGGCCGCTACTTTAAATGGCCAAGATATTACTGTAACAATAGACAATGGAAATGTATTTGTAAATAATGCTCAGGTCACAGTGGTGGATATTCCAGCCGATAATGGTGTAGTACATGTCATAGATGCGGTTCTAATTCCAGAATTATCATCTACTTTCGATACGAATGGAGACTTTGCCAAACTTAATATTTTTCCTAACCCTGCAAACAATATGTTCCAGATAAGTGTAGATGGCTTAAGCCTTGAAAATGCGTCAGTAAATATTCTAGCTATGGATGGGAAAATACAAACACAGGTAAACAGCAGTAATATTTTAAACCCTATAGATATAGGTGCTTTAAATAACGGAGTATATCTAGTTCAGTTTATAACAGAGGGAATGAGCTATGTAAAAAAGCTTATCGTTCAGAATTAATACTTCATGTTTAAACAGCTGCCGGAAATTTTTCTGGCGGCTGTTAAACTGTATTAAAGAAAATGTGTTAAAATGTAATAACGTAATATTGATTTTTTGGAACATAAAGAACAAGACATACTAATCATTAACAAAATCCTCCAAGGAGATAGACTTGCCTTTAAGGAGTTGTACAATAAGTATTCAAAATTCTACCTACTTACGTGTTTAAGATATGTAAAAACTAAGGAGGATGCAGAAGACCTTGTACAGGAATCGTTTGTAAAAATCTATAAAGATTTACATCAATATGATTCTTCTAAATCGGCTTTTTTAAGTTGGTCAAAAAGAGTTGTTATTAATACTTGCCTTATGTTTTTAAGAAAAAAATCAGTCTTTAACTTTATGGATAACATAGTCGAAATGACTAACAGATTTCAGATGCCTTCGCAGGCAGTAGAAAATTTAAATCTTCAAGATTTAACTAAATCTATACAAGCGTTACCCAAAGGATACAGGACTGTATTTAACATGCATGTTATCGATGGATACACACATGCTGAGATTGCAGATAAATTAAACATCTCAGAAAGCACCTCTAAATCACAACTGTTTAAAGCCAAAAAACAATTAAGAATCAATATTGACGAAACAGAGCTTAAATTTGTAGGACTCTATGCCTAGTAATAACAAAAAATGGTTTAATGCCTTTAACAATCCAGAGTTAAAGGAAGAGAAATGGCTAGAACCTAGTGATGCTCTATTTGATCATATCTCCAACGAGATTTTTGAGAAAAAGAAGAAGCGAAAATTAGTTTACTGGTTGTTTGGTCTTGGGTCTTTTCTGATACTCGGTGTCGGAGCTTTTATGATTCTAGATTCTGAAGATAAGACACTCAGCCTAAATGAAGATACTATAAATATCAGACCATCTCAATCATCTCAAAACGTAGATTTTAAATCTGCGTCAATAGATAATTTGCTGTCTAATTCTGAGCTAAAAGCAACTGATATAAAACCTCTAGATGGCAATGAAAGTGAAAGTTTAAAATCTACAGTTAGCACTTTACCTGCTCAACTAAGAAATAACAGCGATAATTCGAAAAATAGAAGTTCAAAAAGGACATCAATCTACGATGAAGAACTATACCCAGATAAGGTGTTTAGTGCAAAGTCTGAAACTACTATTGCAAATAAAAATTCACAAGGGTCGCAATCTTTTAAATATGATGTTAAAGAAAAAATTACGATTAGTAGCTTAGATGGTCCATCCAAAGCAAGTGCACAGTTAAGACCTCTTCTTTCATTTTCGGAGATAAATTTATTGACATTTTTATTATCGTCAGAGGAGGGACTACCACCTTTACTAAATCACGTTTACATTGATGATCCCACTGATTTAAAAAATGCATTAAATAATTCATTTAGTTTAGGGATTTCATTCGGCTTGAGCCAATGGAATTTTAATCTTAATAATAATTATATCACAGCTTTAAATCCTGCTGATTTTTCTTTTGATAATGGTCGTGGAATTAACGCAGGATTAAGTTTAGAAAAAAAGATAAGTTCTAATTTGAGTTTTATTTCTACCCTTCAATTAGAACAAATAGATTTTGTTTCTGGTCATAACTCTTCTGCTAATTATGATTTACTGATGGAGACTGGAGGAATGATGACTAATGATATCGCACTGACGATGGCAACACCATTAGGGTTTATAGATTCTGAGGTAATCGTAAATCGTGCTGATAACACATCCACGGAAAATACCGCCCTTGTACTAGACTTACATAATGATCATCGTATTACAAATCTATCTCTAGATGCAGGTGTATCATATGCATTGTATAAAAATAAGTTTATAAATATTTCTCCAACGGTTAGCTTGGGAGCCAATTATTTTTCTTCAATCACAAATGAGCTTTCTTCTTTTGATATAGATCAAGATGGTTTTAATAGTGGTGTTACAAAAATTACCAGTGTTCCACAAAACGTTAAAACTATTACTCCATTTGTAAGTATGGGATTAGTTTTAAATAGAGAAATAGGAAATAATTTTAAAACAGGTTTTGGGATAGCTTATCGTAAAACGCTCACCCCGATTTATAGTGAAGGAGATTTTAGTACAAATTTATCCTCTCTTAATCTAAGATGGACGATCGCTAAAATGTTTTAAGAGTTACAGCGAGTTCTTTTATTTCCTGATTATAATAAACGTTGATCATGTAATTGAGATGAAAAAAAGAAAAATCAGTAATCTCAAAACTCCATCGTAATTACAGCCATCTCTATTTTACCACCCATCTGGGGTTGTAATTTTTCTAAACTTACTTGACCAGAAAGTACATTGGAATACTGCTTCTTTATTTTCTCTATTATTTTTAGGACTACTGTCTCTAAAAGTTTTTGGGGAACGGACATTTCCTCTTTACAAATCGTATACAGACTTTCATAATTTACAGTATCTGTAATGTTATCTTCTAAAGAATTAAAAGGAGTAATCTTCACTTCCACATTGATAACAAATCGATTTCCAGCTTTTTGCTCTTCTTTATAATATCCATGAAAAGCATAAAATTCAGCTCCTTTTAAAGCAACCTTTGTAGTCATAATCTGGTTTAATAAGTATTATGCAAGGTAATATAAATAAAAGCGGACTTTCCGTTTGTATAGAATTTTATATCCATACCTTTGCGGAAAATTTAAAGTAAAATCATGAGTTCAGTTAAAACAGATCGCTTCCAGTTTCATGACCATTATTTAGTAGAAGATCTTCTTTCTGATGATCATAGAATGGCCAGAGAGGCAGTAAGAGAATGGGTAAAACAAGAGGTCTCTCCGATTATAGAAGAATGTTCTGAAAAAGCGGAATGCCCAAAGCATCTATTTAAAGGTCTGGCAGAGATCGGTGCATACGGACCTAGTATTCCCGTAAAATATGGTGGTGGAGGAATGGATGAGATCGCGTACGGTGTCATTATGCAAGAGCTAGAAAGAGGCGATTCTGGAATCAGATCTATGGCCTCTGTGCAAGGATCTTTAGTCATGTATCCGATATATAAGTATGCCTCTGAGGAACAAAAAATGAAATATCTTCCTAAGTTAGGCAGTGGAGAATTTATAGGTTGTTTTGGGTTGACAGAACCGGATCACGGATCTAATCCGAGCGGCATGGTTACTAATATAAAAGATGACGGTGATGCTTATATCCTTAATGGGGCAAAAATGTGGATTACTAATAGCCCAGTTGCTGACCTAGCCGTTGTTTGGGCAAAGGACGAAGAAGGTAAAATCAGAGGTATGGTCGTAGAGGCTGGATCCAAGGGTTTTACAGCTCCAGAGATACATGGTAAATTATCACTTAGAGCTTCTATAACAGGGGAGCTCGTATTTGAAGATGTAAGAGTTCCTAAAGAAAATGTTTTTCCTGAGATTAAAGGCCTAAGAGGTCCCTTATCATGTTTATCAAAGGCAAGATACGGAATCGCTTGGGGAGCAATCGGTGCGGCATTAGACTGTTATGACTCTGCATTGAGATACTCTTTGGAGAGAGAGCAATTTGGTCGACCTATCGGTGGATTCCAGTTGACTCAGAAAAAACTTGCGGAAATGATTACAGAAATCACTAAAGCACAATTACTTGCCTGGAGATTAGGATCGCTAGCAAATGATGGAAAAGCAACTCCTGCACAGATATCCATGGCTAAACGTAATAATGTAAACATGGCACTAGAGATCGCTCGGGAAGCTAGACAGATCCATGGAGGGATGGGTATAACTAACGAGTATCCGATTATGCGTCATATGATGAATCTAGAGACAGTCCTTACTTATGAGGGAACACATGACATCCATTTACTGATTACAGGTATGGAAGTAACGGGCTTAAACGCTTTTAAATAATAATTATACTAATAGCATAAAAATAGGAATAAGGATCTCGCAAGTGAATAATCTAAATATTTAATAAATATTAAATATTTTTGTAATGTATTTACTTCCGAGATTCTTAACACCTAAATTATTTATGCATGAGTCCTACTGATAACCCACAGACTCAAAATTTTACCGAAGCGTTTAAATCTTGGATCACTGAGTTGTTTAACCTAAAGGATGAAGATCACGCAAACGAAAGAGATACTAAAGAGGAGATACGGAAAGGTATCGAGTTCCGAGGAGCAAATCTCTGGATTCTGATATTCGCCATTCTTGTATGTTCTGTAGGTCTTAACGTAAATTCCGCAGCCGTAATTATCGGAGCCATGTTGATCTCACCGATCATGGGACCTATTATGGGTATAGGTCTAGGTATGGGTGTAAATGATTTTCAGCTGATTGTAAAGGCTTCTAAGAATTTAGGTATCGCCTTACTAATGAGTGTTCTTGCCTCAGCATTATACTTCTGGATATCTCCGCTCGATGATGCTCAGTCAGAATTACTATCGCGTACAGCACCTAATTTTTATGATGTACTGATTGCCTTTTTTGGAGGAACAGCAGGTATCGTTGCTGGCTCTAGAAGAGAGAAATCTAATGCTATTCCAGGGGTAGCGATTGCTACGGCTCTGATGCCTCCCTTATGTACAGCAGGATATGGACTTGCACAGTTAAATGGTCAATTCTTTTTTGGGGCACTATATCTATTTTTTATCAATTGCGTATTTATTAGTTTATCGACGTATATGATAGTCCGTTTATTGAGGTATAGAAAAAAGGTTTTTGAAAAACCGGAAAGAGAAAAAAGAGTTAAAAGGTATATAGCCATATTTGTTATCGCCACTATTATTCCTAGTATTTATACCGCTGTAAATGTGGTGCAGAAAACATTGTTTGAGAGAAATAGTTCTGAGTTTATCCGAGATGTAATCAAGCCGACAGGCAGTAAAGTTATAAGCGAAAATGCAGTCTATGCAAGAGAAGGATTATTTGGACGTGTAAATTCTTCTCTGGAACTGACACTTTACGGAACACGTCTAACAGATGACGAACTAAAAATTATACATAACATGTATAAAAAGAAGTGTGGTCAGAATGCCATTCTTTCTATTGATCAAGGAGAAGATTTTGTAGGAGAAGATGATATTTCTTCTCTTAAGGCTTATGTTGATGAGTATCGTATAAACACTAATAAAGTACTCACTAAAAAAGATAGTGCCATTATAGATTTGAAATCAGAGCTAAATAGACTAAAGACTAATCAGTTTAATGTAAATGATTATGCCGATGAGGCCAAGGCCTTATTTTCAAGTTTAGATGAGTTTTCTATATCGGATAATGTAATAAAGTCATTAGATAGAAAGTCATTAGACACATTGGTTTTGGCTTACGCCAAATTTAGTTCGACCATTGAAAAGGAAGAAAAGGAAAAATTAATAAATTGGATTAAGGTCAAAACTAAAAGTGATAGTATTAAGTTGATCATAGAATAATCATTATGCAACATTCCTTTACTGCTATTCTTGAGAGAACAGAATCTAAGTTATGGAACTGGGTTATAAGGGTTCCTGACCAAATCGGTGATGCTATAAAAGCAACTGGTAACACTAGATTAATAGCTACATTTAATAATACAGAAAAAGCATTTTGTTCTTTTAAACCGGGAGGAAAGGTAGGATACTGGTTAACTATAAACAAGGAAATCAGGACTAAACTAAAGTTAGATAAAGGAAGTAAAATAAAAGTAAAAGTCGAGCCCGATAATAGCAAGTATGGAATGCCGTTACCAGAGGAGATGGAAGAACTCATGTATCAGGATCCGGAAGGCGAGGCAATTTTCCATAAGCTCACTCCAGGAAAACAAAGAAGCCTTTTATATCTCATCGGAAAACCAAAGACATCAGATACAAGATTACGAAAAGCACTAGCCATTCTAGAATATCTAAAAATGGTCAATGGTAAACTGGATTTTCCTGAAATGAATGAGTTTATAAAAGGATTTAAAATTTGATGAGATTTTAAAAAAATTCGATTATCTCTATATGCTACACCATTTAAGCACTAATAAATTTTCTTAAATAATCTTTTCGACATTTTAAATTTAAATAGTATTAGAAATTGTTAGTTAAGAATATTTTCAGGTTTTGAGATAGGTAGTGTTGCAGTAACTATTGTAATTTAAGTTGTCTATTATATCCATTATTAGATTTCTATTCAAATAATATTTCTGATTAATTTCATCGGCAGACACCCATCTGATAAAATTTAGGGTTATAGGTAATATAGAGTACAAGATTGATTAGGTTGAAGGAAAAAGATATAATATACAAATGCCAGCAAGGCGAGCAAGCAGCACAGCGAATGTTGTTTGATCAGTATTATAACTATGTATATACAATATGTCATAGATATGTATTACATCATCACGATACTCAGGATGTAGTTTCCATTACTTTCAATAAGATTTTTAAAGGTATAGATAAGCTTAAGAATCTAGAAAACCATGGACTGAGACGATGGATACAAACTATTTCTATCAATGAATCACTCAGGTTTTTAAATAAAAAACAGCCTATAGATTATACAACTGATCATTTTTTTCTTGATCAAAAAGTAGAACCTATAACTGAGAGCACTGAAGTATCGCAAGCTTCAGAAATAAAGAAAATTATAAATGAGATGCCTAAAGGTTATCGAACAATATTCTTAATGAATATAGTAGAGGGTCTCAGTCATGCAGAGATTGCCGAGCATTTAAATATAAGTAGAAATACTTCTAAATCGCAAATGTTAAAAGCACGTAGGTATTTACAAATCAAACTGAGAAAAGAAAAATCAAAAGAGTATGGACGATAAGATAAAGGACATATTTGGTTCGCTTAATGAACAGGATCTAGCAGTAGCGGAGCAAGGTAAAGAGCAGATTTGGTCTAGGATAGAGAATGAGCAACAAAAAAAGAAGAGAAAACCGTGGTGGTTATTTTTACTATTATTAGGAGGATTACTTTTTACTGCAGGGTGGTTCCTAAGTCCGGGTCATGTTAGTGAGATCGCACCTAAGATGCAAGAAAAAAATTCAGAGCAAACCAGCCCTGATCCTAGCTTACAACGTGCGTTACTAGAGGCTAATTCCTTTGCAAGTAGTCAACAAAAAACTTTGGATTCCTTACAGCTTTTAAATGCTTCTTTATCAGATCGACTTTTAGCAATGAGCAGTAGTAGTAATCCTAATCCTAATGTAAGTACTAAGCTTAATCTAAAGCAAAGCATTATAAGAGATACCATTTACATGACCGAGGTAAGAGTAGAACAAAGGATTATAGAGAAAATAATAAGAGACACGATAATATTAGAAGTTCCAGTAACGGAAACGATGGAAGCCATAGCAGATGTGAGTGGTAATATACCAGAAGATGTTTTAGATGAGAAGCCTACGGAAAAGATTTCTAATACCCTGCCTTCATCTGTACAATTTAATTTTAGTGAAACAAATCTTATAGACAAATAATTCTTAATCTAGAAAAAAGTAAATGCCATGATTAAAAGATTAATAGTAGCCGTACTTTTTATAACTACGGTTAGCCAATCAATAAAAGCACAAATAGATAATACTGCAAGTTTATTAACAGATATAGAAACTATAACATCAGATAGTCTTACGATACAAAGGGCTAGCGGTCAAAAAATAGTAGTAGTCTGGCCGTACAGAAAAAATATCCAGAAGGCCGTGGCATGGGAGGAGCTATTAGATAATTTCCAAGCAGATTTTAAGAAAGTATCTAAGGAGATACCAGATTATGATTATTACCACATTAATTACATTCAGAAAAAAGAATTAGTAGTAAATCAAGTTGTGGGTAAACAAACGTTTACAGTAAATGAGAATGACGGTATTGACTATGTCAAATCAAATTTATGTTTACTCAAAAGTGAAAACCTAGGGATCTCTATCGAGTTTACTGATCATGAAGAATTATTAGATGCATCACTTAAGCAGGATATTGCAAATGCAATTGCCCAAGTAAAAAATAGATTCTACATATCTTCCATCAGTCCGGAGAGACATCTATTTGATGCTAAGAATAATGAAATGCTTCCGAGACAGAGGCGAAAATATAAACTCTTTGTTCCTTTAGGTGTGCAGTTAGGTGTACTGCGTAATAAACCATATCTAGAAATGAGACCTGGTATAGGAGTGACTGTAGATAACAGGGCTTATATCGCATTACATTATAGTTTTATGAGTCAGTTTAATGATCAGCGGCGTACGACAGAATTTGATCATTACATAGGTATGTCCAGTGGAACCTTACCACACGGTTTTGGTTCTGAGGTAGGTGTGCTTGTAAAAAGTGGTATTTCTAATAATAAAGATCTTGCCTTACGAGCTGGGATTAATTACAGAACAAGAGGAGGAATATTAATGAGTGCTCAGTACTATATCGATACATCTGTAGAAAGAGTTAACGGGACTATAGATTTTGGATTTAGTATAGGCTACGGATTTTAAAACAATAGGCAAAAGGCAGCCTATTTTTCATGAATAATAATGACTGGGTTGTTCTTTCTTAAAGTCGTAGATCAAAAGAATCTAAAAAGAGAATTCTTTATTTACCTAATTTATCTATACCATTTATAATGTCCCTTTGTTTTGGAGAGTTAAATAAATTATATCGAGCTGTAAAAAGCATTAGTAGCTTTAGCTATTGCGGGTATTTATTCCTAAGAAGTATGAAATATTTACTTTAAAATCAGGGCAATTATGATTATTAGTAGAATTAGATTTAAAACTGATCCCTTTTATACTTACACCATAAAATAAAAAAGACCCTCTACTTTCTTAGAGAGTAGAAGGTCCATTTAGTTCTGCTTTTATAGATATCTGATATCCTAAAAACAGTTCCTTTGACTGACATGTATAACACGGGCAAAAAATACTAAAGTTGCTATTCCTGCGAGACGTTCGTCCAAAGGCGTTTTATATTCGACGAAAGTCGGAAATCTAAGATAAATAGTATTATAAAAGTCAATGATCTATCCTAGATGCAATAAAGAATTATGGTCATTAATGGCTATACTAGAATAAAACTCAAAGGCCCTTCGCTCTAGTGATAAAGCAAAGGGCCCATGGTTTGTTTGTCTAAAAACTTTATGCCCTCAGAAAAGACAATAAGCTCAAATGTTTTTACTAATGGTTTATTAGATGGTTACAAAGTTTTCTATAATGATGGTTTGTACCCTGTATATTATGATAACGAGACGTTTAAATCTAAAGTTTCATTTTAGTTTGTACACTCGTCCAACCATGTATTTTACTCGACCAATGTTAGATATAGATGCTAAATTCCTCCGATATCAGAAGGAGACTACAATTAAAATCCCTAAAGGAAGAATAAACAAGTCATAGGGAAATACCGACTACTAATAAGCTCTGATATTGCTCTAAACTTGTAGTATTAAATAAATTCAACTTTTAGAATTATGAAAAATGTATTAAAATGGAGTAAAGTATTGCCTATTATATTCGGAATGATCTTCTTTGGTAATATCTTAAATGCTCAAAAGATAAACCAATCCTTTTTTAATGATGTAGATGCTTTTTTGCAAAAATATGTTTCTGATGGACTTGTAAAATATGCTCCTTTAAAATCAGATAAAAAATTAAAAACACTGATCGATCGGATCGCCTCAGCTGATGTCTCTGATTTAGATGATAAAACATTGCAGGCATTTTATATAAATGCATACAATCTAAATGTCATAAATAAAGTTGTCCGTAATTATCCGTTACAATCGGTAATCGATAAAAAAGGATTTTTTGATAATGATAAAATCACTGTAGCTAATGCTTCCCTAACTCTTAATCAATTAGAAAAAGATCGATTACTTAAATCATTTAATGATCCTCGTTTTCATTTTGTTTTAGTTTGTGGAGCTGTGGGATGTCCTCCTATAACTCATTTTGCTTATCGTCCAGAAAAGCTCGAGGCTCAGTTAGAACAGCAAACTAAAAAAGCACTTAATGATGCGGACTTTATCCGAGTGGCTGGAAATAAAGTAGAGCTATCCCAAATATTTAAGTGGTACGCAAATGATTTTGGCGGAAGCCAGGAGAAAATAGTTTCCTTTATTAACAAATATAGAACTGATCGATTATCAGCCGGAGCTAAACTGTCTTATTATACTTATGACTGGAGTTTAAATGATCAGAGTAATGGACTAGGTGTGTCTGGAGCGGCAAACGCATATCGATATATTGTATCTTCTACGATTCCTAAGGGTTCGGTCGAAATCAAAATTTTTAATAATTTGTATTCTCAGAAAACGGGCGATCCTTCTGAGCTGAGAGATCGGTCTTCATTTTTTACGACCACACTTAGTGCATTTTATGGACTTAGTAATCGATTAAATATTGGGGTAAATGGGAGATATAGGAAAGTAAGAAATAATGCATTGCCATCTTCTCCGTTTTCTGTTTTTGCATCTGATGGTGTAGGTAGTAGTAGGTCAGGACTTACAGCGATAGGTCCACAGATCAGATATGCTCCTAATCCAAAATGGGAAAATTTTTCAATCCAGAGTTCGTTTGTTTTTCCAATAGGTGAGGATCTTGCGGGTAGTGAGTTCCAGCCTTATATCGACTGGACAGGGGCAACGTGGAACACACAGTTTTTCAATGATTTTTCTATTGGAACTAAGTTTTCTTTATTTACAGAGGTGGATGTTTTATTAGAGGATATAGGTAGTAGTGATGAGGGACATATTAATAGATTATCAACTCCTGTCATTTTAATTTTTAGTTTTATCCCTACTGCTAAGTGGACGATTTATACCATTGGAGGATATTCTCCTTTCTGGCAAAAGGAGTATGATTATTTTGTGCAGTATGGTTTAGGTACAAAATATCAGATTACGAGTGACCTCGAATTAGAATTACTTTACACAGATTTTAGTAATAAGTTTCTGGCAGAGTCAGGAGGTCAGGCAGAAACGATTAACCTGGGATTACGTGTAAATTTATTTAACTAGATTAAGATTCTTCGTGATGATAAAAGTGGAAAGTTCTCATCTGACATAATTTATTTTATAGTCCATTTAGATAACTATCTTCGTAGCATATCGTTTATCATATATGCACATTTTATTTAGTCTCATTTTATTTTTTTTTGCTGCCTCTGTCGATATCGCTCATGATATCCATCTCTCTAAATCAGAGATAAATTATATTTCTGCTCAGGATAAATTAGAAATTAGTCTGCATCTTTTTTTAGATGATCTAGAAATGAGTCTAGAGGATTATGGAGCCAAGGACCTGATGTTATGTACAAAAAACGAGCACGAGGATGGTGAAAGTTACATGCTTGCTTATCTCAGAGATCATTTTAGTTTTATACAAGATGATCAGGCCATCGCCATCGATTTTATAGGTAAAGAGCAGTCAGAGGATTTGATTGCAGTATGGTGTTATATAGAAATACAAATAGATCCATCTAAGGATTTATATCACCAAAATTTAATCCTCCTCGATAAATACGATGATCAGCGTAATATCATTTCCTTTAAAGTAGATGGTAAAAGATCGGTTTTTGATATATTAGATCATAAAGAATCTAAAATCAAATTACGCTAGTGCAATTGCTTAAAGATATTTTTATTTTACCCATCAAAGGTTATCAGAAATTTATTTCCCCTTTACTAGGACCTAACTGCAGATACTCTCCTACATGCTCACATTACATGATAGGTGCCATACAAGAGTGGGGTGTGGTAAAAGGATTATGGCTAGGGATAAAAAGAATATTTTCTTGCCATCCATGGGGAGGTATGGGGCCGGACCCTGTTCCTAAAAACCCTAATAGACGATCTTAAAAATAGGTCTTGTAAAAACCGCATTTATTATAAGTATATATTTGATTCTGCTACGTTTAAATTAATATCATGAGAACTGTAATTGTATTTTTCTTATTTGTGCAACTGACATATGCTCAGTCTGATTTAAAAAATTTACAAGGAGCTTTAGCTTCCAGTACAATTATGGAAAAAGATCTCAGAGAATTATGTGATGAGATAGGAGGAAGAGTAACTGGCTCGGAGGCCAATGAAAAATCCGTAGAATGGGGATTGCAAAAATTTCAGGAGGCTGGAGTAATGACATGGAAACAATCATTTAAAGTACCAGTTTTATGGATGGAAGGGGCTTCCACTTTTAGTATTTCTGGTGATATAGAATTTGATCCATTGGCTGTAGCCAAATATCAAACCGCTCCTGGAGATTATACAGGAAAGTTAATAAATGTAGGTATGGGCAGCGAGTCAGAGATTCTAAAATTAGAAGAACAACTCAAGGGTAATTTTGCCTTAGTATCCTCAGAATTATGCTTAGATATAGATGGATTATTTGCGGAATACACCCAAGCCGCTAAGGCTGAGATGGCTTTAAGAAAAGTAGGAGTAAAAGGCATCGTATTTATGGCTTCGCGACCACACAAATTATTATATCGTTTTATTCCAACAAAGGTTACAGAAAACGACCTTCCACAGTTTATCATGGCCAGAGAAGATGCACAGAGATGTTTACGTACATTGCAGGCTGATAAAGAATTAACGTTTAGTACTACTGTACATGCTGAAATAGGTGGAGCGTTTACATCAGATAATGTTCTAGCAGAGATAGAAGGTACAGATTTAAAAGAAGAGATAGTGATTATCGGAGCCCATTTAGATTCCTGGGCATTAGGCACCGGAGCAAATGATAATGGGTGTAATGTTACGATGCTCATAAATATTGCAAGGCAGATAAAGGCTTTAGGTTTAAAACCTAGACGTACGATACGGTTTGCATTATGGAATGGTGAGGAGCAAGGTTATTTTGGTTCATGGGCCTATACTAAACAGAATCTTACAAATATGGATGAGCATAAAATGGCCATGTCCGTGGATATAGGAAGTGGAGAAATTATAGGATTATTTACTAATGGAAGAGAGGACCTAGTAGAGGTTATGGAGGATATTCTTTCTCCTTTAGAATTAGATACTTCTTTTGCGTTGATCAATGTTCCGATTATAGGAACAGATAATTTTGACTTTATGTTGCAGGGAATTCCTAATCTTGTAGCTGCTCATAAACCTGCAAGTTACGGTGTAAACTATCATGCGAGTTCGGACACTTATGATAAAGTAGATTTTAAATCGTTGAGTAAAAATAGTCAGCTAGTAGGAGGTTTGTTATGGCTTTACGCCAATGCGGATGATGATAAAATAAATCTACCTCGTCATACCAGATCTGAGATTCAGACCATGTTTGAGAAAACGGACACAGAATTTTCTATGCGGATGTTTAATGTCTGGGAGTCATGGATCAGTGCTGAGCGGGGTAGGAAGTAGTAGATTGATGACATGGTTTTTAAACAGGTAAACTGGGAGATTAGTAAGTGTTGTGTTATGTTGGGAGATTAAATGAACGATGATTATAAATTTATGATGAAGGTAGGATTTGGAGGTAGTTGTCATTGGTGTACAGAGGCTATTTTTCAATCTTTAGTAGGAGTGGTAAAAGTGGAACAAGGGTGGATTAGCAGTCTAGAATATTCAGCAATGTCAGAAGCAGTCGTGGTACATTTCTATACTGATATTATTTCTTTAAAAATATTATTAGAAATACACCTGCATACGCATAGCTGCACATCTACTCATTCGATGAGAGAAAAGTATCGCTCTGCAGTTTATGTATTCAATAAAGAACAAAGGGAATCTGCTAAGGAAATTGTAGCGACTCTACAGACTCAGTTTAAAGATCCTATTATTACTAAAGTGTTGACATTCGAAACATTCAAAATCAATAAAGAAAAATACCTGGATTACTATTATAAAAATCCGGAAAAGGTATTCTGCAAAACTCGGATTGAACCTAAGCTTAAGAAGTTAAAATCATTGTTTGCTAATAAAGGACATAGTAGTAAGTTGAAACTTTAATAGATTTACACGGTTTGTACCTTTTATAATGTCCCTTTATTTTGGAGAGTTATATAAAAAGAATCGAGGCTTACAACGCAGTAATAACCGTAGCTATTGCGAGTATTTATAACGAAGAAGCATGAAATTATAAGCTCTAAAATATGGGGCAATTATGATTATAAATGGTGTTAAATATCCACTCTTAACAAGTCGTAAAGTGAAATTAAATATACAAGATACATTCAACAAAGAATTACCAGCTGATCCTATTTTTAGCAATGAACGTAGACAAGTAGAAGAAGCTTGTTATTCTTTTGTAACACCTCGAGTTCCTAGCAATCCTACTGTAATTCATGTCTCTTCAGAGATGCTACATGAGATCGGATTAACAGAGGAAGATGCAAAGTCTGTCGATTTTAAAAAAATATTTTCAGGTGCTGAACTATTAGAAGGCACTTCTCCTTTTGCGATGTGTTACGCTGGGCATCAGTTTGGAAACTGGGCAGGACAACTAGGTGACGGAAGAGCGATTAATCTTTGTGAGGTCGAGCATAAAAATAGAAGATGGGCCTTACAGCTTAAAGGTGCGGGAGAGACCCCTTATTCAAGAACTGCTGACGGATTTGCTGTGTTAAGATCATCGGTGCGTGAGCATCTTTGTAGCGAAGCGATGTATCATCTCGGTATTCCTACTACACGATCATTATCATTATCCCTTACTGGAGACCAAGTGTTGAGAGATATGATGTATGACGGTAATGCTGCTTATGAAAAAGGGGCTGTAGTTTGTCGAGTAGCCCCTAGTTTTCTGAGATTCGGAAGCTATCAGATTTTTATGGCTAGAAAGGATAAGGATACGCTGAGGACTTTAGTGGATTATACCATGAAGCATTTTTATCCACATATAGTAGGAAGAGAAACGGATGACTATCTACACTTTTTCCAAGAGGTGGTGGATCGAACATTAGACATGGTGATCCACTGGCAGAGAGTAGGTTTTGTCCATGGAGTGATGAATACAGATAACATGTCGATCTTGGGATTGACGATAGATTATGGTCCTTATGGCTGGCTCGAGGGATATGATCCGGATTGGACGCCTAATACTACAGACGCTAGTGGAAAAAGATACAGATATGGAAACCAACCTAATATAGCACTATGGAATTTAATGCAATTGGCTAATGCTTTATATCCACTAGTAGAAGATGTGCCTGCCTTAGAAGCGGTCTTAAAATCTTACCAACAAAGATATCCTAAGAAGTACTACACCATGATGGGTGATAAAATTGGAATCATTACCCATAGTGAATTGGATATGAAATTGATACAACAGTTGGAAGAATCACTTCAGTTGACGGAGACAGATATGACTATTTTTTTTAGGTTGTTATCTGATATCAATCCGATTTCTATGAATAAAAAAGAAGCTTTGGAAATAGTCAAAGTTGCTTTTTATAACCCTCTAGAATTAGGTGATAAAGTAGAACATGAATGGTTATCGTGGATGAAAAAATACATGCAACGATTGTCTGAAGAAGAGTCTAGTATTTCCGATCGAAAAAACAAAATGGATGCTATAAATCCAAAGTATGTTCTAAGGAATTATATGGCTCAATTAGCAATAGATAAAGCCAAGGAAGGAGACTATAAAATGATAGATGATTTATACCAGTTACTTAAAAACCCTTATACCGAACAACCAGAAAATGAACAATGGTTTGCAAAGAGACCTGAGTGGGCTCGTAAGAAAGTAGGGTGTTCGATGCTGAGTTGTAGTTCTTAGAATAGAAATCATTTTGTTCACTCCAGGCAGATCCAATATTTTGTCGACATGAAACTTTTACATTTTATGATTGGGCTGTAATTCTTATTATTTAGAACCGTGCCCTTTTCTTATATTTAATGATACTATCATCTAAAAATTATGAGATACTTTCTCTACCTATTTTTCATGTGTGCTCAGATTATAGTAGCAGGACAGGATGTTATAGAGTTTCATTCTGGGACAATCCTGGAGGTAAAAGATTTAGCTAAATCTTCAAACGAAATAAAATTTAAATTATTTACGGATTCTACTGATGTAGAAATGATTGCTTATTTAAAAGATATACGTTCGATAAGATATGCAAATGGAAAAGTTTTGGAATTTGAAAAACCTATTATTCCCAAAACAAAGAAATTAAAAAAAGAGAAAAAGAAGAGAAATGAAAAGGCTCCATCTACCCAATCTCAAGAAGATACTGTAGTGAATCAAAGGCTTAGAGTTGAAAAAGGATTTTTAGTTAAAAGGCATTATTTTAATGATTTGAGAATTAGTAAAAGTGAGTTTAATTCAATACTGTGTAAAAATAAAAATGCTTTTCGTATGTATAATTCTGGGCAGGTAAGGAAGGTTTTTGGAGTTATTATTGGAATTCCAGCTGGGTTTCTGTTTGGCTTACAGATTGGTGCAAAGTTATCTGATAAAAGGTATCGCATAAATAAAAAGGTATTGAGAGGCTCATTAGCGGTAGGATTATTATCTATGATACTGGAAGTAGAAGGAGATAATAAAATGAAGAAGGCGATACGCATATATAATCAGAAAAAAACCACAAGCTTAGAATATGGAGTTACCCCTAACGGTATCGGATTAGTAATGAGATGGTAGAGAGACTTAATCCTTCTTACGATTAAGACCCATCGCTTTAAGTAACCATCTCGGTAATGATTTTTCTGGATTACGATTTTTAAGATGTAAATACCAACCTACTTTTTTAAGGATCGGTAATTTATGGGTTTCTACAAATTCGATTAGAGTACCATCAGGATCTTCTATATAGGCAAACTGTCCACCCGCATCTCCCATATCGAAGTCTCCACTATCTACAGTAAAAGGATGTCCAGTTGTTTTACATTTTTCTCGCATGGCATCCATCCCCGATATATCAAAACATAAATGGATAAAGCCTAGGTCGCCCCACATTCTATCTTTAAATATTTTACGAGGTGATCGATCGATACATTGGATCAGTTCTATTTCTGATTTTCCAAGTAGCGGACTAAACGGACCTTTTCTTTTTTTAGAATGCGTGAGTATTACACTACGATATTTTTGGGATCCTCCTGGTAAAAATTCTTTTTCTTCAAAAGTATTTAACTCATCACTTAAGACCTCATCATAACCGAGTATAGAATTATAAAATTGCATAGAATCCTCTATGTTACTCACACCGATAACAGCTCCATAAATTCCACCCGTATGAGATATTTTTTTCTGAAACCAGTTTTCCGATTCTACGATTTCCAGATAATTTCCAAATGGATCTTTACAGAAAAAATGTTTTCTTCCATTGATGTAATTTCTTATTTCAGAGCAAGGATTATTTTGGCTCAAAGCCAAATGAGATCGGTCGATATCAATAGATTTAAATTTAGCAATATTAATACCTAAGTCACCTAAGTTTATATTAAATGCTGCCGGCTGACCTACACGAGAAGTGTATTGCCAGATTTCTGCTCCGCCGCCGCCCATCATATTTAGGGCTAGTATAGCATGTCGTGATCTCGGTTTTCCCTCTGTATAGGGAAGCATCAATGCAGCCTCGGCCGCTTCATCAAAAACTGGTAAATCCATCCCTAGATTTTTACGATACCATTCCCAGGTGTCATAAACGGAGGTGTTACCGATTCCGATTTGCTGGATGCCACTAATGATAGGAAGCTGTGTCATAGATACTAACTTACGGCTTCTTCTTGATAGGCTTTTGTTTCCAGTTTTTTCTGTATCGCCTGGAAAGCGGTTATCGTTTCTTGTATATCTTCTTTAGTATGTACGGATGTAGGAATCAGCCTAAGTAAAATCATTCCTTTAGGAATTACTGGATAGGTAACGATAGAGCAGAATATTCCAAAATTTTCTCTCAGGTCAAATACTAGTTTTTTCGCTTCCTCCACAGAGCCTTTCATGATTACTGGAGTAACACATGAGTTAGTTACCCCGATATCAAAACCAGCATCTTTTAATCCGGTCTGCAGCATATTTACATTCTCCCATAATTTTGCTTTTAGTTCCGGCATCGATCTAAGCATTCTTAGTCTTTCTAGATTTCCTTTTACTAGTGGACTCATTAGAGACTTAGCAAATATCTGCGAACGCATATTATATTTTAGATATTGTATTACATTATGATTTCCAGCTAAAAATGCTCCTACAGCTCCCATAGATTTTGCAAAAGTAGCAAAGTAAACATCGATGTCATCCTGCACACCTTGTTCCTCACCTGCACCCATACCCGTCGCTCCTAATGTTCCAAAACCATGAGCATCGTCTACCATTAGCCTAAAGTCATATTTAGATCTAAGGGCTACGATTTCTTTAAGTTTTCCTTGATCTCCTCTCATCCCAAAAACACCTTCTGAGATCACTAAAATTCCACCTCCATTTTCTGCAGCTACTTTAGTCGCTGCGGCTAACTGCTTATCGAGGCTATCTATATCATTATGCTGATAAACAAATCTATTTCCAGAATGCATCCTTACACCATCTACTATACACGCATGGCATCCACGATCATAAACTACTACATCCCTCCTAGACAGTAAACAGTCGATCGCCGACATAATACCCATGTACCCAAAATTTACAAGAACAGCTGCTTCTTTTTGCTCAAATTCTGCAAGCTCTTTTTCCAGCTCATAATGTAGAGCAGTATCTCCAGACATCATCCTAGAACCCATAGGGTAAGCTAGGCCGTATTTTTCTGTTGCGGCCGTATCGACCTTTCTCACGTCAGGATGATTTCCTAAACCTAGGTAATTATTTATCGACCATACGATGACCTCTCTACCCTGGAACTGCATTCTATTACTGAGCTCACCCTCGATTTGAGGAAAAATAAAATAACCTTCAGCATCGGCATAATTACCTAAAGGACCTCTGTTTTCTGCGATTCGTTCAAAAATATCCATGATTAGTGTTTAAGCAGCCCAAAGAAAGTTAATTATTAAGGGAAATTATAATTATTCTGACTAAGATAATGGGCTTATGTAACTCTGCTTTTAGCTATTATTTTACGGAATAAGGAAGGAAACATTCTAGACATCCATACGGCAAGATGAGTTTCCTTTAATCCTCCTACTAGAAGTTCCTCTTTTTTATTGGCTATAGCCTGTAAAACTTTTTCTACCATTTTTTCTACGGGCATTCCATTTGCCTGAGCATCGTCCATTGTACCTTGCGGACTTCCATCTGATGTCAGTGCATTTTTAGAGATATCCGTTTTTATATATCCTGGACAGATGATTGTGGTATGGATGTTAGTTTTATGTAATTCTGCTCGAAGGCCTTCGTAATATCCGTGTAATGCAAACTTAGATGCTGAGTATCCTGTCCTCACAGGTACTCCAAATTTTCCAGCCGAACTACTAATTGCCACAAAATGACCCGAATTTTTTTGCAAGAGGTAAGGAAGTATTAGGGAGGTAAGTTTTACTGCTCCGAGATAGTTTACATCCATCAGTTTTTTATAGACTTTAAAAGAAGTGTCTTTTGCAAATGACCGTTGAGAGATACCTCCATTATTAATAAGGATATCTACATTTTTTAAGAGATTACGGTTGTCACCGAATGTTTTATCTAACCCATCATGATCTGCTAGGTCGAGTGTGATCAACTGTATCTGAGCTGCAGAATGACAGTTGTTTTTCACTGCTTGTAGTGTATCATTATTTCGAGAGGATAAAATGAGCGTACATTTGTTTTTAGACAATTGGATGGCCATCTCTTTACCTATCCCTGAGCTCGCTCCTGTTATCCAAATAGTTTTATTATTAAAGTAAGTCATTGCTCTGGCAAGATATACACTTTAGGACAAAATCATGTTATCAAAATAAAGGATGATATAAGACTTGCGAAATATATAGTTTAAACAAGGAGTAAATGTTTTTTCCATTATAAAGGAACAAGTATTACCTCAACTGGACGTTTTAAACTGATATGAGAATATTTTACTTCTTCACGATCTTACCCTTGTTGTTTATCTTCTTGTCTTGGTAATAATCAAATACTTTGTTAACTACGGTGCTACCTACTTTTTTATAATCTATTCTAGTTTCTTTTTCTTTTGCTCCTACGGTTAGAAACAAAGCGTCGACGGCTCTTTTAGCAAGGAAGTCCGAGAGTTTATCATCTACTTTTTCTTTTGCAAAAATATTATAAGCTCCTGCAGCCAGAGGCCAGTATTGAGTAGCATCTGTTTTTCCTAGTTCTTGATCTAGTCTCTCACTATATCTCATAGAAACCGTTTTATACATGGATTGCTTGAGTACACTTGTAGCAGCATCGCCACCAGTTACTACTATTTTTGCAGCATCTTTAAAAGAGACATCTTTTATTGCTTGCTTCATGATCACTTCACTTTCGTCAGCGACGATAGCAGATGCTTTAACAATTTGCTTTTTTACAGCTTCTACCTGATCTCCATAACCGAGGGTTTTCATAGCCGATAGAACGGGTTGTATTTCTTTTGGTAATCCATCAGTACCACTACGCATATTATTAAGCGTTTTTATTGCTTTAAAAGTAGAGCTGTTTAAAACTTCTTTTAAAGCTAGAGCAGATTCTAAATCTGTGGGAATAGGGAGCATGTTTTTTAATCCCGAACAAGAAGTAAGAATAAAGCTTATGGTAAGACCTAGGAGGAAGAATTTTTTCATGTTAATGTTGTTGTAGGTTATGTGTAAAGTTAAGACGGGGATTCTTTAGAGGGGTTACTATGTAGGATTAAATGAAAAGGGTTATAAGTAATTCGTTTTTAAGATTAATTCACACTTTGGGGTGAGAAAGTGAATCGTTAGATTTCCGAATTTTATAGTATTATAGAAACACAAAAATCATCATGTTAGCATTAGAGCAAATTCCAATTTTAAAAAAAGGTCAGCCTAGTTTTTTTGAGAGATCCTCCGATAAGGTTCGTAAGCATTTCCAAAATATTTCAAGGATGCTTAAAGTCGTAAAATTATATATTTTAGAAATAAAAGAAATATTTATATATGACTATGATATTAAGGCTGACTTTAATCAGGATTTAATAAATGATCTAGAGGCTTAGGGATTTTAGTCCTATTGTAGTTTTAAAAGCAGATCGTCCATCGATAGTGATTGTTGATCACCTGATGTCATGTTTTTTAATTTATATATACCATTTTCCATCTCTTCGCTTCCTATGACGATTACGTAAGGGATACCTCTATCATTAGCATACTTCATTTGTTTTTTCATTTTAACAGCTGAAGGGTAGACTTCTGTGGCGATATTTGCAGCTCTAAGTTTAAAAGCAATCTTAGCAGCATGTTCTAAACATTTTTTGTCAAAAGACAAAAGAATAATCTGCGTAGACTGAGTTACATCTGTAGGGAATAAATCAAGTTCTTCCATGACATCATAGATCCGTTCCGCCCCGAAGGATACACCTACTCCTGACATATCTTTCATACCAAAGCTTCCGGTAAGATCATCATAACGACCTCCACCTCCGATACTTCCCATCACGGCATCGTCTGCTGATACTTCCACGATAAAGCCAGTATAGTATCCTAGTCCTCTAGCAAGAGTCATATCAAATTTCACCTTGTTTTTCAGCTTAGATTCATCGAGAAAATCATGAATGGCTAGCAGCTCTTCTTTTCCTTTTTTTCCACTCTCGTTTGTAAAGTTTAAGTCTTCCAGTTTTTCTGTTGCGAGTAATGAAAAAACTTTGTCTATAGCATTGGATGTAAATCCTTTGCCTTCCATTTCTTTTCTGACGCCCTCTTCTCCGATCTTATCTAGCTTATCTATTGCCACGGTCATATCTACCCACTGGTCAGACAGACCTGCCTCGTCAGCAATTCCTTTGAGGATTTTCCTATTATTTACTTTTATAGTAACGTTAAGTCCTAAGTGACTAAATACCTCGTCATAAATCTGGATTAATTCTGCTTCGTAAAGAAGAGAATCCGAACCTACTACATCGACATCACACTGGTAAAATTCCTGATATCTTCCTTTCTGTGGACGATCTGCTCTCCAGACTGGTTGTATCTGATATCTTTTAAATGGAAAAGAAATATCATTTTGATGCATTACCACAAATCGTGCAAAGGGAACTGTCAGGTCGTAACGCAATCCTCTTTTAGAAATAGAGGGAATAAGACCTACAGAATCATTCGCCGCCAAGGCATCCTTATTGGCCTTAGCCAAAAAATCCCCGTTGTTTAATAATTTAAAAAGTAACTTATCTCCTTCCTCGCCATACTTTCCAGTCAGAGTAGAGAGATGTTCCATGACAGGTGTCTCTATAGGCAGGTATCCATACTTTTGGAAAACTGATTTAATAATATCAAAAATATAATTCCGTTTATAGACTTGCTCAGGCAGAAAATCTCTAGTCCCTTTTAGAATTTGTGGTTTCATAAAAAATTAAATTGCGGAATTAAACTGCTTTAAAAATCTAAGGTCATTTTCAAAAAGCATACGGATATCATTGATCCCATATTTCTGTAAAGCGGTACGCTCTATTCCGATCCCAAAAGCAAAACCTGTATAGATTTCTGGATCGATATTACAGTTAGATAAGACATTAGGATCTACCATACCGCAACCGAGCACCTCTAACCATCCTGTTCCTTTAGTCAATCGATAAGCCTCATCGGTAGCCGTGCCCATCCATACATCCATCTCTGCACTCGGTTCTGTAAACGGAAAATAACTCGGACGTAAACGGATATCTGTGTCTGGTCCGTACATTTCTTTTGCAAAGTACATGAGGGTCTGCTTCATGTCCGCAAACGAAACATTTTTATCTATGAATAATCCCTCCACCTGATGGAACTGGCAATGAGATCTTGCAGATATGGTCTCATTACGATAAACACGACCAGGTGCAATGATACGGATCGGCGGTTGCTGACTCGTCATAACTCTCGCTTGAACGGATGATGTATGCGTTCTTAGTAACCGATCGATAGAGTTTTTTAGATAGAAAGTGTCTTGCATATCTCTTGCAGGGTGATCGTCTGGCGTATTCATAGCGGTAAAATTATGCCAGTCGTCCTCTATCTCTCGCTCCTCTGCAACTGTAAACCCGATTCTTTCAAAAATACTGATCACCTTGTTCAGCACGATAGTCACGGGATGAGTAGATCCTCTAGGGTTAGGAACCGTAGGTCTAGATAAATCGAGGTTTGCATGAGCAGTAGCTGATGCGGTGTTTTCTAAAGCTCCTTGCCCTTTCTCAAAAATGCCTTCTGCTTTATTTTTAAGGGCATTTACTGTTTGCCCAAATTCTTTTTTTCTTTCGTTAGCAACATTCTTTATTTCTCCAAACAAAGCCTTGATCTCATTTTTAGAACCTAAAAATTGAATTCTAAAGGCTTCTAATCCCGCTGCATCACTGATGGTAGCGGCATCTAGTTTTGTAGATATCTCTTCTGCTATTTTGAATGCGTCTTTTGACATTACTATTACAATTTTAGAATCGGTAAAGGTAAGCTATTCTAAAATTAATTCGTTAGTTAGAGCCGTACAATAGCAATACGCGTCTTATCTGCCATAAACTATGGAAATGGGATAAAATTATTAGCATTATACGAGTAGTTATCTGTGAGGAATGACTAAATCTATTCAATATACAAGAAGTGGCCGACAAATATTTAAACATCGATTTTACGTCTCGTAGAGATCTTTTCTATGTTCTGAGTATGATTTTTTGTGTAAGCCTATTCTACTCTAAATTTGTGTTGTCTCTTTGTTTATTTGGGTTTGTGATACTCGGACTGACAAAGAAAGGATGGAAAATGACTTGTTTGTCTGAGATCAGTAAAAATTTAAAAGAACATAAATATCTTCTTTTAGTAAGCTTGGTTTTTTTTGGGGTGGTTTTTTCTGGAGTTAATTCCAGTAATATGGCCTATTGGATGCATCATTTACAACTTAAACTTCCTTTTTTAGTTTTGCCTCTGGCTTTCGCCAATGCTAAATGTATCGATGATAATCTAATTCAGAAAATTGTAAAAGGCTTTCTCGTCATCGCCACAATTACGGTATTGCATACTACTCTGCTCTATTTTTCTGACATGGAACATTATAATAATATGATCGCTCAGGGGCGGAGTATGCCTACTCCGATCCAGCATGTAAATTATAGTCTGATGCTCGTTTTTGCGACCAGTTGCACCTATTTTTTATATCAGGAAACTCGAGAAAAATGGTTGCTGTTTATAGGTTTTGCTTTTTTTATTTTTATGCATATGCTCGCTGTGCGGACAGGTTTAGTAGCCATGTACGCTTGTATATTTTTAGTCGCTGTAAAGTATGGCTGGGAGCATAAAGCATTTTTTAAAGTAGGATTAGTAGTACTGGTTTGTGCGATTATTCCGATTATGGCCTATTATACGGTACCTAGTTTTACAGGTAAAATAGATTATATGATATGGGATCTGACTCAGTTATCTCAAGGAAATACAGCTGATTATTCTGATGGTGGTAGGGTCATATCATACAGTTTGGGGATAGATTTATTTATGGACAATGTATGGATGGGTACCGGAATCGGTGATATTTATGATCAGAGCTTAGCATGGTATCAGACTAATAATGTAGGTTTTAAAGGGAAGGTAAATTTCCCTCATAATCAGTTTTTGTTTTCTATGGCATCGACTGGAATAGTAGGCTTGGTAATTTACCAGTTGGCTTTTTTAGTTCCGTTTTTTAAATTGCGATTGTACAAGGTTCCATATGTGTTGATCTTGTTCACTATTATTTATATATCCTTTTTAGTGGAGACCTCTCTAGAGCGTAGTTATGGAATAGTGTTCTTTTTGTTTTTCTTCTTATTGTGGGGAGTTAGATCGGATGTTAGAGAGTAGAAAGCTATTTTTGATTCTTAGCTAAACTATATTTCTTGTATCTACTACTACATTTCCAAAAGGATTTAGGGCATTGAATAAACATATTTTGGAGTATAGTGGAATGTCTTCCAATGTAATTCTGGCTTCATTAATAATACCTTCATCTAATAAATAAGCTCTCATTGTTCCTTGTAGTAATGGTTCCTCTGGGGTATACCAGTCATCACTGTAAAATGCTACATTGTAATAAAAGCAATCTGTAACGAGTCCATTTTTTATCATTAGTATTTCTGAGTTATCATCTCTTTGATCATACAGCTTTTTCATTTCGATACGGTTTTCGTATTTATAGGCGTAAGCAATATGATCTGCCTTTAAGATTTTGATGGAATTTATTTTTCTTGGATGATAATACTCATAAGAAATCGTTCTTACACATTCGTCGTAAGACAGTCTACACTTTACTAATCCTTTGCGGAAGTAAGACGGTAAGTTTATATAATCACTTAATTCTATATCTTGTACATCAGGAAAAAGGACAGCTCTAGTTTGATTACACCTTTGTTGGTGATAGTGTAGGTTTTTTACCTCTCCATCCTGGATTCTTATCGTCTCGAATAATAGGGACATAAATCTTATCTGTGAGTTCTTTGTATTCTTCATCTAAGATACTCTTATGAGTTATGCCTCCACCACTATGGTAATACATTTTATTTTCTCTCATAGAGATCGCTCTGATCATGACACCGCAATCGAGAGTGTTTCCGTCATATATACCCATCACCCCAGTGTAGTAACCTCGATTTACAATCTCGGCTTCCTTTATAATATCTAGCGTTTTTTGTTTAGGGGCTCCGCAGATACTTCCTGCTGGTAGTAAAGTAAGAAGAATATTTCCTAAATGGTTTTGAAAATCATCTGGAAGTACACCTGTTATTTTAGAACTTACCTGAAGTAACTCTTTATCGTTAGTACTTATTTTGTCGATGTAACGAAAGCGATCAACAGTAACTTTTTTTGCTACCTGACTGAGATCGTTTCTAATCAGATCTACGATTGTATAATGTTCGGCGAGTTCTTTAGGATCATTTATGATTTTATCACTGGCGTTTACAAGAGTGGCATCGATTGTTCCTTTCATAGGATAAGAGGAGATGATACCATCTTTTATTTTTATAAACGACTCTGGAGAGAAACAGGTAAACTGATCTTCTATAAATAATTTGTAGCGAGCCTCACTAAAATTAAAAATTTGATTTAGACTGAGATCTGTTTCTATTCTAGAAGGGTAGGTGAGATTTAGTAAAAACGAATTTCCATATAAGATTTCCTTTATTACCTTATTAAAGCCTTGCTTGTAAATAGATTTAGGAACTGGGTCTACTTTCCATAAAAATTCTTCTGGTTTTAAGGTAGAAGCTTCTACATTTCCTATTCCGTTTATCTCGTATTTTATATTACTGGGAATATCACTAAGTGGAAAAACTTTTATAATAGAAAGCTCATAATCCGTGAAGAATAGAAAAGGAATTCTATTAGTAGAATAATAATTAATGAGATCCGTACTTTCCTTTAGATTTTCCAAATATTAAGACTGTATAAAGGATACATAATGTAAACTAAAAAAGTTTCTATTGAGCGATAAAATATGTGATTTTAGTGAGCCATTTAGTTGGATCTTTTTCTTCACTAGGATCTGTTACATATTCCTCTACTACTGGTGGGTTATTTAGTAATCCATAATCTTTAAGGTAATCCGCCATTGCATAATGCGGTTTTACAGAATTTTCATAATCTCCGTAGTAATCGATTTGTAGTCCATTACCAGCAGGAATGGTCCATGATGTTGCTCCCATAATGTTTACAGGATCAGCAACAGGAATCGCCGCCGCCATGTCTGTTTTGTTACTCGACTCATCCCATTTAAAAAATAATCCACACGGTTTTCCATCCATTTCTACTTCGCTTTTTTGAGCTTTCTGGAATAGAGCTCCTAGATTAGTAGCATAAAACTGCTGGACATTAGCCATATCTACCATCTGGCGATTCATGATATAATGCTGTTCCTCTAGAAGTACAGGTTTTATTTTATAACCATTATATATTCCTTTGGCTCTTTGTTCGGCTATCTTTTTTAGATTTTTTAGTCCTTCTTTAAAATCATTTTTAATGCTCGATTTTTCCCCAGAAATTAATATTCCACCACGAGCTATAAAAGGTAAGTCCTCTGCGTCTTCCATAGACCAAGTAACTACTGTATTACTTCCTGATGGTACAGCATTAAATTCTACATAAGAAGTAGCATCCCAGTCTTCAAAATACATGGTAGCTTTCATAGTTTGGTTTTTTATGGATTCTGTAATTTCCATAGTCCCAGTTCCTGAGTCATCTCCTTTCCATGCATAACTTGCTCCTTTACCTTCTCTTTTTGCTCCATATTCTATTACCATGGTTGTGTCTTTTAATTGCCATGGCGACCAACTTTCCCATTTTTCTAAATTATTATACATATTATGAACCTGAGCAGGAGATGCTTCCATAGTTTCAGAGACTGAAGTGTTCATATTTTTAGGCCCTATTGCACAGAGTAGTACATATATAAGTATAAGTCCTAATAGAATTAAGCCGAGCCATTTTAAGTATTTCATAGTCCTTTTCTTTTAAACTATCTCAAAATTACGATAATAAGACAAAATCTTTAGATGAGAATTTTATAAACGATGACTATATTTAGATTTCAGAAAAAACTATAATACCTGTGAGTTGTAATACTTTAAAATTTTCTTCAATTCTGCTTGTCGTGCTAATCTTTTTTTCTTGTGGTGATGAGCAGACTACAACTGAGCCTTTTAGTAATCGACCGTACGAACCATTTGTATTTAGATCGGTACTAGATGAGCAACCTCGGATGATTACATTCGCTTTGCATGATGATTTATGGGCTGCTTATCATACGCAAGATGCCTCTTTATACAAGGTGTGGAAAGGTCGGGTAAATTTTGATGGTGCCGTATATACGACAGCACATGGTCCGCAACCTACTACTATAGGAGATGCTTATTTTGAAAATTTGTATAAAAACCCATGGATGGTAACTGGACCTAAAGGGGATACACTTATTCCTACGATTTCTTATAAGGGTCACTATATAGAAGATGGTAAAGCGTCCATCGCTTATGATCTCATCTCTGGAGATTATGTGATTAAGGTAAAGGAAAGAGTAGAGGCTATCACAGATGATAAAGGTCAACTTATTTTCCAAAGAGATTTTGAGACTGTAAATCCATCCGTACTTTCTGTTTATTTAAAAACAAATGTAAATAGTATCATCATAGCAGAAAATATAGATACTGATGGCGAGTGGAATGTAATCGATGAAAAGACAGAGCGTTTAAAAAGTCGTGATGTTATAAATCAGTCAGGAGTGCTTAAGTTAAATAGAAGAAGCACTAAATTCCATATTACACTGATTAATAATCCAGTTGTAGAGAATCCTCGTAAAGCAGATTATATGCAGGAAGATAAAGATGTCTTACATCCAGGTGCTAGGCTGATTGCTAAATCGGATTGTAAATCCTGTCATAATAAAAATGTAAAAACAATAGGACCTTCTTATTTGGCTATAGCCAAAAAATATGCTGACACAGAAGACAATATGGATATCCTTGTAAACAAAGTAAAAAAAGGAGGCGGTGGTGTCTGGGGAAGTCAGGTCATGACTGCTCATCCAGAATACTCTGTAGAAGATATCAGAGAAATGGTCACATACATATTAACGTTAGGGGATCCAGAAAATGTAGGTCCATCTGGAGAAGCTGGAGAATTAATATCTCTCACTCCAGTAGATGTAAATATCGGAGACCTCATTCCAGGAGCGGTGACACGAGTTTTTAAAATGCCAGAGTCTGTTGTAAAGGTTCCTTCTTTTAAAAACATGAAACCCTTCCAAGCGGGGATCATGCCTAATTTTGATAACATTGCAGATAATGATTTTGGGGACTTAGTAGAGTTTTTTGCGATCGATGCCAGGGGCTATCTAGAAATACCAGAAGATGGTAAATATAAATTTAGAGTGTGGAGTGATGATGGTACGGTCATTACTCTAGCCGGAGAGGAAATTCTAAATCATGATGGTCCTCATGGTACTTCCTATAAGGAATCAGAATATTTTTTAAAGAAAGGTTTTTATCCATTTAACCTTGGGTTTTTCCAAGGGGTAGGAGGTAAATTTTTGTCATGGAATTACCGTCCTGAAAATGCAGATGCTTGGATGGTTATCCCACCACAAATGATATCTCATGACATAAAAGACCATGATCTGATCGGATCTTTGAATCTTCCGATGTCAGTGACAAGTAAAAATCCAGGTGATCAAGCAAAGTTAGAATCAGTACATCCTAGTTTTAAATTATCTCAGGCGAGACCTGATGTTTTTACACCTAAAGTAGGAGGATTAGACTTTTTAGAGGATGGACGTTTAGTGGTTTCTACATGGGATGCTGCGGGTAATGTTTATATCGTGGATAATAGAGATAAAGCAGATCATAATGACATCACTGTAAAAAAGATTGCCAGTGGACTAGCAGAACCTCTTGGTTTAAAAGTGGTTAACGGTGATATATACGTGATGCAAAAACAAGAGATGACTAAGCTTGTAGATACTGACGGGGATGATATCATCGATGAGTATCTTACATTATGTGACGACTGGGGAGTCTCTGCAAATTTTCACGAATTTGGTTTTGGGCTAGAAGAAAAGGATGGCTGGCTTTACGCCAATTTAGCGACAGGTATACAACCGGGAGGAGCAAGTGTTGTTAATCAGCCTAAGGATAGAGGTTCGGCTATTAGAGTAAATATAGAAACAGGCGAATATAAAAGAATCGCCCACGGTTTACGTACACCTAACGGAGTAGGGAAAGGATATAATGGAGATATTTTTATTTCTGATAATGAAGGAGACTGGTTACCATCTTCTAAAATTATTCATCTCAAAGAAGGAGCATGGTATGGTTCACGTAACGTTGATTTCGAAGGAACGGCAAATTTAAAAGAAGTAAAACCAGTAGTATGGTTACCTCAGGATGAGATCGGTAATAGTCCGACTCAGATGGTGGGGATTGATTTCGGGCCATATAAAAATCAGATGCTGCATGGTGATATTTATAACGGAGGACTTAAGCGAGTTTTTGTGGAAGAAGTTGCGGGAAAGTTACAAGGTGCAGTATTTAGATTTACTCAGGGATTAGAGTCCGGTATTAATAGATTGCAGTGGGGACCTGATAAAGCACTTTATGTCGGTGGTGTCGGGAATCCAGGAAACTGGGGTCAATCCCAGAAGTTATGGTATGGTTTACAAAAACTGGAATTGACAGGCGAGGCTGCTTTTGAAATGTTGGCTGTACGAGCTAAGTCTAATGGAGTAGAAATAGAATTTACGGAAAACCTAACTGGGGATGATGGCTGGAATCCTGCGGATTTTGAAGTAAAGCAATGGTATTATTTACCGACGATAAATTATGGAGGTCCTAAAATGGATGAGCAATCGATGCCAGTAAAATCTGCTAGTAGAAATAAGCAAGGCAATAAAGTATTTCTAGAAATACCAGGTCTTAAAGAAAATCATGTCGTCTATATTCGACTTAGAAATAATTATATTGGGCATAAAAATCATTCCCTTTGGGCAACAGAAGCCTGGTATACTTTGAATAATATTCCAGAAAATAATTTAGGTCAAGTCCTAAAAAGTCCAGTAGAATTTAAAGAAAATTCATTGACGCAAGTCGAAAAAGATGCTGGATGGAAATTGTTGTTTGATGGACAAACCATGTCTGAGTGGCATAATTATAACAAAGGCAAAATGGAGTCGCCATCTAAGTGGCAAGTAAGTCCAGATGGTACTATTTATTTTAATCCTAAAGCAAATGGTACAGGTGGGGATATCATAACTAATGATGAGTATGAAAACTTTGAGTTAGAACTGGAATGGAAAATATCGAACTGTGGTAACTCGGGTATATTTTATAACGTAATAGAGGATCCTGTAATTGCAAATGCATACGAGACGGGGATCGAGATGCAAGTGTTAGATAATGTATGTCATCCTGATACTAAATTTCCTACGCACCAGGCGGGTGATCTATATGATATGAAAGCTGCTGATCCGGTAACAGTTAAACCAGCTGGAGAATGGAACAAAGCCAGGATTATTGTAAATAATTTAGAGGTGCAATTCTGGCTTAATGGTCATAGAGTAGTAGAATTTACAATGTTTAATGAGGAGTGGAATGAGATGCTGTCTAAAAGTAAATTTGCAGATTGGAAACATTTTGCAAAATCGAAAAAAGGAAAGATCGCTTTACAAGATCACGGAGATAAAGTCTGGTATCGTAATATTAAGATTAGATCATTGGATTAGTAAAAGTTAGACTATTTGAGATTAGACTGATAAACCTGAGACTATTAAACTTGAAATTGAATTAGTTATATCCAAAACCCAAAACCCAAAATCTGAAACATTGAATCCTGAATCTTAAACCCTCTTCATGAAAACAACAACCAAAGCCCAGCTATCTGTCATGATGTTCCTCGAGTTTTTTATCTGGGGTGGCTGGTTTGTAACAATGGGTACTTTTCTAGGAAAGAATCTATCTGCTACAGGAGGACAGATCGGACAAGCTTACTCCACACAATCTTGGGGAGCGATCATTGCACCATTTATAATAGGTCTCATTGCGGATAGATATTTTAATGCGGAACGTATTCTAGGAGTGTTGCACATTATCGGAGCGGGATTATTATATATGCTTTTTAAGTCAGAAGATTTTGTATCGTTTTATCCTTATGTTCTTGGATATATGATTTTATATATGCCGACACTAGCTTTAGTAAACTCGGTGTCTTTTAATCAGATGACCGATCCCACTAAGGAGTTTGCCCATATCAGACTGTGGGGAACAGTCGGATGGATTATTGCAGGTTTAGTTATCAGTTATATCTTTAGCTGGGATAATGAAGTAGGTGTAGCTGATGGTAGTTTACGTAATACATTTGCTATGGTTGCTGTAGCATCTTTGGTACTAGGTCTATTTAGTTTTACGCTTCCTAAAACACCTCCTACTGCTAACAACAGTAAAAAAGGAATTTCTGATATACTAGGCTTAGATGCTCTAAAGCTTCTAAAAGATCGCAACTTTTTAATATTTGTTATTTCTTCTGTTTTAATATGTATTCCTCTTGCGTTTTATTATTCACAGGCAAATCCCTTTTTAGTAGAATTAGGAATGGAAAACCCTACGGGGAAGATGACTATAGGGCAGGTATCCGAAGTTTTATTTATGCTTTTACTTCCATACTTTTTTAAAAAATTTGGGGTTAAGTGGACTTTGGCGGTGGGTATGCTGGCATGGGTTATTAGATATGTTTTGTTTGCATTTGGAGATGCTGGAGAGATGAGTTTTATTCTGATATTAGGTATTGCACTACATGGTATCTGTTATGATTTCTTTTTTGTAACAGGACAGATTTATACAGATTCTAAAGCTGGCGAACAAGTAAAATCGGCAGCACAGGGATTAATAACATTAGCCACTTATGGATTAGGAATGCTCGTAGGCTTCTGGATAGCAGGTGTGATCACAGACCAATATTTAGTTTCTGAAGGAATACATGATTGGAAAGCTATCTGGTTATGGCCTGCTTGTTTTGCTGCGGCTGTAATGCTGATATTTTTTGTATTTTTCAAAAATGAGAAAATAGAATATACCTCTTAAATTAAAAAAGATGAAACGTCGCAAAGCTCTTAAATCTTTAGGTCTACTTCCACTAGTCAGTCCTACTGCATTAGAAAATGTTGTGAAAAAAAAGTATCAATGGAAAGATCCTCATAGCGATCTTAATGTAGAGAAGAAAATGACAGCGATTGTATGTGGAGCTGGAGCAAGAGGAAATGTATATGGGGGTTACGCTCTTAAAAATCCGACCGAACTGGATATTATTGGCGTCGCAGAACCGATTCCGTTTAGAATTAATAAATTTAGTAAGAAACATGATATTCCTAAAGAGAATCAATTTGTAACCTGGGAACATATTTTTGAGCGTCCTAAGTTTGCCGACTTCATTATTATCACTACACCTGACGATTTACATCATGGTCCCGCTATGAAAGCTCTAGAAATGGGATACGATCTTTTGTTAGAGAAGCCTATCGCTCAAACCTGGGAAGAGTGTAAAGAAATTTTAGATGCTCAGAAAAAAAACAAGGCAATAGTTGCCGTTTGTCATGTTCTAAGATACTCACCTTATTATCGTAAAGTAAAAGAAGTCATAGATTCTGGAGTTCTAGGAAAAATGGTAAGTGTACAACATTTTGAACCGATACAGCATGTTCATATGGCTCACTCATTTGTCAGAGGGAACTGGAGAAAAGAGGCAGAGACTAATCCGATAATACTTGCTAAATCATGTCACGATATGGATATGCTAAGATGGTGGATCGGGTCAGAGTGTGAGTACATTAGTAGTTTTGGTTCGCTCAGCTGGTTTAAAAAAGAAAATGCTCCAGAAGGAGCTCCTGATCGATGTACTGATGGATGTCCTATAGAGTCGGAATGTCCTTATTCCGCTTTAAAAATATATCATCGTAAAAGATCATGGACTTATGTCTTTGATCTTCCTGATGAAAAAGAAAAACAAGGTGATGCCATCATGGAATATTTAAAAACAGGACCTTATGGGAGATGTGTTTATAAAAGTGATAATGATGTAAACGATCACCAGATCGTATCGATGCAATTTAAAAATGATATTACCTGTAGTTTTAACATGGAAGCATTTACCGATTACTGGGGACGACGTACTAGGATCATGGGATCGATGGGATGCCTCGTAGGAGATGAAACTGATTTATACATTGCAAATTTTAAAACCGATACGATAGAAAACTGGAACGTAAATGAAAATGCAAAAATTACTTCTGGTCACGGAGGAGGAGATCACGGTCTGATGCGAGATTTCCTATTAGCTAGTTCTAAAAATGATACAAGCCTACTAACTTCAAATTTAGATGCCAGCATGGAATCTCATTTAATGGCTTTTCTGGCAGAAAAAAGTCGTAAAGCAAAAGAGACTTTAAAGGTAGAAATAG
>CALLXF010000056.1 GCA_938015805.1 uncultured Saprospiraceae bacterium | reverse complement strand
TTTAGGCACTATGTCGATTTGAGTGGGTAAAAAATATCTATTCCATTCTGATGTACATTTAAGTTCATATTCAAATGCCTCTTTTTCTTTTGCCTTGAAGCAAAAGAAACAAAAATTCAAGACTGTTTTGATTTCTTAACTCTCCTAAATCCTTAAAATCCTAAACAAAATAAACTCGCAATAACAGCTGATTTTCACATTATTAATTATACTATCCCATTGGCATATCTTATTCTCACCATTCTTAGTTTTGCTCAAACACTATTTTGTTTTTAACGGATTTTAAAAATTTATCCACTAAAATCAAAAAGGTCAATCCTTGTATAACTTAAAAGTATACCTAGCATTTAATCACTCACCCATTCTGATCAACATAGAGCCATAATTTAATGGACTTAACCACCCATCGCGGATATTGTTTTTACTACATCTCTAATATGAATATCTCCCAAATGAAGAATCGGGTCTATGATTTATCTAAAATATCATCTTCCAATTGATACTCCTGATTATTAACTAGTGGTTTACGCGTAAAAAAATAAACTGGAAGTACGATGATCAATAATAAAAACGTACCTATACCCCATCCCCATGAGTTCATTCCTCTTTTAGAGGCGTCCATCCCTACCCATACACCTGCGGCGATAGGAATTAGTAGAGCGATCATGTTTGTCATTGTAATATGTTTTGTTTAAAAAATTATAAAAATCCATTAATCTTAGTAACGCTATCTTTTGCATCTCCATAAAGCATACGCGTATTATCTTTAAAAAATAAAGGGTTCTGAACCCCTGCATATCCTGTAGCCATTGATCTTTTCATTACTATTACCGTTTCTGCATTCCATACCTGTATCACTGGCATTCCGTATATCGGACTATTAGGATCTGTCTCCGCTCCTGGATTAACAATATCGTTTGCTCCGATCACTAAAACAACGTCAGTCTCTGACAAGTCGTCGTTAATTTCTTCCATTTCTAAAACAATATCATAAGGAACATTGGCCTCAGCCAACAATACATTCATATGACCTGGTAATCTACCCGCTACTGGATGTATCCCAAAACGAACTGTTTTGCCTTCTTTTTTTAATCTATCAACCATATCATATACGGGATATTGGGCTTTGGCAACAGCCATACCATATCCAGGAACGATCACAACAGATTTAGCTTCTTTTAACAAATCAGAAACTTCCTCATGATCTACCGCCTGAACGTCTCCAGTTACCTCAGCTTGTTTTCCCTTAGGAGTCTCCCCAAATCCGCCAAAAATTACTGACCAAAAAGACCTATTCATCGCCTCACACATAATAATAGAAAGGATAGCTCCACTACTTCCGACCAGTGCTCCTGTGACGATAAGTAAATCATTACCGAGCATAAAACCTGCAGCCGCTGCTGCCCAACCTGAGTATGAGTTGAGCATAGAAACCACCACCGGCATATCTGCCCCTCCTATCGCCATAACTAACATCACTCCTATAAAGAAAGAAATAGCTGTCATCACATACAAGTACCCTATCCCGTTAGTTCCTTCCATACCGATAAACAGATAGCATAAAACGACACAGCTCATTACTAAAATAATATTTACTGCATGTCGACCGGGATAGATTAAAGGCTTACTTCTAATCTTCCCATCTAACTTACCCCACGCGACTATCGATCCTGTAAATGTCAGTCCACCTATAAAAACACCAATAAAAACTTCTACTAAATGTATGTTCCTCAACGTACCTGATAACTCCTGAGTATGAGGATCTAAGTAGGACCCAAAACCAACCAAAACGGCAGCTAAACCAACGAAGCTATGAAGGATCGCTACTAGTTGTGGCATGGAGGTCATCTCTACTTTCCTTGCTACTGCGACTCCGATAAGAGATGCAATAACTATAGCAACGATGATATAAATATGTCCATGGATTCCTTCTCCTAAGACCGTAGATAGGATCGCGATAATCATACCTACGATACCATATAAAACTCCTTTTTTTGCAGATTCCTGAGATGACAATCCACCTAAACTGAGTATAAAAAGGATACTTGCAAATAGATAGGAAGCTAGTTGTATTTGTGATGATATCATAATTATTTTCTAAACATTTTAAGCATTCGATGAGTTACGAAAAAGCCACCGACTATATTTATACTTGCCACTAAAATCGCCACAAATGCAAGAACAGTCATCGGGTCTGATAGATTATCCTGAGTTTGCAATAAACCTCCTATAATAATGATTCCACTGATTGCATTAGTTACTGCCATCAAGGGGGTGTGTAAAGAATGAGATACATTCCAGATTACTTGCCATCCTATAAATACAGATAACACAAAAACTGTAAAGTGTCCCATAAATTCGGGAGGAGCTACATAAGCTAGTAAATGTAATCCTAAACCGATCATAGCTAAATTTATTAAGGATGCCCAGATCGATTTTTCTTTTTTTGATTCGGCTGGAGCCGAATGTAATTCTGGTTCCGGATCAACACTTTTCTTTTGAGGACTGACTGGTAATGGTTCTGGAGGCCAATTTACTTTACCATTATAAGTAACCATTGCACGTTTAACTACATCATCTTCCATATCTATTTTAAAGTGCTCTGCCTTACCCATGTCATCTAATAAATGGCAAAGATTATTACCAAAAAGCTGACTGGCCTGTGCAGGAAGCTGATCTAGTTTTCCTAAAATCGTAACACCATTGTCAGTCGTATACACTTCTCCGTTTTTAGTCTGTGTGCAGTTCCCTCCCGAGGAGGCCGCAAGATCGACAATAACAGAACCTGCTTTCATCGCAGCAACATGATAATCCATCCATAGCTTAGGAGCTGGACGACCAGGAATCTGGGCAGTAGTAATTACGATATCTACATCTTTTGCTTGCTCTGAGAACAACTCCATTTCCGCTTTTATAAATGCCTCACTCATTACTTTGGAATATCCTGATGCGGTCGAACCATCCTCCTCTATATCAACCGTAAGAAAAGAAGCTCCCATACTTTCTATCTGCTCTGCCACTTCCATCCTAGTATCAAAAGCCATAACGATAGCTCCCAATGATCGAGCCGTACCAATGGCTGCTAGACCTGCAACACCTGCTCCTATGACTAATACTTTTGCAGGATTAACTTTACCAGCTGCGGTTATCTGCCCATTCAAAAATCGACCGTAATGATTTGCCGCCTCTACTACTGAGCGATAACCAGCTATGTTTGCCATGGAAGAAAGAACATCCATTTTTTGGGCCCTAGAAATCCTAGGAATGGCATCCATAGCGATCGCGTTTACACCTTTATCGGCCAGCTTTTTTAAGAGATCCATATTTTGGGCTGGCTGTAGATAACTGAGCATAACTTGATCTTTTTTCATCAAGTCTATTTCTGATTCCTTTACTGCTTGCACCTTTAGTATTATATCACTTCCTTTATAAAGTTCACTAGCGTCAGCCGCAATGGTAGCTCCTGCTTCAACATAAGATTGATCAGTATAATTTGCGAGCGTACCCGCATCTTTTTCTACGCTTACTTTAAAGCCTTGCTTGATCAAACGCCTAATGGTTTTGGGTGTTGCTCCTACCCTTTTTTCGCTTGAAGAAATTTCTTTAGGGACTCCTACTTTCATAGTTGAGATAATTTAAAATGTACTGATAAGTAAAAAGAAAGTTTTAACAGCACTTTACCAAAATAAACAAAATAACAATGTATTAGGATTCATTTCATTCAAACAATTAAAATATCTTAGAACTTACTAAAGGAATTGATACAAAAGTTTTGCAAGATTCCTTAAAAAACAAAAGACAACAATGTTATTGAGTTTAGGGTTTAGATAGATTTTGATAAAAACTAGATGTTATGGATTGCATCTTAAATTTAACTAGAGATATGAATTATACAACGTAAATGAATGTCTTTACTTCTGATCGCACCTATCTTTTCAGTGCTATTTGAGAACACCTATTACCGTTAAGAAAGTAGCGTAAAAACTAAATGTTTAATATAGAAAACAGAGCTCTTTGTTAGAAAGTAAGCAACGCTTAAAGGATAAAAGTATCAGAATAATTACTGCTTTAAAAAACGCTTTACAATTTCCTCTTCTCCGCTTATAACTTTTAGAATATAAACACCTGCTTGTAAATCAGATATATCTATGGTAGTATTCTGGGTATCGAGAATGGAAGACATTATATTTCTTCCAGTGATGTTTAATACCTGTAATTCGTCTATACCTTTATTGTATTCGATATTTAAAAAGCTAGATGTAGGATTAGGAAAAACGATGAGTTCTTTACTAAACATTTCTGGCGGGTCTTTTAAAAGATCCGCACTTAGATACCTTCTAGTGGCGTTTTGGATCTCCCCTGGGTAATTATTAATTTCATCAAAAAGAGAAACCATGGCTACTATCTGCATTTTATCTACTCGATAGTCTTCTGGTACCTGATATATATAATGATGATCGTATGATGTATTAGGATCAGGATCTGTAGGGATGACATCTGGTGTTCCCCAGTGATCATCTAAAATAGTACGGACCACATTCATATTCATATAATCCCAAATGATATCTCCCTGACCTTCTAGAGGATGTCCTGGGATATTATTAGAATAGTTGCTTTGCTGATATCTTACAGAATCTTCTAACAGGTAAGTCGTTATCCGATATGATCCTGGTTCTACATTGGCTAAAGCCCTGGTATCTATATTAAATTCTAACTCTCTAGTTTCTTTATTAAATCTAATCTTAGAAATCTCAATATTAAATGTTGCGGGTTCTTCTAATCGCTCAAGAATTTTAGACTCCCATGCAGAACTTCCTAGGTCTATACTGTTATTATATAAAACTCTATCCACCATTCCGGAGGGTACGCCGGGGATATTTAATTGGTTCCAAATAGCAGTGCTCCACTCATTATCCATAGGACTATCTAGAAAGCCTACTGGTTTATAATGACTGATCCAGATAACATCAGGATTATCATTTACGATTTCTGCAATTTTTAAACTCGCATTGGGGCAAACCCCACAAAATGAATTTGTGAATTTCTCAAAAAGAACTTTCTTCTGAGCTGATACGCTAAAACTAAAAAATAGAGCCAATAATAAACCGTAGATCTTCAATGTTCCTATCTGCATATTTCACAATATTATACAAGAGCAAAAATAAGCCAAAGAAACTTAATGCATAGTCTTTACGCTGACTAAGGGTGTTGATATGAAGTAACGATTTCTGATCTCGAAAAAAATTGGTTTTATGTCTTTCTCTAGTGTAGAGAGCTAAATGATCTAATAATGTAAAGAGAGTAAAATTTGTATGATGTTAATAAAAGCATATTTTTGCATCTCTGTTATGGCCAAGTAGTTCAACTGGATAGAATATCAGATTTCGGCTCTGAGGGTTGAGGGTTCGAATCCTTCCTTGGTCACTAGTAAGTAAGCGTAGTTTGTTAGTTTTTAACGAATTACGCTTTTTTTATTCTATATGGATACTCGAATGGGTGTCTCTCGTAGGGTGTATTTATGGACTCTTTTGGCAAAAGACTGGCAGACTGTAGAAAAACAAAAAATCTTTCTCGAAAAGATTTGGCGGATATTTTCAATACTTCTTATACCCCTATTGGCAAGTATGAACGTAATGAGATAAACCCTTCTATTGAAGCTGCAAAGAAACTCGCTAAGATTCTTGATACAACTGTTGGTTATTTACTTGGTGAGACAAAAGATGCTGACCTCTTTAATGACCCTAAGATGTTACAACGATTTCAAGACATCGTTGCTCTTCCAGAAAATCAAAGAAAATCTCTACTCTTCAATATTGATCACTTCATTAGATCAGCTAAGATTTCTATGATATTAAAAAGCCTCCCAAAGGATGGCGTTACAATTTCCTATTCCTTTTTTCTTTTGACAATCATTGTAGTCAAGATTGAAAATAGTAGAGCTATTGGAAAGATCAACCAAAATATTGTAAATAAAGTCTCTTTAGATTTGCTTTCTCCCTCTAAATAATTAGTCTCCCTTACATCTTTAATCCAATCAAAAACAGAATTAGAAGTAAGAGTATTGACCAAAAGAATCAATAGGAAAAACACAATTGTTAACCCTACTATTTTCAATATTACGATGCTTAATTTTTTAATTCCCAAAACAATACATTTTTTGATTTTCTCAAATCTGACATATCAAGATGTCTTTTCGAAAATTGAGGGAATGTTCGACGCATCCAAATCGACATTGTCCTCGTTAGGCGTAGTTTGTAACCACGTCGTTTCTCTTTTACAAAATTTTGATTTGTTTGATTTTGTTAGAGTTAAGTATCTGTGCAGGTATACTTTTAATCTTTAAACCATGTGCGACCTAGGCAAATTCTACGCCGAAAGAGGGCTTGTTTATTTTTATTTTTCGTTCCTTGCTAAGTACAAGGTGGCACATTATACGTTGAACTAGAGAACGTCCGGAACTCCCTATACCGAACGCTTAATAAAAAAAAATCAGCATCAGTTGATACTTCGCATTTGCTCAGAAACAAAAAAGATCT
>CALLXF010000055.1 GCA_938015805.1 uncultured Saprospiraceae bacterium | reverse complement strand
GTAAAGTATCCCTCACCGTTAGACAATACTTTACCAATTAAGGAATCATTACTACTTTGAATAATCGAGATTTCTATATTTTTTAAAAATCCTCTATTACCTGACTCAAATACATAGCCTTCCAAAGAAGCAGGCTGCCCGAAAGCATAAATATTACAAAGGAATAATATTAAAAAAAGTAATGTCTTTTTCATACCGATTGGGTTTTTAAGTCTAAGAAGTTTTCTATACATATTTACAAAGCCTACATATTTAATTTTAGACTATGTTTAAAGTCATAAGTAACTTCATCAGAGATCCAAAAATGCACTATTTATAAGGTAAATTTGTGCCTTTTTAATAAATTTTAAAAAATAGTATGTCAGCTTTACGTATTGTCTTTATGGGAACTCCTGATTTTGCAGTTTCCTCTCTCCGGATTCTATGTCAAAACGGATATAATGTGGTAGGAGTTATCACCGCAACGGATAAATATGGTGGGCGTGGTGGAAAAAAATTAATCCAGTCTGCAATAAAGACATATGCATTAGAAGAAGGGCTTACTATTTTACAGCCCAAAAACTTAAAAGCTCCAAGTTTTATAGAAGAACTTAAAGCATTACGGGCTGATTTGCAAATCGTTGTGGCATTTAGAATGCTACCTGAGGTTGTCTGGAATATGCCAGAACATGGGACTTACAACCTACATGGATCACTATTACCTCGATATAGAGGAGCTGCTCCTATACATTGGTCTGTGATCAACGGTGATACAGAAACTGGAGTGACTAGTTTTAAACTTAAACATAAAATAGATACAGGAGACCTTTTATTCCAAGAGAAGATTCCGATCGGAAAGACTGAAACAACAGGGGATATTTATGACAAATTAAAAGAACTCGGTGCAACAGTAATTTTAAAAACAGTAAAAGCAATCGATGCAGGAGACATCCACTTGCTTCCGCAAGACGATTCTCTTATTTCTAAAGCTCCTAAACTGGACAGAGAGAATACTCATATCGACTTTCGTCGAAATACCAATGAGGTTTTAAATCAGATTAGAGGATTAAATCCGTTTCCATTAGCATGGACAACACTAGATTTTAAAGAAACGAAAATCTTAAAAGCAGAGAAAGCAGAAGACGTAGTTTACCCATATTTTCCAGGAACTATAGTAAGCGATCAAAAAAGATTCCTACACTATTGTACAGTAGACGGAGCAATATCTATTCTCCAGTTAAAAATGCAAGGAAAAAAAGCAATGGATATCCAATCTTTTTTAAATGGATATCAGATTTCTAGTTTAGCGTAACGATTTCTATTACTTTAGAAAAAATAGCAGCAACAGCCTTTACTTCTGGGAAAGAACTAGATTCTACAGCCTGAAAAGTAGAAATATCACTAGAGGAAATACTCTCTGCAGCAGAAATTCCGTAAAAATTGAGATATAAGAAGCTAAATAAGCTGAGTGAGAATAAACAAGCTAGGCAAATTTGGTTTTTTCGATTGGTGGACATGGTGGTTGCTCTGGTTTATCGTTAAAAATAGTAGTTATAGGGTTAACGAGGAATGTTCAAAAATAGTTACAGAAAATCAAATTTTAACATTTGGATAAGTGACTTCCTACAAAAACTTCCTGCGTTCTATATTTTAAAATCACTTTTACCACCAGTCTTAGATACTAATCTGGTTTCCTTTATCACTATGTTATGGGAGAAACCCTTACACATATCATAGATCGTAAGTGCTGCAATACTCGCCCCAGTTAATGCTTCCATTTCTACGCCTGTCTTTCCCTTTAATCTTGCCTCGCAGTCTATAACAACTTCTTTTTGATCATTTATATGAATATCAACAGCACATTTAGAAATCATTAAAGGATGACATAATGGTATCAGATTACTTGTTTGCTTTACAGCCATGATCCCTGCGAGTACGGCTGTTTGAAAAACAGGACCTTTCTTAGTAGTAATCTCTTCTCCTTCTAAATGCTGTAATATCTCATCATCCAAAACTACTATCGATCTAGCCCGAGCTATCCTTACGGTTTCCACTTTATTAGAAACATCTACCATAGAAGGGTTTCCTTTGTTATCAATATGCGTAAAAGACATTTTAAATTGTTGATTTTGTTAATAATCTGGGTTTAAACTAATAGAGTTTAAATAAGTATTACCTATAACTTAAATAATCCCTAACCGCCTATAGAAGCCATTGACTCAGAAATATTGGGGTTCAGCTTTCGTTGTCGCTCGGCCTCAAATCCATCCTTTGCCTTATGCCCTATAGCCTCTTTTATTGTTGTAACCAATTGCTCGTCAGTGGCTCCCGCTCTCATTAAATCCCTAATATTAAAAACACCATCATCATATAGACACGTCTTGATGGTTCCATTCGGCGTAAGCCTTAACCTATTACAAGAGCCACAAAATGATCTCGTATACGCTGGTATAATCCCAAAGTTCCCCATAAATCCATTCACTTTATAATTAAACGAAGTAGAACCTTGAGGATCTTTTAATTTTGAAATCATCGGATATGCCGAGGTAATATGATTAAGGATTTTATGGTGGTTCCATTCTAAATTTTCAAAATGGGCACCCTTTCCGTTAAACGGCATTTCTTCGATAAATCTGATAGCAACATTGTTATTCTTACCTAGTGCAACCATAGGAATAATATCATCAATATTTCTTCCCTTCATTACGACACAGTTTAATTTTAAATCCACGTTTCTAAGAAGCATCTCTCGATAACAGCCCATCACTTGAGCAAAATAATCTCTACGAGTAATCTGATTAAATCGCTCCTCATTAATACTATCTATACTGAGATTAAATGATGTGATACCCAGATCGATCAGTTCGTCCAGATATTTATGAGTTAGCGTTCCATTAGTGGTGATTGCTATTTTTTGAATCCCTTTTATTCGCGTAAGCTTACGAAAAAGACCCATAATCTCCTTTCTTAAAAAAGGCTCACCTCCTGTAATTCTAATTTTAGAAACACCCAATTTAGCAAGCAAATCGACCAGTCTTAAAATCTCCTCGTAGTCCAGTAATTCTTTCTTTTTTACAAAGTCTATTCCCTCCTCTGGCATACAATAAAAGCACCTGAGGTTACACTTATCAGTCACTGCTATACGCAGATAATCCACTATACGACCATGTTTATCTATGAGCATTGTTATTTAATTTCTCTCGTGTATTGTACCTGATCGGTCTTTTAAAAAACCTCCGCTCCGATTCCGGAGGCAAGCTACGATTTCTGCAGCAATAGCAAGTGCTATTTCTTCTGGAGATTCTGCTCCTATATCCAGACCTATCGGACTATAAAAATGAGAAACGCTGGTTAAATCCTCCTTAATACCCAGTTCGATTTTCATTTTTTCTTTTCGCTTTTTAGGTCCTAGCATCCCTATGTAAGCTGGATTTTGAGCGAGCACTTTTAATAGTATTTTTTTATCTAAATTATAATCATGAGACATTAACACTACTGCAGTATAATTATCTATCGGAATTTGGTTATAATCATTGTAATCGTATACTTTCTTTGTTTTAGAAAAAGTGCTTTTAGATAGTTTATTCAGCTTCCCTACAAGATGTATATCCCAGCCCAAATTGGTTGCAATATCTACCAGAGCATTTACGTCATAATTATCCCCTATGATTATAATCTTCGTTTCCGGTCTTATAAATTCTACAAGTAATTTTAACTGCTCCTCATTATTATTTTTCAAATTTACAATTTGTGGTCGTCTCTGGAGCCGAGTCTCTTTGACTAGGGATCGTAAAGTATTTTTATCTATATCGCAAAAATCTAAGTTTTCTAGATCGGGTTGAGCAATTTTACTTGCACCTAAAAGAGAAGTATCAGAGGTAGCATCAATTACTTTTAAAAGAATACATGGCTCATTTTTTAGTGTAATGGCTCTTAGTTTTTCGATCGGATTATTTTTATCACTATGGTCTATCGGTGTAAACAAAACTTCTAATTTCCCATTACAGCCTAAACCTATTCCTATCTGATGATTATCATCTTCCATCGTATCATAAATAACAGTAGATGGTTCATTTTTATAAATTGCTAATCTAGATCGTCTGAGTGCATCTCCTTCTAGACATCCACCGCTAATACCACCGATCCATTTTCCGTTACTATTAACCAGCATACGAGCACCGATCCGTCGATAAGAAGATTCCTCTACATTTACGACAGAGGCCAATGCCCATTTATCATTACTTAAATCAGAGGCATCATAAGTATGTATTATGTTTCTTATTTCTTTCAGATTGTTTACTTTTCTATTTCTATTAGCTTTAGGATTAGCAGCAAATTTAGAAGAGGCTTTAATATATGTGTATTTTATCGAAGCTTTTTTACGCTATCGAGCAAATTAATGTAATTTTCGTTTTTGACTTATACCTTTTTACTATTGATCACAGATCTTACCTTATTAATTCCTATTTTTTTTCTAATCGCCATTGTTTATTCGGCAGCGGGATTTGGAGGTGGTTCTAGTTATTTAGCGGTATTGGCTTTATGTTCTATAGATTTTATAGAGATACGCATGATAGCTTTACTGTGCAATATTACAGTGACCATAGGAAGTGTTATCCTATTTTATCGTCATGGAATCTTATCGCTTAAAAAAATTATTCCTCTGATTATACTTAGTGTACCACTGGCCTATATAGGTGGAAAATTTCCCATTCAAGAGAAAGCATTTTTTATAATTCTAGGAACAGCATTATTTTTTGCTGGCTTACTAATGCTGCTCCAAAAACCACCGAGCAGTACTAAAAAATTACACCCTTTTTCTTCAGGGATGATTGGAGGTGGAATTGGATTTCTATCTGGTATCGTTGGAATCGGAGGAGGCATTTTTCTATCACCTATACTGCACCTTATTAGATGGGACAAACCTAAAATCATAGCAGCTACTACAGCTACTTTTATATTTATAAATTCGCTAGCAGGACTGAGTGGACAGTTAGTGCTCCATGGTTTTTCACCACCTCTAAAATTACTTGTATGCCTTCTTGTTGCTGTTTTCCTAGGTGGACTAATCGGAAGTAAATTTAGTATTAAGATCTTAAGCCCGCGATGGGTAAAAAAGATAACGGGAATACTTATACTTGTAGTGGCGATAAGACTTTTATATAAATACCTTATAATACAACCATTATAATTTAGCGTTATGAAAATTAAGTGCTTTGGGATTGCAAAAGATATTACTTCTACAGAAACTTTAAATATAAAGGATCATGCAATCGTAACGGTTTCTGACTTACGTCAATGGCTCATGACAAACTATGAGGCTTTCGCCAATGTAAAGTCGTGTATGGTCGCTGTTAATCAGGAATATGCAAACGATAATTTAGAAATAAGTGATCTAGACGAGATTGCTATTATACCTCCTGTAGCCGGTGGATAACAAAATAGACATACTTATCAGTCCTAAACTTTTATCTATAGATCGCTGCTATGACTTTGTAGTAAACGAAGGTTGTGGAGGCATTTGTTTATTTGTCGGAACAGTCCGTAACAGAAATAAAAATGAAGATGTCACCCATCTAGAATTTGAAGCCTACAAAGAAATGGCAGTTAAAGAAATGAATAAAATAGCAGAGGAATGCCACTTAAAATTCAAGGCCAAGAAAGTAGCTATACATCATCGCACCGGAGTTGTATCCATAACAGAAAAGGCTGTGATTATTGCGGTTTCTACTATCCACAGAAAAAATGCTTTTCTTGCCTGCGAGTATGCCATCGATCGGCTTAAAGAATCAGTACCTATCTGGAAAAAGGAATATTTAGAAAATGGGTCTTACTGGGTTAATGCAAGACCCTGATTTTCTATATGTTAAACATTACTTCTATATCCTAAAGAAACCCAATCAATTTTTATCCAATAGGTAAAAAAAGCGGTTAACCCAGGTCTTACTATCTTATAGATCACAAAACATATTAAATAAATTTCTTCTTTTATCAGAATCCTTTATCACTAAACTGCTTTCTATTTCCTGACATCCATCAGGTGTCCTTCTAATCAGAATCATAGATAATCCTTTGTTAAAAAGGGCATCTGCATCTTGCGGATGTTCATCTAAAAAAGAATCATATTCCGATATAGCTTGTTCATAATTAGCATAAACAAAATGCAGATTAGCTTTATGAAATTTGTTTTCTATCTTGTTAGGGCTTTGACCGATAGCCTTATTTAGATACTTAAGACCTTCTTCGTACTCGCCTAGTCCTTTTAATAGCTGACTGTAGTTTACGAGTGCTTCTGCATAATCCTCATCGATTTCTAATGCTTTAGAATAATATTCCAAAGCAGCTTGATCAGTACCTTTCTTTTCATTAAGTTTTGCATAGGTAAAATAGAACAAAGAAATATTATCGTTTATACTTATTGCTTGATCTAGGTCTGCCTCAGCCTTTTGATATTGACCTTTTAATTTATAACATATACTTCTATTATGATACGCTATGGCAAAAAGAGAATCCGATTCTATAGCTTTTGAGAAATTCTCAATAGCCTGATCGTAATTCATTCTCTTCATCTGGATTTTACCAGCTAGGTCATACTTTAGAGCTTGATTAAGAGTCGTTTCCCTAATTTGTAAAAGAAGGCTCTCTGCATTATCTAAATTCATAGAATTTATCTCGTAAATAACATCCAGTAGGAGCGAATCCTGAGAATGCTCTAAAGATAATCTGTCTAATAGTGATTTATACTCTTTTAGTTTAGATGGAGATTTTATAAAAGCTTCATCTAAATTCTGAAAATCATAACCATAAGATTTTTTTGCAGAGTATTTTGATCTCATAGCAGGGTTAACGATCATCAACGAAAGAGGATTTAATCTTTCTGCAACTTGTATATCTAGATAACTCTCCGATTTCCTACCGATTGCCTCATACAATCTAGCACGTTTAAGATAGCCTATAGGATCATCTGGATTATTTTCTATATGAAAATTATAATTTTTTAAAGCGATCTGCAGCTCATTTTGGCGTAAACTTAGATCACCAGAATTTAACCAATACTCGTTACGTTGAGCATCAATGATAGATAAATGAGTGAACTGAAATAGTAGAAATAAATAGAAAGCTTTTCTCATAGTGTTAAAATTTAAGCAAACATGAATAAATGTTATTAATACACTTAAAACTAAATGACAGTATTACTTTCATTTATGCAAGTATAACAATTTTTCCTGACATAGGTTTATCTATTTATGATAAATATTTAGATTTATTCAAAAAAATTACAAGTGCTTATTTATGTATAAAATCAGTTACTAATTTTAGCAATTAAAATCTAATCGTTGGAATTTGAAATTTCTACTTTTAGAATTTGTGAGATAACCTTCTTCTAATTCCAACTTTAGTTACGCTTAGAGGTTATAAGAATGTGATAATACTTTCTAGCAGTATATAAAGCATTTATAATAATGAACATACAACTAAAGACTAAAGTCGATGGAAACTACCTAGACATCATGCAACGATTTGATCGAAACTTATTTGAAGCATTAAAACCCAAAAATGCCAAAATGGAAATCGTAGCTTTTACTGGTTCTAAAAAAGGCGATATCGTACATTTAAAGTTTTTAAGCCCGATAAAATCAGAATGGATCAGTAAAATCATAGAAGACCATCAAGATGAAAATCAAGCTTATTTTATAGACGAAGGAGTCACACTACCCTTTCCACTTACGTTCTGGAGACATAAACATATCGTAAAAAAAATCACAGAAGACAGTTCGTATATCATAGATGACATGACATTTAAAGGTCCATTTTTTTTGATTACGTGGCTGCTATATCCGGCACTTTATATCGCTTTTTATCCTCGAAAGAAGATTTATAGAACCTACTTTACAAGTAAAAGTTAGTAGAAATGATAATAGTAATATTAATAAATTCTCTTGCTTACAATATCTGTTCAATGACCATCTTATAGTTGCTTTCTTTTAAGTAAAATACAGCCGTTTATTCCTTGAATTTTTTCAAACCTCCTTTTAAGGAAAACACATTTGCGGAAGCGTCGTACTTTAAAAATGAACTAACTAAATGTGCAGATCTTTTTCCTGACATACAGTAAAAAACCATCGGCTTACCAGTTTTTAGAATTGTGGTAGTATCTATTTGAGATAAAGGCATATGCTCTACGTTATTATCAATGGACTCATGCTCCGCTTTTTCTAAAATAGAAACGAGATGATAATCAGATCTATGTTTTAATAACGTCTGTAGATCTATTTCCGGAACAAAATCACAAGGCAGAGCATAACCATAGTTCTCAGTCGTATAGATTTTTTTTATATCGCCTGACCAGTTTTTCTTTAACTTTAATTTTAGCTGTTCGTTAGTGAGAGCATGATAAGTAAGCAGATAACCAGATAAAGAAGTTTCTATTTGAAGGATGTATTTTATAGCCTCATTTGCTTGCAACAGACCGATCATACCAGCTATAGTACTTAAAACACCCACCTCGGAACAGGTCGGAATGGAGAGATCGGGTTCTGGAAAAATATCACGTAAATGAATGCAATTTGAGGAAGTGTTTTTAAACAATGAAAGATATCCCTCGTATTTAAATATTGCTCCGTAAACAAGTGGAATCTTATTAAGACTACACCAGTCATTTACCAGATATTTACACATCATATCATCTGTACACTCTAACACTAGTGTTACATCATTTAAGATGCTCACAATGTTATTTTTAGAAAGCATCATGGACACCACCTCTACTTTTATTTCGGGATTATTCTCAGCTATACGTTCGGCCAAGGCAGCAGCTTTACTTAGGTTTTCTTTCCCTGTAAAAAACACTTGGCGGTGTAAATTAGATAGTTCTGGTTTATCTCCATCTACTAAAATCAGTTGTCCTACCCCAGCTGCCGCAAGATACGATGCTGCGATCGAACCGAGTCCTCCACATCCGACTATACAGATATTAGCATCTGTCAGTTTTTGCTGTCCTTCCTCTCCTATTTCTGATAATAGCGTCTGTCTGATGTATCGCTTATTTCCCAAACTGATATTAAGGTTAGTTGATTTGTGTTAAATGTGTAAGTCTTAAACAAGTATAAGGACTTTAAAATTAATCCGTGGAACGGATTCATTTCTTTATCTAAATTAGAACGGAGTCAAAAAAAGATATTCTTAATTTTACGTACAGGGCATCTTTATAAGATAAAAATTAGTCTTACCGATTCATTACTATCTCCCTTTTCTTTAAAACATCAGGTATGACTACATAACCATATTACTTATTAAGAATACCCCACAGTAAAACTGCATTTAAACTTATCTGTTTATAATATATTAGTAAATATGTAGATTGTAATTTAGCTCTTCTTAGACACGCTTTAATACAGGAAGTATCTAAAGTGAGATAATTATTAAAAAACATCGATCATCAAAAAAATAAAAAAACATACTAAACATACTGCTTTGACAAAACCTTTAGGTGGCGACTTCCATTTTAACGAATGGGCATTAATCGGAGCACCATGCACTGTCATCACGGAAATGGCAGCTCAGATCAATGAAGAATTATCAAAAAACTTAAATATCGGTTACATAGACGAAGATCATAATGCGGCTACGGCCAATAATCAATTCTGCACCTACTATAGCAATAAGATCAATTATCAACAGCTGAGTTTTAAATCTACCCTAGAAGCAAAACAACAACGCAAATATTTTAATGATTTAGATCTACTTCTGATCAATGGAAATCATTATAGAGGAACTAAGCAGATCGTTTTTATCAATGAAAAAAAGAAAGATTCACTTAAGAGGAAGATAGATCGCCTTACAGATATCCGCATCATTGTTTTAGACGATAAATCAAATCGAGTCTATGATTTTATCGAAGATTTAGTATATCATAAAAAAGTACTTATTACCGATGTGCAGGATTATAAAGGCATCAGTAAATATATACTCAATGATTATTATGAATCTTCACCACCATTACACAGCCTAGTCTTAGCTGGAGGAAAAAGTGTTAGGATGGGACATGACAAAGGAGGTATCGTGTATCATGACAAACCTCAAAGAGAACATATGGCTGATCTTTTAAAGCCGTTTTGCAAAGAGACTTTTATCAGCTGTAGTAAAAACCAAGAGCAAAAATTAACGACTACATATCCAAAAATTGTGGATACTTTTGATGGACTAGGTCCTTACGGAGGAATATTATCAGCATTCAGAGCCTACCCTAATCACGCTTGGATCACCATCGCATGTGACTTACCGTATATGGACCATACTACTATTGAGCAACTGGTTTCTAATAGAGACACGAGTAAAGTGGCTACTTGTTTTCATAATCCAGAAACTAAATTTCCCGAACCTTTAATCACAATCTGGGAACCGAGAGCATATCCTATTTTACTAGAATTTTTAAGCCAAGGTTACTCATGCCCCAGAAAAGTATTAATCAATACTGATATCAAAGAGTTAGTAATGACAGACCTAAGATGTATGACTAATGTCAATAACAAAAAAGAACATGACGAGGCCATAGCGTTTATATCTAAATCCTCATCTTAATGTATTTGGCAAAATTTCACATTGGCGAAAGCCAAAATAAATCCTTATGATCACTGCACAAGAGGCTATAGAACTTATCAGGTCTACCAAGAAAGATTTTGGAATAGAAAAATTACCCTTAGCAAAATGCATAGGTCGCACCCTGAAAGAAGAATGGCATACGGATAGAGAGCTACCTCCTTACGATCGTGTTTCTATGGATGGAATCGCTATCCATTTTGCTTCCTTTTCTTCAGGTCAAAAAGAATATAAAATCGAAGAAATTGCCCCTGCCGGTCGAGCTCAATTATCTCTCACGGATCCTACATTTTGCATAGAGGTTATGACGGGCAGCATATTACCAAAAGGCTGTGACACTGTTATCAGATACGAAGATATCCGTCTGCAAAATGGGACAGCCACAATATTAATTGAGGAAATTAAAGAAAAACAAAATGTACATTTTAGAGGCTCTGATCTAGCAAAAGGCACTTTAGTCGTTGAAAAAGATACGGTCTTATCCTCAGCAGAAATAGGGATCGCTGCGAGTATCGGGAAGTCCGATTGCACCGTGGCAAGATTACCAAAAGTGATGATCATCTCTACTGGGGACGAACTAGTACCTATCA
>CALLXF010000054.1 GCA_938015805.1 uncultured Saprospiraceae bacterium | reverse complement strand
AGGATATTACTCATTAATCAGTTTTACGTTTAACAATCTAAGCTTTACAACTCGAAAATAAAATTATCGGAATGTAGCAAACTATGATGGATTATTCGACATCTATCCTGAATTTATCGATATAAATAAAAAACCACAGTTCGTAAGCTTAGGGGCATTCGGCTTTCGCCAATGGTAGTTATAACCATGAATTAAAGAAACTCGTGGGATTTTAAATTTCTTTAAGTGGGACTATTGTCCGTGATGCCAGAGGAGATGTGGCTTTCGCCAATGAGAGAGATAACTTAGAAATTAGATTATGACCTAATCATAAGTACCTTCTCTTTTTTGCTATTTCCATTATTATGGATTCGTTTTTGTATCTTATGAGGTAATAGAACATTGGGTTTAACCCAACAAGAAGCGAAGGTTAAATGAGAAAATCTTGTATTTAACAAAAAATTAATAGTCAAAAAATGAAGGATTTTTAAAAATCCGAGTCTTAATAACGCAAACTAATCATTAAGAAATGAAACAAATCAAACTTTTTGTAGCCTTAACGCTAGCTTTTATTTTTTCTTTGGTATCTGGTGCTCATGCTCAGATCAGTATCCAATCTAGTTCCATGAGCTTAGGAAATAAACCAGCTTTTGTGATGGAATTTGAAAACGCAAATAAAAAATTAGCTGAGAAAAAATGGAAAGAGCACGTCAAGGAATATGGTAAACTAGAAAAAAATAAAAAGGCCAAAGAATTATACATGGTACAGACTACCATTCCTAATTTAGGTGGAACCACTCCCGTAAATATTTACTTTAAAGTGGAGGAAGGAAAGAACATGGCACGTGCCTTAGTGTTTATCGATGACGGAGCAAAGTTTATCGGCAATGGTGATGACGAGGAAGAAGGTGTGAGAAACTTTTTAACGGATTATGCAAATCTAGTAAACAAGGAAGTAGCTAAAAAAGCAATGGAAGATGGAGAAAAAGAACTAAAGAACTTTAATAAAAAATTATCCAAGCTAGAGGATAAGAACAAAGACTACCATAAGGATATCGATAAGTACCAGAAAAAAATAATCGAGGCTGAGGAGAATATAGAGCAGAACCTAAAGGAACAAGACGATGCTAGACAAACGATCGAGATGCAGAAAGAAAAAGTAGAGGCATTAATAGAGGCCTATAATAATGTAGGTAAAGGATAAAAGAAGTCAAGAATATCATAAATAGCCGGTAGTCTGTAATGACTATCGGCTATTTGTTTTTAAGGTGGATAGATAGTAACTTACTCCCATCATGAAGAATAGCTAATGCAAAAAGTATCGATTTTCATATTTTTTTTGGTGATCAGTTCAAATATTGAAGCACAGCAGTACTATTCAAAGGTCTTTGATTTTGATGGAATCGGAAGTTCTGATCGGTTTAAGCTGATGATCGAGAATGATGGATTTTTATATCTTTTGGCGAGCTACGCGTACATTAATGATAATGACGAACGGACGACTGCGACCAAAGTAGTAAAAACAGATGTAGATGGAAACATCCTCCAAGAACGAGATTTTTTATGGTTAATAGAACAGACAGATTATGGGATTAATATGCTCATAGAGGATGATCATTTATACATACTTAATCATTACGAATTTGATTATGCTATCGATAAAAACCCTATTAATCTCTTAAAATTGGATTTGGATTTAGACTCGATAGCTTTAATAGAGTATGATCCTTTCGATATAAATCCAATGGAAGCTGCTGATGCTAGTCTAACATCTTTTAAGGATCATTTTGTTGCAACAGGATGGATCGATAATGATGATAACATGACTGATGGAGAGCAACCCTTTATAATGTGGATTAATAAAGGTGATCTTACTTTGGATACGGTTTACACCTTCCCGTCTCATGTAATAAATCCTGAAGTGAGTAGAGTACAAATGCCATATGCTCTTAGCAATAATGACAACTCATTGCTTTATATTTTTTCAGAATTAATTACTCGCAATCCCTCTGAGGTGTTTAATCGACAAGAAATCGGGTTTTTAAAATACACGAGTCGCGAAGATCAAAACGTAGAATATATAGCTGATACTTTAGGAACGTATTCTTTTCATAATACGCCGTATCTCACATCAGAAGGATTATTGTTTTATGAAAAGGAAGGAGATGATTTTGGAGATAATGAGTTTGTACTTATGGAATCCGATGGTACCGTATTATGGCATAATAAGGATATTACAGTAAGCTCTTTTGGTAAAAAGACCATTTTCCATTTTACGGAAACAGAAGATGGAGATTTAATCGCTGGAGGAAGTGCCAGTTGGTATTTTGAGTATGGACAGGAAGATCCAGATACGATTAGTCATTTTAATGCTCCATATTTAATAAAACTAGATATCGAGACAGGAGAAATTCTATGGGAACGCTACATCATAGATTATGACGACTATGGTCAAGTCAATAGTGGGAGGTTTCTAAATGTGGTAGAAACGCCTGAAGGAGACTTGATATGTGCCGGAAGAAAAACTTATAGGAATCCTGAGTTTGTTATTTTTACCAGTGACTCCTGGTTATTACGCTTGGACGAAAACGGATGTCATCCTGATTA
>CALLXF010000053.1 GCA_938015805.1 uncultured Saprospiraceae bacterium | reverse complement strand
GCTGATATTTACATAATGATGGTTCCTGATAATCGCATTAAGTATCTAAGTCAGAAATTACCTTTTACACTAGACAAAAAACAAATCATCTGTCACTGCTCTGGTTCCATAGGCTCTGATGTTCTGAGCGAATTTACAAATAACGGCGTCCTATATCCATTACAAAGTTTTTCTAAAGAGGTAAAATTAAACTATGCAGATATTCCATTTTTTATCACTTCTAATAATCTAAAAACCAAAAAAGTCCTAAACTCTTTAGCCAAAATATTTACATCTAAAATAAAAAAAGTGACGGACGAGGAACGCAGTGATTTGCATATCGCCGCGGTACTGGTAAATAATTTTGTCAATTATATTTTAGGAGAAGCCTCTGATATATCAGAAAAGCGAAAAGTTGATTTTAAACATCTCCATCCATTAATAAAGGAAACTATACATAAGGCTCTATCTAATAATCCTAACGCTGTCCAAACCGGACCAGCAAAAAGAAATGATACAAGGGTCTTAAAAAATCATGTAGAAAAATTGGATGACAATCCTGATCTGCAGAAAGTATATAAAACCATAACAAAAGCAATCAGAAATAAATATAAATGAGAACCTTAGGAGACGTCCCACATCCGAGATATAAAATTACTATTTTAGAAATGAGTGCTAAAATTACGATACAGATAGAAGATGGTATGCTGATGCAATCTTATCGGTTTAGAGATGGTGCTGCAGTATCTAATGTTGCTACGGCTGTTAAGTTTTGTGATGCTACATTTTTTACAAAGGTAGAACAGGTTTTTACACAGATGCAAAGTAATATGGTACAGGCTTCAGAAAGAAGTATCACAGGAGATGATCCTTTCCCTACATTTATTTAAGGAAATCATTCATAAACCCCTTCAGAATATTTAATCCTTTATCGTAGCTCTTGTTATTATTGATAACAATATCCACCTCCTCTTTGTAAGGAGCTATAAATTCTTCGTATGATGGCTTAACATGGTGAGCATATCGATAGAGAACATCATCTAACGGATAATTACGTTCGATGCGGTCCCTTTTTATTCTACGTATTACCTTTAGGTCATCGCTGGCTGAGATAAACACCTTGTAATCAAGCAACTCAGATATCTCGTTATAATAAAATAGAAATAGTCCTTCGACGATTATTATTGGAGCAGGTTTAAAAAATAACAAGCGTGGTTCTTTTTTAGCATTATTAAAAGTGTATTCCTCTTTTTCTACTGTTTTTCCTGTGATTAGTTTTTCGATATCGTTCTTAAAACTTTTATAATCTATCGAACTAGGTAAATCAAAGTTCTTAAAACCTTCCTGATCTACTTGCTGAGATTCTCGAGGGTGGTAATATTCGTCCATAGAAAGGATGCATAGTTCTTCTTCGGTAAAAAGACTCCTGATGCTGTTTACAAAAGATGTTTTTCCAGATCCACTCCCTCCAGAAATGCCGATTAATATTTTGTCTGATGCCATAAAGGACAAAAATACAAAAGCTAATGAGTAAATAAATTTAGATTTAATACGAACATTAAATTGTTATGAACTTTAATTTTTATATTTTACTTTTTTAAATAATACCTGCTATGTTGTATGATATTTTTAGAGGAGCTATAGGAGTGGTTTCAATGCTTGCCATTTGCTATATTATGAGTAGTGATCGCAAGAATATTAATTGGAAACTAGTGGCTGGAGGAATGATACTTCAATTGATATTGGCTCTAGCCATATTAAAAGTAGATTTTGTATACCAGATTTTTGATATCATCGCAGGCGGTTTTGTTAAGCTCTTAAGCTATACCGATGCGGGTGCCGCCTTTGTTTTTGGGAGCTGGCCTGATGACGGATGGCTACAATCTAATGCGTATAACGCCGAGCAAGGAGAAATGGTAAAGGTTCCATTTAAAGTAGGTTTTGTATTTGCGTTTAAGGTATTACCGACGATCATTTTCTTTGCTGCTTTTTCCTCTATTCTCTATTATCTGGGAATTCTGCAGTTTATTATTTATGGACTAGCTAAAGTTCTAAGCAAGTTTATGGATCTATCAGGAGCAGAGAGTCTTGCGGCTGCTGCCAATGTTTTTATCGGACAAACAGAAGCTCCTTTAGTCATAAAACCTTACTTAGAAAACATGACTAAGTCTGAGATCATGTGCCTCATGACAGGAGGTATGGCAACAATAGCGGGAGGAGTATTTGCATTATTTATATCTCTACTAGGAGACGAATATGCTATACATTTTTTAACGGCTTCGATTATTTCTGCACCCGCGGCTATAGTTGCTGCAAAAATGCTTTATCCAGAAGCGAAGGATACTAAAATCGATCGTGTCATCAACGTCCCTAAAGAAAAATTAGGAAATAATATATTAGATGCAATCTCGATAGGGACTACAGATGGTGTAAAACTGGCCGTAAATGTAGGAGCTATGCTTTTAGTCTTTATCGCTCTGATAGCCTTTGTTAATGGACTTTTATTTTTAATAGGAAGCATAGGCTTAAATGATCTCATAAACACATCCACAGGTGGGAACTACACATGCCTATGCCTGGAGTATATCTTAGGAATGTTATTTGCTCCTATCGCCTGGCTACTGGGTGTTCCCTCTAGCGAAATAGTACAAGTAGGTCAGCTATTAGGAACTAAGACGGTCATAAATGAGGTGGTAGCTTATGTAAACCTTAGTGGAATCCAGCAATCTTCAGAATTGGCTTTAAGCCCAAAGTCAGTCATTATTGCCACTTATGCATTATGTGGTTTTGCAAATTTCTCCTCTATCGGAATACAGATCGGTGGGATCTCGGCCATTGCTCCTGGACAGCGTAGCACGCTGACACAATTTGGGATGAAGGCCTTGATCGGTGGAACGGTAGCTTGTTTTATTACCGCAGCTATTGCTGGTGCGATTATATAGTCTAATAAAATTAAAAGGTGAGAAGATGATTATTAAAAGTCACTTCGCTTTAAAACGTCTTGCAGTATTAGCTGGCATTTTCATTTTCTAATTTTAATTTAAATCTTTCAATTTGCCTTCTATGCCTTAAAATATGAACTATTGCATGTTCATACATTTGTTCAAGGTCATACTTTTGCCCCCATCGAACTTTAAACTTTCCATCTGAATCAAATTCTTCAAGTTTTATCTTAGGATAATCTTCAAATAGTTTTTCATTATAGGCAAACATTTTCTCTAATGCGTCCGCATATTCCTTTGTTGAACTAAACAGTTCTTTTCTTATATAATTTATATTCTCTCCTAGAGATTTTCGTATTTCGATAACATATGTATAACCCGATTCCACAACATGGCTTAAAATACTCTGAATAGATCTACAATCTGTATCACTGGTTTCATGATCGACAATGTTAGTTAACTCATAGGTAGTCAAGTTTAAAATCACTTGTTTTAGTTCATTTATACTTCTCTCATATTCATCTAATAATGCTCCAATTGCACCATTATTTCTATATTTCTTTACCATAGATTACAACCTTTAATTTTGCGAGAACACAAGGAAATTAATAATAAAAAGGAAAATATCTAATAGATTAATTAGATAATGATTAAGAACGATAACAGGAGAGCTTAACAGAAAATTACTATCACTATGATAATACAGGAATTTTATATTCCCGGTTTTATTAATCGGACAGGTTGTCCATTGATAATTTTTGCTGATATAAATCTACCAATCCCGTAACTAAAATACATTCCAGTATACATGTACCAGTCATTATCATTAGGGTTACCTCTTCCAAAACCTGTTTCGATATCTACTGGAGGCGTATTTAGATATTCTCCTGTTCTATTCCCTAGATTGGCAGCTAAAGCACCATTAGATTCTAGTAATTCTTGATAGGATACATAGGATGTACTAACGTCATCAATGTAATCTGTAAACGTCCATCTCGAGGATAATTCTAAACCAAATGAGTATCTATTTTTAATTTTAAATTTTACCCCAACCCCAAATGGAATGTTGTACTGAGAAAGCTTATAATCCTCTCCCTCACCTACACCGGGAATACCTTGCCCTTCTGTACCCAAAGGTTTTAAATCCACCCATTGTCCGTTATAATAGGTCTGAGGGTTAAATTTAAAAATATTGATTCCTGTTGTATAGTAAAACTGTAATCCGTATCGATCTAACTTTTTAAATAATGCATTAATATTAAACTCCGCGTTTAATCCATATTCTTCTAAAGAAGTGCTAAATGATAAATTCCTTCTACGCCTTCCACGATCAGAAGCATCCGCATCGCTTCCTGAAAGCGTTCCTTTTAGCATTCTCGCATGAATAGATAAAAACTTATTAAAATTATAACCACCTGATACACCTACTCCTAAGTGGCCTTTAGAAAAACTAAGATCGATAGGTAGAGGAGAAAGATCACCTTGGTAGTAAAGTACGCCTATATGACTTCTGAATTCAAATTTTTGAGCAAAGGAATTACTTGTTACTCCCATGCAAAAAAGCACAAGGCATAACAACCACCCATATTTACTCATTATATTGAAATTTACCTTCATTTTCTCTGTCTACTCCTATAAGACATCTATTTTTACTTATACCACTACATATATAATATTAACATTTTTCAAATTATTGCAATTGTACAATAATTGACTAAAGTAGTTAATCATTTCACCATTTTTTGGAACTATGTCGATCTATACAAATCAATAGCTTTAATCTAATAAACCCTCGATCAACTCGTAAACGAGTTTCTTCTCTAAATGATTAACATCTACTATTAGACGTTCGTTTAGTGGAATGAGGACATTATTCTCAATAACAGCCATTTCTTGCATAGGATAACTAGAAACTTCTCTAATTATACCTACGTGATTATTATGTTGGTCTATAATGGTAAAGCCTTTTAAAAAGGCATATTCTAGTTGTTCTGTGGGGTCCGAACTGTATGCGATATCTTTATCATCTAAATATATGGCATTTCCAGCTAATAATTCTGCTTCTTCTAAAGAATCGATATCTTGTAAGTGCAGTACACTTTTACCATCGACATTTTTTTTTGTTAAAAAAAAGGGGACATAGATTCCTTCTAAATTTAAAAAAATAGGGTCATTTACCTCCAGAGTTACTTCTCTCTCAGAAAATAGACGATAAGAAATATCACCTTCACTTCCAAAAGTCTTTTTTAATTTCCCTACCTCAACAAAATTATCCATGTAATTACGACTAGTTGTTCTCTATAAGATCCCATCTTAAAATATAACCCACCTCAGCATCCTCCTCAAATGAGCCTTCATTACAAGACTGGCAATCTAATATGGTCATCCTTTTTTGAACTAGTCCTATTCCTTTTGCATAAAGCTCTGAGGACACTCTTTTTTCTATAATTATCTCATCATCCACATGTAATACTTGAATTACATCATTAGCTACGATATTTCCATTAGTATAAGTAGAATCGACAACATCGTAAGTATACTCCCAATTTTTATAGGGTTGTAAATTATCGCCACTCTCTGTAACTTGGACATTTTCATCAAAAAACACGTTTCCATCCCAACTGATCCCTTGTTTAATAGGAAAAATTAATTTTACGAATTTTAAATTTTCCTCGTTTCTGATATAATTATTTTCTGATCGTGAGGCTGACCAAATATCAGAAATCGCCCATTGGTCATTTAATAATCTTTTGAATGATCTTTCTATTCGGTAATTAAGAATATTTTGAGCATCTCTAAAAGTATCTACGATTTCCTCTTTTATAAATCCAGATAAAGAATCCTTAATTAATCCTCCTTGTCTATAAACGATAGAATCAGAACTATAGATTCTATAATCTCCTATTTCTAGTGGAGCATATTCTAATCCTAGTTCAAAATCTACAGGCTCCTCTATTTCATTACCACAAGAGGCAAGGCTCAAAATTAAGATCGCTAGACTTAAAAAAAACAGATACTTCATAACTCAAAGGATTATAATTATTTACAAATTATCAATAAAGTTAATATGTATTTCGGAATATTACAGACTCTTATAAATTATACCTCCTCCGACTACATCATTTCCTTCATAAAAGACTGCGGATTGTCCCGGTGCTACCCCTCTGACATCTGCGTAAAACTCTACACTTACCTTACCTTCTAAATTAGAAATCTTACTTAGTGTTCCGGAGCTATTATATCTAACTTGAGTTACTGCTTCAAAATTGTGAGGAATTTCAGAATACTTCATTGAATTAACTTTGTACACTTCCATTCCATTTTTTAATAAATCCTCTACTTCTCCTAAGACAACAGTATTAGATTCCGCATTTATTTTAGTAACGTACATCGGTTTTCCAAATGCTTGTCCTAATCCTTTTCTTTGGCCAATAGTATAAAAAGGATACCCTTTATGTTTACCGATAATTTCGCCATGTTTATTAACAAATAATCCACCGCTTACTTTTTCTTCTAAATTTTCTACTCTTCGTTTCAAAAAGCCTCGATAGTCATTATCAGGTACAAAACAGATTTCGTAGCTCTCTGCTTTTTTAGATAGCTCTTCGTATCCATAATCTAATGCCATTTTACGTACTTCTGGTTTTGTATAAGGTCCTAAAGGAAAACGGCTTCTAGAAAGGCATTCTTGGCTTAATCCCCATAATACATAAGATTGATCCTTGTGGTCATCTTTAGCTTTGGAAACGAATTTTCTGCCGTCAAGATCATTTACAATAGCATAATGGCCCGTCGCTATAAACTCACAATCCATGGCATCGGCTCTTTTTAATAAGGAACTCCACTTTATATGAGTATTGCAAAGTACACAAGGGTTAGGCGTTCTACCTGCCATGTACTCATCTACAAAATTATCAATCACAAAATCGCCAAAGTCCTCTCGTATATCAATTATAAAATGATGAAAACCCATTTCCACGGCAACCTGCCTAGCATCATTAATAGAGTCTAAACTACAACATCCTGTCTCTTTCTTTGAAGATCCAGATGATGCATAATCCCATGTTTTCATGGTGATACCTACCACTTCGTATCCTTGTTCATGCAACATCATAGCAGTAACAGTACTATCTATACCTCCACTCATCGCAACTAATACTCTTCCGTGTTTACTCATTTTACCTTAATAATTTATACAAAAGTACATCAACATTAAAAAAGAAGCGGGAGTCATACGTAAATATGTCTCCCGCTTCATAAATATTTTTTCTGGCCTTTTATTTCATAAGTGTAATATTGCCTTGAGCTACGTAATCTATCCCATTAATACACCTTGCTGTCACGCAGTAAACATATACATCCGGATCTTGTTGCGAACCTTCAAAAGTGCCATCCCATCCTGACCCTAAAGTAGTAGACTCAAATACCTTTTGCCCCCATCTATTGAATATCACCATGCTCATTTCCTCTACAAATATGCTTTCTATTTTAAAAATGTCATTTACGCCGTCTCCATTAGGAGTAAACATATTAGGAATAAAAACATCATCCGGATTACACTGAGGTATACGTGCTGTAACTTCTACCTGTCCTGTCGCTGTACAGCCATCGGCATTAGTAACCGTAACGGTATACGTCGTATTTTCTTCTATCGGAGTTGCAACTGGCATATCAGAGGTAGGATCATCTAAAGTTTCCGGAGGAGCCCATGAATAAGTAAAATCTCCTACAAGATTTGTACTAAGCACTGTACTCGAATTAATATTAATAATATCTGGATCCGCTTCTACAACTAATCCCTCTATTGCTCCGTAAGTAATATCAAAATCTGCTGATGCCTCACATCCATCTCCGTTTACAACTGTTACCGAACCTACAATATCCATATCTACTAATATCTCTATTTGATTATCACTTGATGTGGTTACTGTTCCGTTTACATCGTAAGTGTATTCAAAATCTCCAGAACCCGTGTTTACCACTAACACCGTAACTAGACTTTCTTCACAAACTACATCTGGATATTCCAAAGTTATTTCTACACCTGATGGATTTAGTGTATACTGAGCTGTATCTTCACAGTCTCCGTTTACGATTATAGCCGTATAACTTTGAACACCTTGAGGATTAACCTCTATCGAATCTCCATTCCCTATTTCTGTCCCGTTTTCATCTAACCATGTCACCTGTCCTTCCCCGTTATAGACTGCAGTCAATGTTACAGCTTCTCCGATACAATAAGTATCCCCTGTAGAGGATTCAATTAATATTTCAAAATCTTCTTGAGCGGTGATCATGAATGTAGTATCCTCAATACAATTATCATCACTTGTAAACGTAAGCGTCACAGTTAAATCCTGATCTACAAAATATATAAGTTCATCGCCAACTATCACATCTCCTGTAGGCTGTATCGACCATTCAAAGGTTCCATCTTGATTGGCGGAAGCCAATAAATCACTATCTTGAAAAAAGCAAAAATCTGTCTCACCCGAAAAACTTAAATCTATTTGCGGATAAGCAATTATGCTATATTCAAAAAATGCATTACAATCTGGATTACCTTCAAAATATACCTCTAAGAACACAGATCCTGACGCTTCAATATTTTCCAATAATGGACTAACAGCATCATTATTTATGACAAGTCCAGGAATCGTTGTAGTCCAGTTATAAACTAAGCTCGTGTTTCCTCCAGGATTTAGTTCTAAGTCATCACCAAAACATACATTATAAGTATCAGGCAAATCCAATTCGGGAGCATCCTCTACAGTAACTGTAAAGCTTTGAACATCCGTACAACCATTGGTCGTAGTCACGGTAAGATTGATCATATAAGAACCAGAGCCAGGAAAAACAAATGTCGCTGATGGTAATCCTTGCATAGTAAGTAATGTCGCGTCACCTTCCCATAAATATTCTAAAACGACATCAGGATTATTATTGACAACAGTCAAATCATATTGCTCACCGATACAGATAATATTATTTGGAGGAGTGGTAACTGCATAATCTAACATTTCCCCTTCTATGGAAATGGAATCTATTTCAGGGCAAATTGCATTTGTTTGAGTAACAAAAATAGTTTGGTTTCCTAAGAAAGGTAAAACTAAAGATCCACCTGTTCCTAGACTTAATGTCAAATCACTATCTGCAAACCATTCGAATGTAGCTCCTGTTTCTGAAGTGGCTGAAACAGTAAAACTATTTTCACAAACGAACGGAGGTCCTGTTACATCTATATCCTCAAATCCATCGTCAGCCACATAAATCGTCTGAATAATGGTATCAAAACAAGTACCATCCTGTCCTACTAAAGCCACATCATAAGATCCCGCTGCAGGAAATGTAAATGATGGATTAAGGTTTCCTTGCTCTACATATGGACCATTTGGATAATCAAAAGACCATTGAAAAATAGTGGAAGGTGGACTTACTTCTCCCTCAAAAGAAACGGTAAGACCGTCACAATTAGGATTAGGGTCAGCTTCTAAGGAAACGATCGGATGTGGGTCACATACCCTTACGTTATATTCAAAATCTCTACGTGTAAAACCTATCATGACACCATCTCTATATTCCTCCACACAAACACCTACTAAAAATTGTCCTACTAAATTAGGTGTAGCTGTTAATATTCCTGTTACTGGATCTATGGTCATAGGAACTCCACCTAACATATCGTTTAATCCATATGGAGGTTGCCATATAATAGTATCATACGGCGGTGCTGAGGGTGGCTGCGGCATGGGAAATTCAAAGCTTGCTCCAGTACTCGGAACGCACAATTTATAGGCCAATGAATCTCCATCCGGATCGATGGCAGAATGATCAAATACGAGGGGTTCATTAGCACAGATATAAACATCTGGCCATTGGACAAAATATGGTGAGGAATTACATTCTGATTGTGCTTGTTCATTAATTAGTGTCCAATAAGTAGACCCCTGTTGATTAGGTTCTATTATATTATTTAAAGTGATATTTCTACAACAACGCTGATAGGCTAAAATATAACCATCAGGATTATATGGTAAAGTCACAGTACCGATGTAGGTTGTTCTTTCCACACATACATCATCTCCTTGGATCTTACATTCCGATGTGAGAATATCATTTAAGGTATCGGCTGCATTAAAGTTTAAAAATATCTGGCCTCCTGATCCCAAAGAACTCATAGAGTTACCATTTGCATCAAAAATTCCGATAGAAGCTGGATCATCAAACTGAGCTAATGGATTACCATTAAAACAATCTCTTCTAAACTCTAAATACACTCTGTAATTATTATTACCTATACATTCGTAAAAAATGTCACCACCAGCGACATGAGATGCATAGGATTTGGTGGTAAACAGAGATAAAATTATTATGGCACTATATATATATTTCTTTATCATTTTTCTTGATTTAGATTATTGAGATAGATAGATTAATTTTTGACTTCTAAAATTTCATCTATCTCTACCCTTCTTTCTTTTGAGGCTTCTGGACTAAAAATCGATTGACTAGGAGCTGCAGGATCATCACTGATAAACTCAGCTGCAGTATTCTCTCCAAATGATCTTTCCGTAATAATTAACTGTCCGATATCAATATAATTCTGAAACATTCCGTTTCCATATTTTTTAAATTCATTACGGACACAGTCTACTCTTCTTTTTCCTAATGCCGCATTATACTCACTTACAGAAATAGGACTTGCATAACCTCGTAGATAAAGATTTACTTTTTTTCCAGCTTTAAGCATACGCGATAATGTTTCCATAAACACAGTCAGTGACTCATAGTTAGATCTTACTTCTGTCTCAAAGAAATCTCCAATAGCAAGAGGATTTCTATACACTGATTCAAAATATTCTTTACGCGGGTAATAATTATTATAAGTCTCTGAGTATAGCTTATCTGTAGTTACATTCATCGTACTTTTATCCGGTAGATCATTATCAAAATATAATCTTATGGGCAGCATACTTGTGAGTGTTTCTATGACAGCTTTCCTTCCGAGATAAACCTTTTTAGAGATTTCCTCCTCGGTATCACATGGCACAGAAAAAGTTTCTGTGTAGGATTCGTATCCATTTCGTGTAACTATGATTTTATAATCATGACATGGATGCCCCTCAAAATCAAAATTATTACCGTCTGGATTAGTATTACGATAAACCTCTTTACCACCATCTGTTAAATCTAAAATAACTACTGTAGCTCCGTTAAGATCTTTGTTTGTAGGCTTTTCAAAAACTTGAACAGAAATCATTACTTTTTTAGGTGTTAAGAAAATTTCTTTTTCCATTTTCCCTTCTTTAAGGAATGCTTTTAGCTCCTCTCCCGTAACCTCTACTTCTGCATCCTCATATCCCTCTCTAGTAACCTTAAGTGTGTATTTGCAATTAGGACTTACCGTATATAAGAAATCATTTCCTTCCGTATTCGTAGTAATATTAGTTTTTGCATCTTTTTTACAACCGTCTATTAATTCTACTGTAGCGCCAGTAATCGGTTCCTTTGTATTTTTATCAAAAATCAATGCGAGCAACTCCATCTCCTGCGGCTCTTTGTTAAGTTTATAAATATCAAAACAGCATGTTTCAAATTTGCTATCTAAATATTTAGACCCTTTTCTGTTTGAGGAAAGATAGTTCTTCTCTTCATTGTTATAACTGACGTAGAAAATATCATGATAAGAACTGTTAGTAGGTTGTCCTAGATTTTCAATCTTTCCATTTTTTGATTTAAACACATCATATCCACCGTATCCTTTTCTACCATTAGTAGAGAAGTATAATGTCTCTGTGATGTCATCAAAAAAAGGTGTGATATCATCCATTTCTGTATTTACCGAATTTACATTTTTAGGCGTTGTAAAGTTCATCGATTCGTCATATGAGGTCTCCCAAATATCATTTCCTCCTTTACTTCCTTTACGATTAGAAACGAAATACAAAACCTGCTGGCCATCTCTCATATTTCCAAAACTTGGATGAGTAGAGGTAGATCCTTCCACATTTATAGGGTCAGGTAATTTTGTAGAAGACATCCATGATCCATCATCACCTTTTTTACGCATGTATAATTGACAGTTAATGTCTGCGTTATTTACATACTGGCATAAATTATAGATCATTGTCATTCCATCTGCACTTATTGCAGCATTAGAAGTTAAAGCATCATCACCATTATAATTTTTATCACTAGATTCTACTTCTCCTACTGTTTTCTCAGAAATCACTTTTGATAAAAATCGTTTCGGTTTACGATCATCATTCTTGTAATCATACTTCAATGCAGAAAAATATAATTCCTCTTCTATTATAACTGGGGCATGCTCCGAGTAACCGCTGTTAAAGGGTAATGTTTCTATTTCGTTACCTGCGATAGAATCCGGGTTTTCCTGAGCCCACTGAGCTGACTCTAATCCTAATTTAGCCCTCTTGCTTAAAGGAGAATCATCATACTCAGAAAGATATAATTCAAAATATCTTTGAGCATCCTCATATTTCCCAGTTGTTAATTTTAAGTCTGCTAAACTGTAATAAGCATCTGGATATGCTGTAGATTTTAAAGTATCGAGTAAATAATGTAGATGTTCCTCTGCTGGCTTATAAGCATAGGCGTTTAATTCTGATTGTATTAAATTATATAGTAACTCTGTACTTTCATTATCTAGATCGTAGGCCTGTGTATAATAAACCATAGCGGAACTATAGTTTTTATAAGTCATGGCTTCGTTTCCCTTTTTTATGTAATCCTTTGCCGACGGCTGAGCTATCATAACCTGGGCTAGGAAAAGAAATAATACTGTATATTTTAAGTTCTTTAACATTACTTTAGTTATTTAGATTAATAAATAGGACATGGCTTAAAAGGAGCCAGAGGAACGTTATAAAATAAATACCTAAAGGCGAATTCTGGTCCATTACCTTTAGCAGAACCTAGTTCGGATGTGGTAATATCATAAGAAAAACTTCCGTAGTAATTTTTATACTGAAAGGCGATCATAGGGTACCATGCGTCAGATAGACGTAATCCTAAACCTAAGTATAAGGCAATATTTCGTTCTTTATTTTTATTAAGATAAATTTTCCCTTGACCGTTTAGGACTATCTCTTGTTTGGCCGACCCTTGCTTTGCAAATAAAATATTAGGCAATAAATCTAATTTATTAGTTACAGAAAAAGATCCTAATGCATAAATCGATAACCTTCTGTCTAAGCCTGCACTGGATTGTGCAGAATTGTAAGCTTGATCTGGAGATAATAAATGATATAATCCTACACCAGCATTAATATAATCGCGATAGGATACTTGTCTTCGATAATTTAGACCAGCAGAAACATCAACAAAAACTTTACTATTATCAGGTAACATCTCCGCTGGTAATGATGGATCAAATGATTCTCCATCAAACTGGGTTGCGGTAGTAGCTGCAGAATTATCAAAATTTCTAGAATTTATCCCTACTTGAAGGCCTGGAGAGAGATAAGAAATATTATTTAATTTAAGAGCATATGATGCACTTAAACCCAAATTAATTATCTGAAAACCTAAATCTCCAGCTTTATCATAATTTAAATGTCCACCTACACTAAAAAAACCAGTAGTATCACTTGGTGATAACTTACGGTCATAGGCAGCTGTAAATGTATTATATGGGGACAACCCATTCCATTGGTTCTTATAATTTGCTGTAATACGCTGCTCCCCACCAAAAGCACCTGTTAGTGCGGGATTAAGGTTAAGCGGAGAATTAAAAAATTGCGAGTAATGGATATCTTGACCATTACCATTACAGTATATCAATACCGTTAGGCATAAAAACATCAGTCGTTTCACACGTTCAATTTTGTTTAATAAAATGGGGATTGACAAGAGTAAATGTCAAAAAATGATCAGCGAGTATAAGGCAAACGTACAACTCTTTGCACTAGCTGCTTCTACCTCATGACTATCGTAATACCAAATTACTAAAACTTTTGTCAAAAAGGAAATAGAATCATTTTCTAAATTGATAAAGATTAAACTATATTTGCGTCGCTTTTGAAGAAAAGCATTTTTAGAAGTTTAACGCGAAAGTAGCTCAGCTGGTAGAGCACGACCTTGCCAAGGTCGGGGTCGCGGGTTCGAATCCCGTCTTTCGCTCTATATCTACCATTTCTACATAAGAAATAAAAGTAAAAGTCTGCCCGGGTGGTGGAATTGGTAGACACGCTGGACTTAAAATCCAGTGGCCATTGCGGCCGTGCCGGTTCGACCCCGGCTCCGGGTACTTTATAAAACGTCTCTAGTCTTTTCTAGAGGCGTTTTTTTTTGCAAAAAAAAAGATACCCTAATGAGTATCTTTTTTAATTATAATTACTTCTACAGATTTGGTTTTAGGGCGTATTGGGCTTTTTAGCCAATGTTTTTATTAATGAACCGGCTTTTATCTGTGTATCCATGTCCATGCCGTTTAAGGTGGCTAAAAGAGACATCTGATCCGCACTCATTCCAAGTTTAGTCATCACTTGTTCAAAAGAACCATTGCTCGGGACCGTTATTATCTTTATCATATCTGCCTGTTTATTGATTTTAGACTGATCTGTTAATTTGGCAAAACTCTTCATCGTTTTATTGAAGCTAGAAAAATATCTATTAAAGTCTGCTGGTTCTGCCATTCCATGAAATACATATATCATATTACCATACTGTATAATACTCGTTAATATTCTGATGGTATTTGTTTCTCCATTTTGACCTTGAGTTATCTGATCTGAGATCATCGTAACGGCATTATTTCCGTTTATGGTAGTATTTGTAGACTCCTGAACTGTAAGCTTATTATCCGTTATTATTTTTTGTTTAGTTGCATCTAAGCTTACTTCCTGCGATAATACCATAGTCAGTAATGCTTTACCGTCTTCAGGAGCCATTTGAACAGCAGAAGGAGTATTATTTAATCTCCAGTTTTGTGGTACATCGAAAGAAAACAATAACTCAGGATGATAGAAAGCACCATCTTCCACGTATCCTTGTTTTGGATCCTCTCCCACTATAAGTCCGTCTATCAATTTTAAATAAGAATCTCTATTTGTTTTAAGAGCCGTTGCATCTATGTCTGTCTGTATTTCGTCAGATAATTGATGAACTCTTTCATATCGATTACCGGGATCAGGATGTGTCGACATAAAGGTAGGTATCGATTGTCCGCTTTCTCCTTGAAGTTTTTTAAGCGTCCCAAAAAAGTTAGCCATATTATGAGAGTCATATCCGATTGCCGTAGAATATTCTACTCCTAATTCGTCACTTTGCGATTCAGCACTTCTGCCAAATTTTAAAAACAAAAGTTGCATTCCTGTATTGGCTTCATTGGCGAAAGCCCTAAATTTCTCTGACAAAATAATTCCTCCTATCAAAGCAACTTGACCTAACATGGCCTTAGTTTGTTGCTGGACAGAGTGTCTTGCTGTAACATGTCCTATCTCGTGACCTAGCACTCCTGCAAATTCTGCCTCATTATTAAAATGAGCCAATATCCCACGAGTAAAATAAACATAACCTCCTGGTACCGCAAATGCGTTTACTACTGGTGAGTCTAACACTTTAAATTCATAATTTAAATGAGGTCTATGAGATATTTTTGCCATCTCTTGCCCTTTAGTATTAATAAAATCCTGGATCTTAGCATCCTGATATAATCCATAACCAGCAACGATTTGAGGATCAGCCTCTTTACCCATGCTAATTTCCTGGGCCTCTGACATAAATACTACCTCTCTTTTTCCAGTTACCGGATTACGAGAACATGAAGAAATAAGAACTGTTAGAAAAAACAAGAGGCTTAATTTCTTAAAATAACTTTTTAACAAGTGCATAAAACATTTTTTTTAAGGACGTAAATTTTCATCGTTTGATAATACTATTTCAGAAAAAATCGCCGAATAGATAAAATTCATCAGTAAAATTAACGAACGATTTAAATATGCCTTTCATTATGATACTGATTAAATATAAAAAGGTTCGACCATGATTATGCTATGGTGAACATATGTCTGTAATATTTGTAAGTAAATGAGAGTTTAAAGTATTAGAGTAAAATGAATTTATGCATCTTTAAAGTGTTAATAAGAAAATTTTAGAAGTGAAAAAACATATCCCTTCAGCAATAACAGTAGCAAATATTATTTGCGGTTTCTTGGCGATAGTAATTGCAGATCTATTTGTGAGTTCTTTGCTTATAATCGTTTGTCTCTTTTTGGACTTTTTTGATGGTGCTGCTGCTAGGGCTCTAAATGCTCAAAGTGCAATGGGCAAAGAATTAGATTCTCTTGCGGATATGGTGAGTTTTGGTATTGCACCTGCCTATTTATATTATACCTTAAGTCCTGTAGACGGTTGGATAGGATATATTCCTCCCATTTTTATAGTAGCAGCAGGTGCTTTGCGTTTAGCTAAATTTAACACCCTTCCTGATAGTAAATATTTTAAAGGTCTTGCTATTCCTGCTATGGCTTACTTTATGCTAGGTTTATTAATTGCTATGCATTTTAAAAGTGATTTTTTAGGTAATGCATTAAGTCATTACTCTATTTATTTTATCATACCTCTTTTTATGGCCTACATGATGATTAGTCCGTTAGAGATGTTTTCTCTGAAAGATGCAAATAAAGGATTAGCTAAAAATAAATGGCAAATGGCGTGCTTTTTACAGTTTTGGGTCTGGTTGGTTATCTTTCCTAAATTGGCCATTCCTATATCGGTGCTCGTATATATCTTATTATCTGTGGTAGAAACAAACCTAAGGAACGCTAAATCAGGAACTATTGCTTAAATGGAGCGTCAGATTAATCCTTATCGCTTAAAGATTTACTTTTTGTTTTGAACTATTTCGTATTCCTATGCATTTTAGATGTTCACGAGAGTACTTATTTTTCTTTTTTTTATTGGCTTAAAGCCAATGATCGATCGGAAAGTTTAAGTTTAATCTTTAGAAGATTACCTTTGTAAACATTATAAATAAAGCATTTTTATCATGGCGATAATTATTACAGATGAATGTATAAACTGCGGAGCTTGCGAACCCGAATGTCCTAATAATGCAATTTATGAAGGCGGCGTAGAATGGAATATGGAACAAGGAACTACTCTTAAAGGAGAATATACTTTAGAGAATGGTAAAATCGTTCCTGTGGGAGAAATGTTATATCCTATAGAGGAAGATTATTATTTTATAGCTCCGGATAAATGTACGGAGTGTAAAGGTTTTCATGAAGAGCCACAATGTGCTGCTGTCTGTCCCGTGGACTGCTGTGTACCCGACGAAGACCGAGTCGAATCTGATGAGATACTACTTGCTCGTCAAGCGACGTTGCATAGTTAAAAAGTACTTTAATAGAATTAGGATTATCTTAAATACCTAACCATCTTTCATACTCTTCTTTTCCGCTTAAAAATCTGTTGTGATCTTTTCTGCCGAATAAACCTCGGAAGTAGTGTTTTACTTTTTTATAAAATGTCATGGGTGGTAAAAATTAAAAAATTAGGAAACGCTTGTATATAATATATACGTATGACACATGGATAGGTTGCTTATCCTAGGTATATTTCTATGTTTTTTAACTAAAAATGGGGGTTTTCCCTAGTATAAATTACTTTTAAAGAGGATTTCTCACTCTTAATATAGAAATTTCACATCATTTCAGGTTGTTGCGAAAACTATCATTTCCAATAATATTTAGAAGTTTATTTAAAATATACTGACTCAGTAGAATTTATTATTGCACTTTTTAAGGGCACTATATCGATTTGAATAGGTAAAAATTATCTATTCCATTCTGATTGTCATTTAAGTTCATATTCAAATGCCTCTTTTTCTTTTGCCTTGAAGCAAAAGAAACAAAAATTCAAGACTGTTTTGATTTCTTAACGCTCCTAAATCTTTAAAATCCAAAACAAAATAAACTCGCACAAACAG
>CALLXF010000052.1 GCA_938015805.1 uncultured Saprospiraceae bacterium | reverse complement strand
GTATTACTTATCTCATCATTTACGATCAAGTCGTCTACTGGTCTAATACTAAAACTTACAAATCCCTGGCTCTGTTCCGCATTGGTTAAACTATCAATTAAGAAAATATCCTTAAAATAAAATTCTACAATATGATCATCTGTAATATTAATGATCAAGTTCTCAGAATGAGAACTTCTAAGAAAAGCAAAAGATTCTGCAATGAGATGCTCTTCCAGAGTGTCTAATATTTTCACGTCTTTAGCATAGTCATTTCCTGTGTTTTGGAAGCGTATGGTATAGTTTAAAACACTACTGTTTACAAGAGAGGTATCTATCTCAGTAATATTTACTTGTTTATCATTAGGGTCATAAGAACATCTCATGGCTGGACCATAGGCAAATTCGGAATTATCAATCTCCTCACACCTGCTATAAAAATCATAAATAGCTCCCAGTTCATTTTGTCCAGTAATTGCTGGAACCTTTAAGGTAAATGAGATTTCTCTTTTCTCAGTTGGTAATAAATCTTCCATTATCCATCCTACATTCATACCATCATTAATATCTGGAGGCATAGACGTAAAATCTATTTCATCAATTCTAGGATCTATGGTTAACCAGACTGTACAAGATTCTACTGTTGAAAATTCATTAGTAATCGTTAATCGCCCATCTATATATTCATCGCATCTAAATGGGTCCATCGTAATATGAGTGCGTACTTGGATCGTATCATTTATTGGCTTTAAGCCAAAATTGATTTCCTCATAATAGGTACTATCTGGTACATCCAAGGCTATACTTGCATCAGTGGTTAATTCCCATCCTTCGAGAAAGGCTCCATTATAAGTTAATATATTATTACCTAGATCCATCGTCAGCGGAATCCCCTCAGGTCTAAAATTAGGATACGCGATATCTTTATATTCTACCACACCTATCCCTAAATCTAAATCTTCTATGTCTTGAAGACCGTTTTTATCTTCATCATAAAAAAATCGCACATCGACGCTGGCCCTCGATTGATTGATTTCTACGGCTCCTATATCTGGTAACGAATTAGCTGGTAAGGCTCTAAGATTTCCATTTATGTCAGTAGGCTGAGTAAAATTAGGGTTTGCGATTCCGACTGCAGGAGAATTATTATCGGGGATATAGCTATTAAATTCTAGCAGCGGATCTTGGTCTAAAACCGCAGATCCCGCATAACCATTCTTAACGATACTCGATCTCACTTTAATAGATGTCAAGCCTAAATTTTCTAAATCGGAAGTACTACCATTATTAAAACTCCACAGAATAGAATTATTGATTTCCAAAAAGTTTTTGAATACTTTCATCGTCATATCATTATAGGCCATGGTACAATGATTAAAATTTAGAATGTTATAATCATTGTTTACATCATTTTGGAGATCGACTGCATACCCTGCATTATTAGCAATAATGCAATTGACAAAATCTATCTGACTTCCTTCTCCTTCAAAAGAGATAGCACTTTCTCCCTGATTATAAGCAATAAGAGAATTTTCTATTCTTAAAACATTCTCATCACCCGTAAAGCGTAACCCAGAACCAGTGCCCCCACCATTAGCAGAAAAACTACAATTTGTTAAAACGCCATCATCTACATTAATCGTAAGACCTCCTCCTCTAGAATTAGAAGCTCCGATATTAGAATTAGAAGAAAATCTACATGAATCCATCGTAAGTTCTGCCACTGCTATCACAGCACCTGGATTTAATCCCCAAGTATTGTGCTCATTGCGATTACCTCCAACTATAACATTGACCATTTCCAAAGTCGAATTACTAAACCCATCAATAAACATACCTGCTGTATTACTGGAATTTCCACCTTTGGTTTTATTAGAACTCACTCTAACATTATCCATCGTTACAGATCCAGAATATTGTAAAAACATACCGCCTGCATTAGCCGTTCCGATACCGTCAGAAACATTATTTGCGATTACTACATCCTTAATCAGTCCAGTATAATTAGTAAGCCTAACGCCTCCTCCATAACAATGATACTCTCCTATCGTCTCATTATTGTTTATATTCAAATCTATTAAATCAGTCGCTCCTCTCTCTATATAAAGTCCTGCTCCCTCATTAGAAAGTCCATTACGTAAGGTAAACCCTCTGATGATAGATCCGCTGTCTGAAAAAACATCTTTAAATAGAACCCTTCCATTATTGTTACCATCAATAATAGTCTCTAGACTTCCCATCTCACTAAGCAACTGAATCCCTTTAATGTCTTCTGGCCAGATTAGATTTTCTACATACGTTCCAGGTCCTACAAGAACTACCATATTTTCTCCAGCCATTGTAAATGCTTCTTGTATAGTGGTAAATTGAGTAGGTACTCGTAAGGTATCTTGAGTAATTGATGAATACGTAAGGAATAGAAAAATGGCAGTCAAGAAGTTTTTCATTTGCGGCAAGCTTTAAACGTGTTTATACATTTTACAGATTCCAATTTAAGGTAAAGTTTTTTTGAATCGTACTGTTTACTCACAAAAGAAAAAGTACGATGCAACTTTGTTATTAGATAGCAATGCACCGCTGGACCACATTTATAAAAATAGTCCTTCCTATGAATAAAAATCCAACGCTATCCCATACTTAGGGTGTTTTAAAAATCGAAATTTACTCTGCTGTAAGATCTAATTTTTCGAGCAAAGCAAGCTGCGGATCATTGGGAAATAATGCTTTGGCCTGCGTTAAGGTATCTGTAAATAAGGTGTCCTGACGTAACTGATAATAACTTAAAATACGATTGTAAAAAGTATCCACTTTATGACCATAGAATTTTTCCGAAGACCTAAAATAATCTAAAGCCTCCATATAATATCCCAGATCGTAACAGATTCCTCCGATCGTATATGCCAGATCGTGAGGTTCGCCGATATTAAAATAATACTGCCATACCTGATGGAGCATTTGTCCTAGTCTTTCTCTCTCCTCATTAGTTATTGATTTTGCCAGTTCTTTTAAGCGAGGTAAAAATTTTAAAAAAACCGTGCTATCATACGCACTCATCCGGAAAACCGCAATCAGGTCTATCAGTTTGATATTATTAACATTGGCGAAAGCCATCTTTTTAAGTGTATTAATATCGTCGGGCCCAAAATCATTTACACCTAACTCATACGCTGCATAGGTGTTTAAATATTTCTCCTTATCTGATAAAAATAAAAAGCATGCCGTCTCCATATGGAAAGTCGATGCACTAGGAAAAAGACTTCGCCCTCCTTTCAAATTGCAGTACTTACCAAGGGCATGATAATTTACCCAAAATGAAAAACTACCGTGTAATATTACTTCTGGCTTAGGTCTATCATCTAAATGTCGCAATTCATGAAATCCTTTGTCCATAGAAATGACCATCAGGCCCTGCTCTGATAATGCTGAAAGATTTTGTAAGCATTGGATTCCCATTTTAGGAAAAAACAGATAGGTCTCAAAATCCTGCTTGCTGTAATCCGTAAGAATCTGATTTATATCGGCGTCATTATAAAAAGCGGAGTCGATAAGATCTTCTTTGTAAGAAAGTCTGAGATTTTTAAACAACGTCGATGCATCTAAGTTTTTAGGATTTAGTGTAGAATCCAGTGCGACTGAACAAACAGAAATTTGATCTTTTTTGATATGAAAAATATCATTAGGGAGAGAATCAAAAAAATAATTTCCTATTGAGATCAGAGGCTGCAATAAATCCTTTTTACTAATCGTCTTATCAGCGTATCGTAAATGTATCTCTTGTGACTGGACCGCATCAAAATAAGCATAGTCTAATTTTCCTTGCTGGTAATAATCCTGAAGTTGTGGGTGATCTTTATAAAACTCTAAATCCGCCTCTACGATATCACTTAATATATAACAGTATGGAGGAAGCTGTATTTCCATCGCTTCGGTAAGATGATCTAAGTATTTTAAAATATGATAACACAGCCTTCCGTGACCTGCTCCTAGTTCGATTATATACACCTTCTCATCATTTGCTCCTTGTACAACTAGATCTTTTAAAAAACCGATTATAAGCTGAGCATAAGTCTTACCTACTCTTGCATTACTCGTCATGTGATGAGGAACTACTCCACTACGCCACGCCTCTAGTCCTACTTCGTTGTAGTAATCTCGATTAATCTGCCAGATGAGGCTTTCGGAAAAAACCTTATGAGCTTCTAAAGGAAAAATTTGCGGATCCATAACACTGGCTTTAATTCATTGAGGCATCTCAACTTTGCAAGTGTCTAGGAATTAATTAGAGACCGACGAAATTCAAATCGTCAGCAAGTTACGATTTATTAAATGAGGCAGATAAGTCATAGTGATATGGGCCCAAAAGATCACAAACAAATAGATCTATAAAAATGATATTAAATAAAATAAAAGAGACCCAACCTTTTCTCCTTTACCTCATGTCTACCCTTATAGATTAAATCATCAAATAATTTTATAAGACATGAAAAAATTCTTCGTAGCCACCATGCTATTAACGATGACACTAAGTTTTCAAAGCTGTCTGGAAGACAAGTGTACTACTATTTCCACCTATTATATCTATGAGCCTGTCTATATGACTGAGGCAGAACTGAGAGCAGAAATCGTAACAGAAAATGCCCGAGAATTAAAAGAACCTGGTAAAATGTATTTCTACAACAACATGATTTTTATAAACGAAAAGTATGAAGGGGTACATATCTATGATAATACTGATCCTTCTAGCCCTACTAACATTGGTTTTATGGTCATCCCAGGAAACATAGATATCAGTATAAAGGATGATATACTTTATGCCGATGGTCTCATCGATGTTATGAGTATAGATATTTCTAATTTACAAAACCCTACGGTTACGAGTACTTTAGAAAATGTTTTTGATGCCCCATTTGATAGCGAGAGAGGATACGTTGTATATTATAAACCAGTAGAAACTAAGGAAGAATACAGTTGTAACCAGGGATGGCTGATCGATGACTGGATTGCAATAGATGCTTCTACTGTAGATGTGGAATTTGATAGTAATTCTAATTTAAATAATAGTGGAAGTATAAATGTGGGAAAAACAGGAGTAGGAGGATCTACTGCCAGAATGACGATCACAAATGACTACTTATATATAGTAGATAATAACAGTCTTAAAACAGTAAATATCCTGGATAAAAATATGCTATCTCTGGAAAACACGATAAATCTCGGCTGGGGAATAGAAACGATATATCCATATCAGGATAAGCTCTTTATAGGATCAGAAACTGGAATGTTTATTTTTAGCAATTCTAATCCGAGCAGCCCAGAGTACCTTTCAGAATTTGAGCATTGGAGAGCATGTGATCCCGTAGTCGTGGAAGATAATACAGCATATGTCACTTTACGTAATGGAAGTACTTGTGCAGGTTTTAATAATCAGCTCGATGTGATCGATATTACAGATATACTAAATCCGGAGCTCATAGAAACTGTTCCGATGTTTAATCCACACGGATTAGCCATCAGAAACAATGTGCTTTATATATGCGAAGGAACAGGAGGTTTAAAAATATTCGATGCGACTGACGATACTCAGATCGATGAGATGGAGAGTGAAATGTATCATGATAACTCGTTCCATGCAGTAGATGTCATTTCCTTATCTGAGCAAGTATTATTTGTAATAGGAGAAGGTGGCTTTCGCCAATATGATGTAGCAGATAAAACAAATCCTATTTTACTAAGCACCATTTCTGTAACCCAATAAAAAACAAGAAACCACCATCAGAGGAACCTTTCTTATTATTAAGGTTCCTCTACTTTCAATCTCTAAGCTTATGAAAAAAATATTTATTCTCATCGCACTATTTTCATTCGGCGTAAGCCTAACGGGACAAGATACTGTACGAAACCAAGACCTAGTAATTTTAAAAGATGGAAGTCGGTTTAAAGGAGAATTACTTGAATATCACATAGATAGTCATATCATTTTGCAGACCGACATGACTCAGCCTTTACGTTTTACCTTAGACAAGGTAGAAAAGGTCATACAGGATTATAAAGAACAATTAAAAGATCAAAAAAAATATACATATGATCGCAACTATTATCAGGTCGAACTAGGGACGCCTATGTCTAGCGAGGGAGATTATGGATTAGAAGCATCTGTATCTGGTATTAGACAAATAAATGCTAAACTCGGAATAGGACTCGGTGTATCTTACGTTAATTATAGATCTGATAATTACTATTTTGGGGATATAAAAAGAATTCCTGTTTTCCTAATTTATAGGGCTTATCTCCGAGAAGGTAATACTGCCCCTTATATACAAGTAAATGCAGGTTATGCTTTTAATCCTCATGAGACGGATTATAAAGCCGGTTTCCATGCTAATCCTAAAATAGGTTTACGTTTTGCACAAGATGGTGTCATGTTTCATTTATTTTTAGGAGCACACTTTACTCAGTGTAATTCGGATTATTTTGAAAATCCATGGGATAGTGGTGGATGGGAACAAAAAAGAACGATCAGAAGAACGACTATAGGAATGGGAATATCGTTTTAGAGTTATAAATTTTAAATTCAATCACCATGAAAACTCAATATTTTAGTTTACTAATATTATCGATAATAACGATCTGCTTTAACACCTCTTGCGAGGAGGGAGAAACAGAAGTAAGAGTATCTTGTTCAGAGCATACTGTATCCACATGTAACGCAGATGCCAATAAAGTAAATGTACGTATCAGGAATGCTACAGGATCGGACATGTGTAATTTTGTGTTAAACTGGGGACAGTACAATCTGGGTCTTATCGAGGATGGAGAAGAGACTTGCTACTACCAGCAAGATTCCGCATACGAGTATCCGTCAAACTATGAATTTTATGTTGACAATATTTTATGGGGAGCAGAGGCTATAGACTTTATAGGAGAGACAGCTCTACTACCTGGCAACTACACATACGAAATTATAGTTACTGATACGACAAATAGATTTACAGATGTTAACTTTTATGTCGATTAATATTATGAATATCTTCCAGCCCAGTTAATAAAAAAATCATTGGATCCAGAAATAAAACATATCATCACTGGCTGTATCGCTAACGATCGTAAAGCACAGGAAAAACTGTACCGCAGATATTTTCCTACTATGATGGGTATGTGTATGCGTCACACTCAAGATAAGGGCGAGGCACAGATGATATTAAATAATGGTTTTCTAAAAGTTTTTAAAAAAATAGAGAGTTATAAAGGAGCTGGAAGTTTTGAAGGATGGATCCGAAAGATCGTATATCACAGTATCTCCGATTATTTTAGAAGCAATGCTAAGTATGTAAAATTTTTAGTTTTTGAAGAATATGATAGCAAGGTAGAAGGTGTGGATGATAAGTTAAATGAGGAAGATATTTTAAAAATGATAGGTACTATCCCTGATGCCAGTGCTGCTGTTTTTACTCTTTACTGTATCGAAGGCTACTCACATAAGGAAATAGCAGATCTAAAAAACATAAGTGTAGGTACTTCCAAATGGCATCTTGCTAACGCCAGAAAAAAGTTGCAAGAACTAATATTACAATCAAAGTCGAATAACAATAAATATGTCAACGGATAATAATTATAATTCAAAATATGTGGATCAGTCGTGGGAGCAGATGAGTCATTTGCTGGACAAGGAGATGCCGATAAAAAAGAAAAGGAGATTTCCATTTCTTTTTATTATCGGTTCGGTCGCTCTGCTGGTCGCTGCCTTTTTTATATATCCGCTATTAACAAATAATGATACGATCAGTGAGCCTTTACCTTTAGTGGCTGATAATTCTCGAATCAATGGATTAGAAAACCCTCGGTATAAAACAAACCTGACTCAGACTGATATTACAAGAGATGTAAAAGACAAACTAAATACCGAGCAAATAGACAACAATAAATCTAACAATAGTGACATAACTACGAGTGTAGACATAGAGAATAGCCTATCGATCGGAACAACAAACATTTTAAGTACTAAAAATAATAAGCAATCTAAAGTCCAAACAGATATAAATTTACGAGAGACCATAAACAAACCCTTAAACAACGGCGTAAGTTCTGGTATCAGCAAAAAGGTAATCTCAGTATCACCACCACTGATGGCAGATAAACACTCTGCTACTTCCTCATCTTCTTATTTGTATTCTAGATCATCCATTACTTCAGCGAGCAGGTCTAAAAAACTAAAACCCACTGCGGAAGAAAGATCTTTTACTTTGGGTTTACCTTTACCTAGGATTGAGATCAATACATTAAGCACTACTGATAATCGTCTACAACACAGATTTTCTATAAATGCAATAACGCCTAACCTTTGCGGTCCAGGAGTAAACAAGTGGGGAATAAAAATTGCAGGAGTTGCGACTTCTAATTTACTTTGGTCTGATAGAGGTATAGGGCTTATAACAAGAGTAAATTATTACCCTATGGCCTCCCATCCGTCGTGGTCCTTGGAAAGTGGAATTGGTATTTTTACTCATGATATAAATAAAAATACTTCAGAAGATTTAGACGCCCTGAAAGATGACATGCCCGATATGGAAACTGCAGATTTTAATACTCAGCTAGACGAGTTATCGACTTTAATAAATTCTGCTACCCGACAATATCAGTTAGTTACTAATCTAGGAATTTCTAAGAGCTGGAACGATAGACTAAGTCTAGCTTTAGGAGTAAAGTACAAGTATACTCTAAGTAGAAATGCAATAGAGCTAATGTCTCCAGGAAATACTGGACTCTCGGAGCCTGATACAAGCTTTACGGAAAACGCCGTATTTAGAAATCACTTTCTAAATCCATATGTAGCTGTAAGCTATAATTTTACAAATAGATTTAGTTTTAGATTAGAAAGCGATATATCTTCATTAAGCTACTCTTTACAATCTGAGGATCCTCGGTTTTCTAAAAAAACATCTTTTATACAGGCAGAACTTGCCTATAGGTTTTAGTAAAAAGAACCAGTTAAATCGGAAATCATCTATTAGTCTGCAACACCCATGATATAGAATGGAAAAACCCTATGTAATTAATTAAAGCCCTATATTTTAAATCTAGACTTATCACCACATGACTAAAGTGCGTTTAATACCTTATTAGATGCTGTAGTTATTTCTACAACCCTACGATTTTTATGATAATAGAATATCAAAAAGAGAACAATAATAAATTTTTGAGCGATTTTTTTACTGATTACCAAAGAGTTACATTCGCATAAGCAAAAAATAATTACTTAAAAGCTTGTTTTAAACATCATTCCAGCATACATTTGCAGCCCGTTTCTAAATGTGCCTTTTTATAAGGTGTATAATGAAGCTATTAAACAATTAAAACACAGAATTGTGAATACATTAAGTTACAAAACTAAATCTGCCAACAAAGAGTCAGTAGAGCGGAAATGGTACATCATCGATGGAGATGGAGATATCATCGGTAGAAAAGCAACAGCGATTGCTAATGTGCTGAGAGGTAAACATAAGCCGAGCTACACACCTCACGTAGATTGTGGTGATTATGTAATAATAATCAACGCAGAAAAAATGAGGTTTACAGGTAATAAACTAAACGATAAAGTTTACTTGACTTATTCTGGTTACCCAGGTGGCCAAAAGTCAAGAACAGCTAAGGAAATGTTTGATAAAAAGCCTATAGCCGTTATAGAAAAAGCAGTAAAAGGAATGATTCCTAAAAACAAACTAGGAAGAGCCATATTTAAAAAATTATTTGTGTACGAAGGTGCTGAGCATCCTCACTTTGCACAAAAACCAGAACCATTCAAATTTTAATAAATGGAACAAGTAAATACTATAGGAAGAAGAAAAGCTTCAGTAGCTAGAGTTTACGTCAGAAAAGGTAGCGGTGCTATTATCGTAAACGGTAAAGACTACAAAGATTACTTTCCTCAAAACCATATCCAGTTTAATATCACTGATCCACTCGCTACTGTAGAAGTATCTGGAGAATATGATATCAAAGTAAATGTAAAAGGAGGTGGTTATAAAGGTCAGGCAGAAGCGATAAGATTAGGAATTTCTAGAGCTCTATCTAAGATCAATGAAGATCACAGAAGCCCACTAAAGGTTAAAAAATATCTCGTAAGAGATGCCCGAGTGGTAGAGAGAAAGAAATATGGTAAGCCTAAAGCAAGAAAAAGCTTCCAGTTTTCTAAACGTTAAGAGATATCTATTATCTATTCTTCAATATTTAATAAAAGGAATAATGAGTAAACCAACATATAAAGAGCTTTTAGATGCCGGAGTACACTTTGGACACATGAAAAGCAAGTGGAATCCTAAAATGCTACCATACATATTTATGGAGCGTAAAGGAATACATATCATCGATCTAAACCGTACTATGGAATGTATGGAAGAGGCAGCAGCTGCTATGAAGCAAATCGCTAAATCTGGAAGAAAGATCATGTTTGTAGCTACTAAAAAACAAGCGAAAGACATCGTTGCAAACGCAGCAAGATCCGTTAACATGCCTTACGTAACCGAGAGATGGTTAGGAGGAATGATGACTAATTTTTCTACGATCCGTAGATCGGTAAAGAAAATGCAAAACATCGAAAAAATGCTAGCAGACGGTAGTGCTTCTTCTTTAAATAAAAAAGAGAAGCTAATGATGGATAGAGAAAGAGGTAAACTAGAAAAAGTACTAGGTGGAATCTCTAATCTAAACAGATTACCTGCAGCTATCTTTATCGTAGATATTATGCATGAGCATATCGCTGTAGCTGAGGCTAAGAAATTAGGGATGAGAACATTTGGGCTAGTAGATACTAACTCTGACCCGACTAAAATCGATTTCCCTATTCCTGCAAATGATGACGCGTCTAAGTCTATCGTTACGATGATGAACTACTTTACAGCAGCCATCAAAGAAGGGTTAACAGACAGACAGTCAGCAGCAGAGAAAACCAAAGAAGGGGCTACGGCCTAATTTTTGATAACTTTAAAAAAGAAATAATTAAATGAGTATATCAGCTAAAGATGTAAAAGCACTAAGAGATCAGACCGGAGCCGGTATGATGGACTGTAAAAAAGCATTGACAGAAGCTAACGGTGACCTAACAAAAGCCATCGAAAATCTAAGAAAAAAAGGACAAAAAATATCAGCAAAGAGAGCAGATAGAGAAGCTACAGAAGGTGTAGTAATCGCTATTACCTCTGAAGATAGAAGTAACGGTGTAGTCGTAAGACTAAGTTGTGAGACTGATTTTGTTTCTAAAAACGAAGACTTTGTAAACATCGCTAAAAAAATCGCTGATGTTGCCCTACAAAATCTACCGGCAGATGTTGATGCTCTTAATGCATTGACATACGAAGATGGTTTAACTATCGGAGAAAAAACTATAGAGCAAACAGGTGTAATCGGAGAAAAAATCGAAGTTAACACATACGAAAAACTAGAAGCGGGATCTGACGGTGGACAAGTTTTACCATACATCCACATGGGTCATAGAGCAGGAGTAATCGTTGCTCTAAACCAGCAAGGAGATAATTTTGTAGAGCCAGGTAAAAACGTAGCGATGCAAGTAGCTGCTATGAAGCCTATCGCAATCGATAAAGATGGTGTAGATGCAACTATAGTAGAAAAAGAAATAGAAATAGGTAAGGAAATTGCTAGAAAAGAAGGTAAGCCTGAGGAAATGTTAGAAAGAATTTCTACTGGTAAACTAAACAAATTCTTTAAGGAAAGAACCTTACTAAACCAGGCTTATGTAAAAGGAAATAAAGAGTCAGTTAGTGATTATCTTAAGACGTTACACCCTGATTTAACAGTTACTGCTTTTAAGCACATAGCTCTAGGATAAATTATTAAAGCGGTCATTTTATGGTCGCTTTTTTTTTGCTAAAATTTTAAATTATGACTAAGGAAAAAAAAGTACAAGTTAAAGATCGCAAAAACGAGATCTGGAAAAAGATCAAATTTGAGTACCCTACCCTTAAATGCGATTACTACGTTTCTAATCTAGGACGACTAAAAAGTAAAAACAAAGCCAGCAAGTCGGAGTATTTACTTAAAGGTTCGCCGATGAAAGGAGGTTACCTACAACTTAATGTAAAGTTAGAAGATGGACATAGATCTAATTCTTATGTACATAGATTAGTAGCTAAAGCCTTTGCTCCAACTAGACGTAAAAACACTTTTGTGATCCATAAAAATGGTGACAAAATGGATAACAAAGCAAAAAATCTGGCTTGGGCCAATAAAGAAGAACTTTCTGCACACCACAGAAAACTAGGTTCGTACAAATTTGAAAGAGGAACTAGAAAAATTGGAGGACACGTAAAAATGACCGAGGCTAAAGTAAGACAACTAAAAAGGAGTCTAAACGCAGGAAAACAAACTAGAACAAAACTAGCCGAGAAATTTGGGATTACGATGACTCAGATTAAAAGAATCGAAAGAGGAATTAACTGGGGACATGTAACAATCTAGTTAAGCCTCTTAATTATAAGGTAATAGATAAAATTATTACCTTAGATATTAAATAAAAAAAGCATATGAGTTTGAAGTATAAACGAGTATTACTCAAACTATCCGGTGAATCTCTTATGGGAGACCAGGGGTTTGGGATAGATGCAAAAATGGTAATCTCTTATGCTAAGCAAATAAAAACCCTCCAGGCCAAAGGTGTAGAAATAGCGATCGTTATAGGTGGAGGTAATATCTACCGAGGACTAAATGCTACAGAGTCTGGAATGGAAAGAGTTCAGGGCGATTACATGGGAATGCTAGCCACCTGTATAAACGGGATGGCTTTGCAATCCGCCTGCGAGTCACAAGGTATTTATACACGTTTAGTATCTGCTATCGATATGAAGCAGATCGCCGAACCGTACATCAGACGTCGAGCCACAAGACACCTCGAAAAAGGAAGAGTGGTCATCTTCTGTGCAGGAACAGGTAGCCCCTATTTTACAACAGATTCTGCAGCAGCCCTAAGGGCTAATGAGATCGATGCTGATGTTATTCTAAAAGGAACGAGAGTAGACGGAATCTATACCGCAGATCCAGAAAAAGATCCTAATGCAAAAAAATATGACTGTATCCCTTTCCATAAGGTAATAAGTCTAGGCCTCGGTGTGATGGATATGACTGCCTTTACGATGTGTCAGGAAAATGATCTTCCTATAGTCGTCTTCGATATAAACGATCCGCAAAACTTAGTGCGAATCATCGAAGGAGAATCCGTAGGAACACTCGTTTGCAATGAAGAACATCATAGAGATTATATGGCCAAAACCTCCGGAGTATAGAAATTTACTTAGTGTCTAACTTTCCAATATCCGTATTAATCGGAATAATATAATTAAAGAAAGGATGCTCTAAGTAAATCGTGACTCGTAAATTAATTTATAAAATCTAAGGCATTGTCCGATTACCTTAAAGAAGCCTGCGTTGAAAATTTGATGGAAGCTATTACAGCTTTCGCCAATGGAGCAGATCAATTAGAACTATGTGCAGATCTAAATCAAGATGGACTGACGCCACATTATGATCTTGTACAAGATGTAGTCGATGCGGTAGATATTCCCGTTAAGGTAATGATCCGATCTAGAGGTGGACATTTTAACTATACTATAGAAGAAATAAAGCTGATGACTGATCAGTTGCTTGCTCTCAAAGAATTAGATGTGGATGGTTTTGTACTCGGAGCTCTTACAAAAGGTAATAAATTAGATCTACAAACAATAACTACTTTATGCCAAGCCGCGGGAGACATACCGATAACTCTACATAAGTGTATCGATGAAGTAACAGATTATAAATCAGCCATCTTATCTCTAAAAAAAATTCCTAACTTAAAATGGATATTAACCTCTGGAACTAAAACTACTGCAGCAGATGGAAAAGAGATATTGAAGGAAATGATAACGACTGCTGCTCCAGAGATACAAATTATTCCAGCTGGTAAAATACTAGCTAGTAATGTAGAATCGCTTCATTCATTTTTAGGAGCAACGGTATATCATGGACGTCGGGTTATAGAGTGATAAAACAAAATCGCTTTTGATGTAGAATCATCTTTTGTACGAAATCCTTACATAATTACCACTTTTCAAAGTTAATAGGATATTATCATTTTCATGATATCTAAATATTGTTTGCATTTATAGCGATAATACCGTACATTATATGTTCATCAAATACCACATCAAATGAAATATTTCTTTTCTTTTCTTTTCTTTTCTTTTCTTTTCGTGTAGCGATAACTATACACTTCAAAGTACAGATATGGATGCCCGAGTAGAAAATCGCCAGCCTTGTGATGTTGAGAATGCTTATGCCGTAGTTAGTAATTGTTTTCTTGATCCAAACAGCACAGATGATATCTGTTGTTGCGAAATGCGTTTATACTATCTTACCCCACAAGGTGATCCTGGCAGTCCCGATATTATAGATCTCAGGTTTGAATCCACTGGAAATATAGATGAATATGCCAATTCCTATAATGTACTAAATAACAACATCATTTGTTTAGATACAGATCAACTTGGAAGTATTAGTAGTGTAGGTGAATTTATTATAGAATGGCGTAATCCATTTTACAACCCAGATCCTTTAATTAATCCAAATCAACTTCCCTTACACTGCGTAACTATAAATGCTACAGATTTAAATGGTTGTTTCTAAATAATGTGATAACTAGTATTTTATTAAATCGTGGAGTATATCCTTGTATGACTTAATAATAACTTCAAATAAAAAAGGTCAAATTGACTAGGGTAATAGATTTTAAACATTTTAAGAAAGAAGAAGCTTAATATAATAGCTTCTTCTTTCGAGTAATTTGATAAATTCATTTATGAAAACTTTTTGTATCCTAATCCTTAGTTTCATTATTGTTCATTTCTCCTTTACTCAATGTACTGAGGTCGTATTTTTAAATACACAATCTCAGGTAGATAGTTTCTTAATAAATTATCCTAGTTGTGCTACTGAGATGAATGGTGATCTATTTATAGAAGGTCAAGATATTACCAATATTGAAGGTTTATTAGGAATAAAAAGATTTAAAAATCTCACCTTAGAATATCCTTCACCTATTAAATCCTTGCATGGTCTGGATAGTGTAAAATATTTTGATAAACTGAGATTCAATGAAAACCAAGAGCTCGTAGATGCTTCTGCACTTACTAATGTAGATTCTATTGGGTTATTTTCTTTTACATTTAGTGATAGCCTCTCAGATCTCAGTTTTCTGAAAAAAATTAAATTTATTAACAGTTTAATAATTGATCGTACTGGTTCTATAAAAGGGATAGAACACACATTAAAATCTACTAGATACTACGCTCAAAACATTCCTAGATATCCTACGATTACTATTTCTAGAAATAATTACGGAAATGACTACGGAAAATTATTTAGTCCCTTTATAGATTCATTAAGAGGAGTCAGTATTTTCGATTCTAAGAATTTTACTCTAGATGGACTGGGCTCTAGAAAAATTATCCTGAACTTTCATTTATCGCATTGTGAAAATTTCAAACTTAAAGGTTGTAAGCATATAGAAAAAATTTCTACCATGAAATTACGAGATTGTAACTTTTCTGATAATGAAAATTATTCATTTGACTCCTTAACTGAGATTAATCATTTAACCATGGAATCTAATATTAATCTTAATTCAATGGATAAAATATTTTCGCAGCCATTCCATATCAGATACTCTATTGCCATAAAAAGTAATGAAGACTTACATTCGCTATCCCCTCTGACAGATATAAATATTCCAGATATCTTTATCCAAAGCATAGACCCTAACGCCGATGATACTAAATATCATCTTAATATATCCGATAACATTATGCTAGACGATTGTAATCACTTTTTGACATGCAAAGCTTTACAAACCTATCCCGATAGTGTTAAAATAGAAAATAACGGAGCAATGTGTAGTAGAGAATATCTTTTAGAAAACTGTGATGACATTCTTTCTGATAAGGAAGTCGATCTTAGCGATATCGTCATATATCCTAATCCGTTTATAAATTATTTTAACGTTTCTTCAGAGATTTTAAGAGATGAGATAGAATTATACAACGCAACTGGCAAAAAGTTAAGCTTACAAAATGCTGATCATAATTTATATCATACTACTCATCTTAGACCTGGTTTATATTTTCTGAGATTTAAAGAATCAGATAAACTTTACACGAAAAGGCTCATTAAAATTGAATAACCTAATTTAACGATGATTAGTCAAAATAAAAACACCGTGCTATGTCTAAATATCTGCCTGTTTTTTTCTTTTTAAATTTATCTGTCTATCTATCTGCCCAGTGCACTGGTGATTATCTTTTAAATACTCAGGAAGATGTTGATTCTTTTTTAATATCTCATGCCAATTGAACTAATAGTGTTAATGGTAGAATTAAAATTACCGGTACAGAAATAGTAGATTTAGAAGGCCTTTTAGGAATACAAAAAATTAATCAATTAGATCTCTATGATTGTCCCAATCTTGTGTCACTTTCCGGATTAGATAGTATTACATATTATCAACGCCTTTCTATTGAATTAGAAAATACGACCGACTTAACAGCATTGAACCAAATAGATACTATAGAACGATTTAGATTTTTTTTTAATGATTCAATTAAAAATTTAGATTTTTTAGAAAATATAAAACTTATTTGGACGCTTTATATTTTTGGCAATGGGGATTTAAGTAATATTAATAATAAGATCAAAAAATTTAATAATATTTTACCCTTAGTTGGTATAAGTGGAAATGCTCTTAATTTAACATTTAATAATTTGATCGATCCTTCGCTTGATTCTTTATACTCTTTATCAATTTATAATTGCCAAAATTTAAATCTCAATGGATTCGAAAATATTAAGTTTATCAATACTGTATCTATAAGGCAGTGTAAAAGCTTTTCCTACAATGGCCTAGAAAAACTTGAAACAATATATAGCTTAGAAATAGAAGGAAACGATTTCACCCAAATGGATACAATTGATGGTTTTGATGCACTAAAACAAGTTAACATTTTACTTTTAGAAAATAACGAAGGGTTAACATCACTAAATCAATTTGGTACTTCTGACTTATCAGTTAATTCCTATCTCTCTATTAAAAATAACCCAGATCTCGTTTCTGTCTCTCCGCTAGAATGGATGGACATTCCTCGAGACATTCATCTTAATCCTAATGTTCCTGAAGACATACACATAGACATTTCTGATAACCCACTCTTAGAAGATTGCGAGAGTTTTCTACTCTGCAAAGCGTTAGAGACTTATCCGGATAGTGTAATCATCACAAATAATGGAGGTAACTGCAATGTAGATTATCTGCTAGAAAACTGCGATCTCGTTCTCTCTAATAATGACGTAATAAAAAATAATATCGTCATATATCCTAATCCGTTTAACGACTACTTTACAATCTCATCAGATGTTATAATAGATGAAGTAGAATTATATAATACCTCAGGAGTAAAACTAGATATCACTAAGTTTGGATCTCATAATTATTACTGCTCTAGAATTACAAATGGTATTTATCATTTAAAAATAAAATCTGGAAATCATATTTATTATCAACGTTTAGTTAATTTAATGAGGTAAGTTTTAATGACTCGTCTTTATCAGTTTTTTAATGATTCCATTACCATTATTACATATTGCTTTTACAATATAAATTCCATTAATACTTCCTGATAAGTCTATCTCGGTTTTATTACTGATTGGGTTAAACTCTGCTATTCTTTTACCTGACAAATCAAAAATCTTAATAGTCTGCAGTGGCTCTTTGGTAAGAAACGTGACTTTATCATTTGTAGGGTTTGGAAAAATACTCAATAACAAATCTTGCTGTTCAATGTTATTATTGTTGGAGATCCCCATATTTTCTGCTCCGTATGTAGGTTCCATAGTTTGGAATGGTCCTATTCCATTAGGAAAACGTCCAAAAGAAATATCAGCATCTTGGTCAGAATAACTTAACTCGTCTATTACCATTCCGGAAGGATCTGTTAGGAATACTGATTCTGCAGAGGCAGATAATTTAAAATTAGCATGTAAGCCATCTTGATCGATATCATCATCTGCCCATATAGTCAAATAGTCTCCTGCATTGATTATTGTTCCCGATGGAAAAGTCCATTGCATAAGGTCAGTGTTATCGTCAGATATAAAATATCCCTCTAAATCGATAGCTTCTAAACCATTATTATACAACTCTATCCAGTCATCATACTCTCCATCTTGGTCCGCTATTGTAATATCATTAGATGCCATAATCTCATTTATGACTAAATCTCCTACTGTAGGATTTATAGTAGTAGCTAGTATAGTGTAGTACTCATACTGAGCTCTTTGTGGAGAAAACATTCCGATGCCTTCGTTCTCAGCATAGATATAATATTGCATAAAAGCACTAGTAATCTCTAAATCTACTCCATAAATTCCATCTCCCGCAGCACCATCATTATGTGTACCATCATCAAACATCTCTGTTTTTATAAACGCGTCACCTAGTGCAGATCGATATCCAAGATGTACCGCTTCCTCATCTGTAATATCAGCGGTTATATTAATTACATCGTTTATCACAGGAGTGGTAGTAGATAATAGGATATTAGAAATAGTAGGCTGTGTCTGTGTAAAATCAGATAATCCTAGTAAGTAATCATTCCTACCATCCATGAGGTTTGCGATACCGGGAGTAGCTCCGCCACCTGGACCACCTCCTCCGTTTACATCATTATCCAGATTTGCTAAAAAATTATTGTAAGTAAAAAATTTATTGTTATCAGCTTGTACCGCATCGTCTATGATACCTTGTAGTATCTGTCCTGTTGTATAGTAACTATTATTATCAAAGTTTTCTAGTAGCATGGTTTTTAAGTGAGCCAGATACATCCGCTTATATGTAGGAACACTTAGTAACTTTTGGATGAGTGGAAAGTCATTATCATTTTCATGCAATAAGTGACTCATTCGCTGCTTTGCGGTGGTACCATTTAGATTACCAGATCCAGTCATAGAAAATCTTCCAAAGGACTCGTTAAGATCCCATACGACAGGTAAAAAACGATCAGTATCATCTCTGTATAAATAATAATTTTGGGTAAACCCACCAGAGTAACTATCTAAATTTACTAGTACATTATTATAGGCTAGCATCCATAATGCTCTGTCCACATCTAATATTTTTTCAACTTCAGCCAGTTCGTTATTTAGAGTATCACATAAATTTATTAGCTCTTGCCATCCTTCATCTGATTTTAACTCGTATGAGTCATAATAATCCGTGCTGTCCTGGCCTAAGTAAACTAGGTTAGGAAAATCATTACTTCCCGGACCAGCACCTGCCGGTGGATTACACTTTATAAAAGTATTATTCTTAGAGAAAAATCTTCTCTTGACAAATTTCTTAGAAATCGATTCTGAATTACTGTATAACCCAATGAGTGTTCCATTTACAAAAACATTGGCATAATTAGAAAGTGGTGCATCCATATACTGTCTAAGAATCTGATAAGAAAGTACCTCTCTCAAAAAAGATGGATCTTTAGCTACATTACTTAGCTTTATATCCGTATATCCATCATACTCCTGATCTTTATATGTATCTAATTCTATGTGCCATGGATTCTTTACTTGATTAGCCTGATAAGTACTATTGCCTTTGTACTTTACACCTACACTATCATATTCTATCCCATTAATAACAACTTTCTGTGCCAAGATATAATCACCCGTAGTGGCATATTCTGTATCTAAAAGTTGATCCCAGTTGTTTTGTTCAAAAGTGATCTCTATAGTTTGTATCGTATTGATATCATAAAAATCCTGAGCTTTTGCTGTAAAAAAAATATTAACGAATACGAATACGAATAAATATCTCATAAATAAGATTGTTTTATTTTAGACCTCAAAGATTAAGAAATCCTTCGAAATAAATTTGATTTTATTTTTAGTTACTTTTTACATCTAAATCTAGATCTCCATAAAATTTTAAATCTGTATCCTGTAGTAGTTTTGTGTAAAAAGCAATTTGGCCGGTGTGGTAGGAAAGATGCTCCGTCACATGGACGAGAATACTGATCCCAGTCATCGTAAATCCCTGTACTTTCTTAATCTTTAGTAGATCCTCTGTTTTTATATTATCTAAAACATTGGACACATCCAAAAGAAGCTCGTCCATTAAACCAGTAAGACGACCTACTGGAATAGGTCCACTTTCAGAAAATTCTAGATGGCGAACTCTTATATCTTTTTCTCCTGCTATTCCACTCAGGAGATACTGTCTTATATTACCACATAGATGGAGGACCAGATTACCGATACTGTTAGAATTTTTATTCGGCTTAAGCCAAATTTTATCCTCATCTAAAAGTTCGATACATTGTTTAATACGAGGAAAAGACTCTTCATAGATTCTGATCTTTATATCTCTGATTATCTCATTTTTTATCTGCTCGGACAGTTCCATCTTATATCGTTTTAGTAATGGCTAGTGTGGCCAATGAGAAAGTCACACCATCGACTTCCTTTAACTTTAATACACAAGCCTCTAAAGTTGCTCCTGTAGTCATCACATCATCGACGATCAATATATGCTTACCTAAAAGTCTATCTGAATTTTTTAAACTTAATGTATTTAGTAAATCTAAGGTGCGTTGTGATCTGGTTTTTTTTGTCTGTGTAGCTGTTTCTAGATGCTTAAGTAGGGCATCATGGAATACTGGTATATTAAGAATTTCGCTAAGAGCATTTGCAATAACAAGACTCTGATTATATCCTCTTTTTATTTTCCGCTTGCGGTGTATCGGGACAGGAATTATGAGGTCCACATTTTTAAAAAAAGCACTTTTTTTTATCTCCTGACCGAGCCATATTCCTAAACGTTCTCCGACTCTTTTTTTACGTTCGTACTTAAGGCGATAAAGCATGGTATTCACCATATTACCTTTATAAAAATTAAGTAAAGCGGCACCGTGGATTATCGGAACTCTTCCATAAAAGTGATAGACAAAATCATTATCCTCTAAATTAAAATGTGTCGTCACCGGCATATCAGCCATACAGTCCACACAAAAATCATCTCCTTTTATTGGAGACTCCTTTACGCAAGCAATGCATAAATCAGGATATACTAAGCCTACTAATCCTTTAAAGTATGAAGTGATAGAAAATCCCATGAGATAAAAATAAACAAAAAACGTCTGCCACTGGGAGGGGCAGACGTCATCAAAACAAAACGAAAAACCAACTTTAACTTATGAGGTAATGATAACCTCCTTTATTTCTTTTGTTATAACTAAAACGTTTTAAACTTAGTTATGTTCTATATTCCTTTCCGCATTTTTACAGAAACGTCTTTTTTTCGACCATTCCGCAATATTTCCATATCAAGGGTATCTCCTACCTTACTAAATTTCATCACCTCTTTTATATCATCAAAATTATCAATCGGTTTTTTGTTGATTACTCTAATAATATCACCTGGCAGTAAACCTGCAAACTGAGCAGTACTTCCTTTTAGCACCTCATCTACATAGACTCCTTTATCAACATTTAGATTTAAATGCTTTTTTACTTCGTCATCAATATCGAGAACTACGATTCCTAAATTAGTTCTTTCGATGCTTCCACCACCCTCTATAATATCATATACGATTCGTTTTACCAGATTGGATGGTATTGCAAAGGAATATCCCGCATAAACACCTGTAGGTGTCGCGATGGCGGTATTAATCCCTACTAGTTTTCCATTAGTATCTACTAAGGCACCCCCGCTATTTCCTGGATTTACAGCGGCATCCGTTTGTATAAATTCTTCTATGCTTTTATCTCCTTTAATGATATTCAGATCACGCCCCTTTGCACTTACAATTCCAGCGGTTACTGTAGATGTTAGGTCAAAAGGATTTCCTACCGCCAGAACCCACTCTCCTACTTTTACATTATCAGAATCAGTATACTCTAAAGGTTTAAGGTTATCCTGTTGGATTTTTAAAACTGCTAAATCTGTACTCGGATCTGTACCGATTTTTTCTGCCTCCACTTTACGACCATCAGATAATGTTACTTCTATAAAATCTGCAAAACCCACTACGTGATTATTAGTAACGATATATCCATCATCAGAAATGATAACTCCTGACCCTGTTCCATTTTTAGGACCGTAAAAATTACGCCCAAACATATCTCCTCCAAAAAATTCTTCTAAATCTATCATTCCCCCAAACGGGTCTCGAGAGCGACGATTACTTCTTTCTTGTTTTCTTCTTTGTGCAGCTAACTGTACGTCTTCCTCTGCATAAATATGAACTACCGATTCTGTGGCTCCTTCTGAAGCCTGGACAAAATCTATAGATGTAGTCGGAAGAGGACTGCTATTTAATAAATTTACTGGAACGGCAGAAGGCATCTGCTCTTTAGAAAAATCGTTTTGGGTTTTGCCATAAGAAGTAATCCCTATAGCAATGACTCCACCTATTATTCCTGCTAAAATTAAATTAAGTAAATTCTTCATCTAAATTTGTTTTCTAAAATCAAAACCACCTTAACGGATGATGGACTAAAATAACGGACGAAAATAGATTCTGTTTTAAGGGTGAATTCTGTTTAACAAATACTTAACAGGCAGACTCGACAAAGGGATATTTTTTATCTATTAATCAACAATCTTAGTGAAATCAGAAAAGTATAGACTTTATATTATTGAATTTTATTCAATGCTTAGTATGATTAGAAATTTATAGAAATAGTAAAGAGTTCTTCTAAGCTTGGTAAATGATAATTCTCTAATATTTAAATTGAGCATCAAAAAAGTAGATCGAAGGATAAAGAATTATTTGTAAGTAAATGGAATCAATATATTACAATGAAGTTTGGTAGTCATTAAAGGTTGGCTTTTACGTCAAAAAAAATCAACATTGAGTATTGCAAATTTACATGACATCTTACATGAATTGCTTAAAATAAGGCCAAAGAATTTTAGGGAAGTTCAAAGTACTTGTTAACTGTATTTCACTTTCTGATAAAATTATCGAACTTGCCCTTAATGATTCAAACATTAAAGATTTTGAAGATGCAATTTAATTCAATAGTGCCATGGAAGCAAAATGTGATTTAATAATTACTAGAAATACCAAGGGTTTTAAAAATTCTTCTATTCCAGTTTATAAACCAAACAAATTCCTCTCCAAAATAAAGGCCAACAAGTAACATTAATAAAAATTCAGAAAGCCTTAGTTCCTTAATAGAATAGGATGATAGGTCAGAGGATAAAATTTTTAAAAGAACCGTAAGTCTTACTTTATAATCATCGGAAAGACCAAATCAAAAATCACTTTGTACAATATCACACCTACAAATATGCCAGTTATAAATTTCCACGGGATTTTACTTTTCTCATTTTCCTCCATGTCTTTATTTTAGAATTGCTAATCGATTTTTTATAAGTACTTTTTATAAATATCAGTTATGATTTTTGCTAATTTATGATCCTTATCTGTAACTATATTACCAGCGTCATGAGTAGATAGGGTGATCTCTACTTTGTTATATACATTAAACCATTCGGGATGATGATTTTGCTTTTCTGCATGCATAGCGACTTCTGTCATAAACGCAAAAGCCTCCATAAAGTCTTTAAACTTTAAAGAGGCTTTTAATGCATTATTTTCTTCTTTCCAGATCATAACATGTAAGGTTTGGTAATGAATCTTTCGGACCACCGTTTAACCGTAAGCCGTTAAACCATTAGACCGTTTTTATCTAAAACTCCAGTCATATTTATCGATCGCCTGTAGACATGCGACTAATAAATCTATCGTCGCCTGAGTATCATCTTTATTGACCATTTCTATAACCTGATGCAAGTATCTACACGGTATGGAAATTCCTCCCGCTATCGATCCTCCATTAGCATCTCGCTGTAAAGCTGCAGTATCTGTCCCTCCTGCCGTAAGCACTTCTAACTGTGTTTTAATTTTATTCTTTTTAGCAACCTCTTTCATAAAAGCTACCATTCTATAATCACAGATCGTACGTCCATCGAGAACCTTGATCGCAGTTCCTCCACCTAGTTTTGTACAATGCTCATGTGGAGCAATACCAGGCATATCATTTGCGAGTGTAACGTCCAGGTTTATCCCAAAATCAGGATTAATTCCAGAAGATGCTGCAATAGCTCCTCTTAATCCCACTTCCTCTTGTACGGTAAAAACTCCGTAAACATCATAAGGCACTTTTTTACCTTTTAGAGCTCTTAACGCTTCGATTAAAATAAATACAGAAATCCTATTATCTAATGATTTTGCATTTACATTATTTCCCATTTCTATGAGTTCTCGCTCTCTCGTAACTGGATCTCCGATAGAGATAAACTTATCTACTTCTTTTTTAGTCAGTCCTGTATCGATAAAATACTCGGTAGTCTTAACGACTTTATTTCTTTCCTCCGCTGACATGATATGGATCGGCTTGCATCCCATCACCCCGATAATATCTTTTTTACCATGTATAATCACTCTCTGTGCGGTCAGTGTTTTAGGATCAAAACCACCCAATGTATGGAACCGTATAAATCCATCTTCCTCTATATGCGTCACCACAAAACTGATCTCATCCATATGAGCTGCGATCATCACTTTTTTACGCTTAGTTCCCTTTTTCTTTGCGATCAGATTACCCATGGCATCTGTATATATCTCATCCGCTAGGCCTTTTAGTTGCTTAGTTATAAAAGCTCTGATCGGTTGCTCAAAACCTGGAGCACCTGGCACTTTACACACTTGACTTAAAAGTTTAATATTCATTTTATTTTTTTGCTTTCGCCAAAAATATAATAAACTTTAGAAATCTACGTATTGATAGGTAAAGCACTTCAAAATAAGAACTCACCTTAGATTACTGCGATATAAATTTTTCTATTCATCTTAGCATTTGATTTATGTCAGTAGTTAAACAATTAGCCGGTCAAACGGTAATATATGGAATGAGTAATATCCTACCGAGGATTTTACACTTTGTGGTATTTACTATATATCTAACCTATAAGTTTAAAGATCAGTATGACTTTGGAGTATATCTAGATCTGTACGCTTATGCTACGATTATTCTAGTATTATTAGTTTATCGTATGGATACCGCCTTTTTTAGATTTGGGAATAAGCCTGAGGAAAAAGAAAAAGCATTTAGTACTGCCATTATTCCTCTCTTTTTTACAGTGATTATTACATCAGGGCTTATGTATCTATTTCATGAGGAGCTGGCCGCATTAATCGATTATCAGCACAAGTCCGTATATATAAAATGGTTTGCACTGATACTTGGCTTCGATGCATTAGTGGCTTTACCTTATGCTAAAATGAGACTTGATGAAAAACCAAAAAAGTTTTTATTCTATCGTCTTTTAAATATCATCGTTACGATCGGTGTAGTACTATTTTTTCTAGAGATAGTACCGAGGCTAGATTCTTCTATCGTTACTCAGTTTTATCAGACTGATAGTGAAATCGATTATGTCTTTCTGGCTAATTTGATTGCTAGTAGTGTGGTGTTTTTACTTATGATTCCCGAATTTTTTAAAATCAAATTTCTCTTTGATCCGACACTATGGAAAAGGATGTTTATTTATTCGTTACCATTAGTGCTGGTCGGAATTGCAGGAAGTATTAACCAAGCTTTTGCCACTCCCATCCAAAAATATTTTCTAGGACCAGACATCGTAGATAATACAACTAATGCCGGTATCTATGGAGCTGCCGCAAAAATGGCATTACTCCTTAATCTATTTACGGTAGCGTTTAACTATGCTGCGGAACCATTCTTTTTTAATAATTCTAATAAAAAAGATGCTAAAAAATCCTACGGCCTAGTTGCTCTTGCATTTACCATAGCGGCCTGTTTTGTAATCTTAGGGATTACGGCATATATGGATATCGTAAGTTTAATGATCGGCCCTACTTATCGAGCAGCCCTACCCGTTGTTCCGATCTTACTATTTGCCTATTTATTTCTCGGGCTGTATTATAATTTTTCTATTTGGTATAAGCTCAGTGATAAAACTTACTGGGGAGCGATCATCTCTATTCTAGGAGCGATCATTACTCTAGTAATCAGTATTAAATATTTGCCTAGCCTAGGGTTTATTGCATCTGCCTGGGCCGCACTTGCTTGTTATACAGTGATGACTATTGTAGTTTATTTAGTCGGAAAAAGATATTATCCTATTACGTATCCGATTTATAAAATCATCGGATATATCGCGATTACTTTTGTAATTACTCTACTTCTAAATTATATAAAACTTTTTAATTTGCATTACGCTGTAGAGCTAGTACTTAAGACCGTTATCTTGATTTTGTTTATAACTGGAGCATGGTTTAAGGATGGGAAAAGGTTATTGGCTTAAAGCCAATATTCTTACTGTTAGTGCTGCAAAATTATCTTTCAAGATTTTATGAAGAGTATGTTATTCTGAATTTCCGACCAAACCAAAAGTAGAAAATTTTACAAAATATCTAAAAATCTACTAAGTGACTAGCGTAGTCATTTTCGTCATCTTGTTTATCCTCTGGGAAATTTGCATACTTGATCTTATCATAAAATTTTGCATAGGTAGTTTGCATCAGAGGGATTAACCACAATAGACCAATAAACAAGGTAAATACGGTTAAGATAGAAAACAAGAGATATAATAATGCAAACACAAAATAGTCTACTTTATAACCATCCATCATGGCCCAGCTTTTTTTCAAGGCATCTATTGCATTAATTTCAGGATTATCATGCATGATATAAAAAGCTTGACTCCAGCCTAAAGTAAGAATTATTCCAGGAATAATTAATAAGATAAATCCTAACAAGATCGCAAAAGAATAAATGATATATAGTAACAGAGTATTTCCAAAATTATCAAATCCCTTAAACAGGTCACCGATGTCATGATTACCTTTCCTAGTGAGCTTAAGATAAAAAGTTACAATTCCTAAAGTCAATGGTCCACTAAAAATTATAGAACCGAGAGGCACTATAGAAAAACCAATCGAAACAAGAATAAAAATCAAAGTAAATCCAATAGCAATACCCCAATTATTATTTAAGTTTTGTCTTGCCTCTGAGATCAGATCAAAAGGAGCAATATGCACTTTAGGATAAGTCATGGCTTGATTTCAATTTAAGTTTTAGTAATAATGGTTTTTATCTTTAATAAAAAAACGTAGCAACATAGTCTTTAATAGCCACTCTATTTTTAATCAATAAAATAACTCCTGCGATAACAGCAAAAATAAAGATCCACTTAAATTTTTGATAAAGGCTTCTGTTCTTATCTCTACGACTTTTATATCTGACTCTACTCGAATAACTCATCTAAATATCTTTATGTCTTTCCCAATAATTTTGATCCTCGGTATCTTCTAGTAATTGTAAATAATTAAAGTATCGCAGTTCACTAATATCTCCATTTTCTATAGCATTTTTTACTGCACACTTAGGTTCATTACGATGGCTACAATCTCCAAATTTACAATCCTGAGAATACTCAAAAATTTCTCTAAAACTATGGATAATATCTTGCTCCTCTAGAAAATTAAAGGATAAGGTTTTAATTCCTGGTGTATCTATAATCTTAGTGGTCTCATCTATATCAAACATCTCAGCAAAGGTAGTCGTATGCTGACCCTTACCCGTATAATCGGATAACTCCTGAGTCTTTATATTTTTACCTAATAATCGATTAACGATAGTAGACTTTCCTACTCCCGATTGTCCGCTGACTAAATTTATTTTACCATTTAGTGATGCTCTTAATTCTGGAATCCCTTCTCCTGTTTCTGCGGAACATAGTAGAATGTTGTACCCTATTTTTTGATAAATTTCTTTAAGCACATTATAGGTATACATTTCTTTATCTCCGTAGACGTCCATTTTATTAAAAACTATGGTAACCGGTATGCGATAGGGTTCGGTCATTAAAAGAAACCGATCTATGAACGCAGGTTTTACCATCGGGTCTTTTATCGTTATAATAAGTAAAGCATGATCGACATTACTTGCAAGAAGATGTACAAAATGTTTTTTACGAGGAGACTGACGGACCACATAATTAGTGCGATTCATGATCTCTTTAATAATTCCTTTTTGCTCCTCGTTATCTTCTATCTCAAATTTTACCTGATCTCCTACCGCTACCGGATTAGTCACCTTTAATTTTCCCAATCTAAATTTCCCTACGATACGGCATTGGTAAATAGCATTATCAGACCTGACCTTATACCAGCTCCCCGTGGATTTTATAACCGTTCCTATTAATAACTCACTCACTTCTTTAAAATTATATCGTCTTTATAATCGATCGGAATTTTAAAATCTTTTCCGGCTATTGTAAATGTCATCGTTCCTAAATAATGTAGGGCTACTTTATCATTGGCGTAAGCCTGTAAAACAGATTTCAACAAGCCTTTCTTTTTAAATATATCCTTAGGTGGAAAACTGATCGTTACGGGAATTTTAAAATCACTCTTTCTCGGAACTGCTACTTTTTCTAATTGCTTTAAACTACCGACATCGATATCATTTACAGTTACCTTAATATCTGTAGCTTTAAATTGTCCTTTTATATTATTAGGGTTATGATAGTGTAAAAAACTATTGATCGTAACCTTATCAAAACTCATTTCTTTTACTTCTACATTACTGACTTTTAAGAACTGCGGTTCTGTAGGTAGCGAACAAGAAATCATACCACATAGGATAAAAAGAACTAGATATTTTTTCAAATTTTAAACTGAGGTTTTTACAGAATGGATAGCTGCTGACATATCGATGATCAGCTCAGGATCTTTTTCTATGGCGTTTCCAACTACAATAACATCGGCCCCTGCTTTTACATTTGCCATAGCTTTTTCCGGAGTACGAATCCCTCCACCTACGATCAGTGGAACATTTACAGCTGAGCTGACCATGTCTATCATAGATTCCGGAACTGGATTATTTGCCCCACTTCCAGCATCCATGTACATACATTTAAGGCCTAATAATTCGCCGGCAATTGCAGTGCTCATAGCAATATCATCTTTGTTTGCAGGGATCGGTCGAGTGTTACTGATATATTGTACTGTTGTCGGCACGCCACCATCTACGAGCATATAACCTGTAGAAATAACCTCCAGTGGGCTCATTTTTAGATACGGGGCGGCAAGCACGTGATTACCTATAAGTAGCTCTGGATTTCTTCCAGAAATTAATGATAAAAATAAAATAGCATCTGCTTTATAGCTTAACTGATAAGAATTACCCGGAAAAAGGATACAAGGAATATTAGTGTTTTCTTTTATGGACTTGATCAGTAAATCGAGCATATCGTTTACTATCAGGCTTCCGCCAATGAAAAAGTAATCTACATTAGCATCCTTGGCTAATTGTAAAACCTTGTCCACTTTGCCGAGACGTACTTTGTCCGGGTCGATAAGTACTGCAAATTTCTTTTGACCTTTTTTCTTAGCTTGTAAAAGATCTGTATAAATGGTATGATCCATGTTCCTAGGTGTCTGATGCAAAGATAGTAGGATTTTATGGGTTTTTTATGGTTAGTTAGCTTCGAGCATTCCTGGCTAAATTTGAACCAGATGACAATAAATAATATCTTATTTGGACTCGATCCATTGCAAAAATCCAAGAATAGCTTTCAGTTCGATTTTTATCTCATTTACTACTTCTTTGATATCAAAATTATGGCACTATGTCGATTTGAGTGGGTAAAAAAATATCTATTCCATTCTGATTGTCATTTAAGTTCATATTCAAATGCCTCTTTTTCTTTTGCCTTGAAGCAAAAGAAACAAAAATTCAAGACTGTTTTGATTTCTTAACGCTCCTAAATCCTTAAAATCCTAAACAAAATAAACTCGAAATAACAGCTGATTTTCACATTATTAATTATACTATCCCATTGGCATATCTTATTCTCATTATTCTCACAATTCTTAGTTTTGCTCAAACACTATTTTGTTTTTAACGGATTTTAAAAATTTATCCACTAAAATCAAAAAGGTCAATCCTTGAATAACTTAAAAGTATACCTAGCATTTAATCACTCACCCATTCTGATCAACATAGAGAGATTATTACACTGCGATAAATAGTATTGATTCTTGATAATCCTAAAAAATAGTATTTTAGAATCTCGAAAAAGAATCGAAATAGTATATGTGGGACCATTTTTTTGTGGATAATAACCTCTGGGAAAACTACACTGCCCAGCATTACATAAGTTTTATTGTTTATAGTGTTTT
>CALLXF010000051.1 GCA_938015805.1 uncultured Saprospiraceae bacterium | reverse complement strand
CCAACACATAAATGAAAAAGTACTCATTCGTTTTACTCTTAATGACCCTGCAATTAGATGCGTACTCGCAGTGCGATGTAGTAATATGTAATCAGAGTATAAATATTTCTTTAGATAATAATGGAAGTGCTGCCATATATCCTAGTATTATAGACGAGGGTTCTTATAACGACTGTGTCTTTGAGATAGCTCTATATGATCGAGAAAATATGGAAGAGTTGGTTCCTTATGCCGATACGATTATGCTTAACTGCGATCATACAGGAGAAGTTGTTTTTAGGATGAGGGACATTACTACTCTTAATGTTTGCTGGTCTAATGGTGAAATAATAGATACTCAAAACGTATGCATTTCTTCTGCAGATGAGATTGTAGAAATGGATTTTAAAGCTAACTATTTTCAGGATAGGATATATGTAGAATTACCTTATGGTTTAGAAACACAGGTGCATATTTATAATGTAATCGGTAAAAGAATTTTATCTCAGCAAATTACTACGCATCATAAAAGCATCACCCTTCCGAGTTCTGTACAAAGAGGTACCTATATTGTATCTGCTGACATAAACGGGTTTGTTAGATCAAAGAAAATAGTCGTTTGGTAACCACCTATTATTAATATTTAAGGCTCGGTAGTATGTATTTATTATCGAGCCTTTTTAATTTTAGACCATGAGATACTTGATGTGCTGTATGATTTTTTTTTGTTTGGCTTGTGCCAATGGAAAAAGTACTATTAACCATAACTATTCTTGGTTAGAAGGCAATTGGATAAATGAAGAACAAACAAATTCTGAAACCTGGAATCAGATCAGTAAGCAATCTTTTAACGGTATAGAATATGAACATGAGAATGAAACGACTCGTGTGTCGGAGTATCTCAGATTATATCTTTCTAATGGGATCTGGAATTTAGAAGTAAAACGAATCGGCCAAAATAATGGTAAAGAAATTCTTTTCAAAGAATCTTCTCTATCTACCTATGATAAATTAATAGTCGAAAATAAAAATCACAACTTCCCTAAATCTATTTCCTACCAATATAAACATGCAGATACGATCACTGTTATTATAAATGAGAGCAGGTCCAAAGAAAAACAATATCACCTTGTCCGAAGTAAAGAAATGTAAATTACACCTTTCATCGAGTATCTAACGATACTAGTCGATTATGCTGAACTCTAGTCTCTTGTTTTAATGTTATTATATCGTAACAAAACATCTACCATGAGTTTATTTAGAGTTATTTTATCCATTTTATTTCCACCCTTAGCAGTATTAGATAAAGGATGCGGATCTATTGTAATTATTTGCTTACTAACCCTATGTGGTTGGATACCAGGTGTTATCGGAGCTTTAGTTATTTTAAATAGAAGTGAGTGCCCAGAATAATCAGATAGTAAATTGACAAATACTGAATCAATTCTATTGTTCTGACAAAGAGATTTATAAAAGGGTTAAGATTTATAGTAAATAGAAAACGATCTCGATCCTTAAATTCTAATTACTTTCTTATTTTCTCTACCTCCACTATCTCCCATTTTTTGAGGAGTATAAAGAAAACTAAGAAGGACATATCTTCCTAGAGAATTGATTTCTTCACTTTCGATATAATTTAATGTACTCGCTCTAGAAATCCCTACATTTTTATTTAATAGATCCTGAGCAGATAATTTTAATTCACCACTATTATTTTTTAAGAATAATCTGGAAATACTTGCATTCCATATAGGGACCGTTTGTCCCTCGTCAAACTGTTGTTGATCAAAAATACTTACTCTTACTGAAGTTCTAAATACCCAGTTTTTGATAGCGGTAATATTTAATCGCGAACTGTAAACCTGATTTAGTAACTGTTGGTTATTATCCGGAAAGAGAGAGTAGTTGTTTGTACTGTAATTATAGTTAGTGCTAATCTCAAAATCTATATTTTCTTTATTTCTATTTTCTAAACTTAAAGTGACTCCGGTGCCGTAGCGATTAGCATCATTCTTTAAACCATTGATAAAAACGATATTATTATTATAAGTTAGTGATGTTCTGATCCGATATTTCATTTTGATAGTTCGGATAGGGGAAGAAAAGGAAATACTAGCTCTAGCCGTGAGGTCATCAGCGACGTTTAGAGGACTAGTAGTTTTTCTAAAATCCGAACCAATAATTGTTTGATTAGTAATTTTATTACGAGTATAGGTCGCTGTCAGAAAAGCAAATAAACTTCTAAAAGAGAATTGATCCCAGAGGATATAGTTGAGTCGAGCTCGATGTCTATATTCCGGAATAAGATTGGCATTCCCGATATAAATATTTTGAGGGTCAGAAATATCCTCTCTAGGTTGTAGCTGTTCTATAGAGGGTTCGTTTATGCTTGTAGAATAGTTAAATCTAATATTGTGACCTTGTGCTATTTCGTAACGATATCTAAGACTAGGTAAGAATGCAGAAGTAGAGTATCTAATCGTGTCTGTAATATCTGTAGATATAGTCGCATATACATCTCCGTTTAAATGAGAGAGTTGATAATTTGCATCTATACTAAGACTAGATACGTCATTAGAAAAGTGATATCCTAGACCGACTCGATCATAGGTAAAATCACGATCATAGACATTACTAAGATCTATTATAGGATTAGGATCGCTAAGAAGGGCATCTTCTACTATATAAGCAAAATTGTTTTGATAATTTTGCCTGCGGTAATTAAGCTCTAGAGATTTGCCTATACCGATAGGTTCTATATAGGTTAATCTGACATTGTAGTTTTTACTATCATCATCAGAATTATATAAGTAATCAAATGAATTTATGTTGTTTATAAAATCATTAGAAGAGAACTGTCCCTCTATGGATTCTAGGCCCATTCCGTACTGACCTCGTAATGCCATCGATCTATTCTTAAAGCGTTTACGATATAAAAATGATCCAGACCAGTCTGTAACTGGAAGATCAGTTCTTGAGGTTTGGATGTTACGTATATCACTTACGAGTAAACCTTCAGTATTATAAATTTGTCCAAAAGCTTTAGCATCTGATTCAGATGTATTGAATGACAGCGAAAAATCTAATTGTAACTTTTGTGTACTATCGATTTCATGCTCTAACTGAGATTTTATTTGATGATTGGATCCACGCTCGTTGAGGAAAGTACTGTCTCTTTCTATATAGGATAGATCAGAAGAGAGTAGATTTTCACGATTTGTAATCTGACTCACATCATTCTTTATGTCACTGACGAGGTAATTAATATTAAGTTTAGTTTGATCAGTAAAATCATAATTCATATTAATACCACCAGCGATAGTATTTACAAAACCGTTACTAAGATCACCACTTATATTTATTCCGGAATTCCTGCCTCTTCTAGAACCACCCATACTATTCATCATCGATAAATACTGATCTACAGAAAAACCTTGTCTATTGATATTGTTTATATTTCCTATTACGCTTAGTTTCATTTTAGGCGTAAAACGATTTAGTGATAAACGCGATAGATGTCTGAAGTTATTTTGAGCATCAGCTCCTCCACCTACTTCTACCGTCCCAAATGATCCTTTTTTATAGTCTTCTTTAAGTTCGAGATTCATGGTCTTTGCTCGTTCTCCATCATCCACTCCTGTAAATTCGGAAACATCAGATTTTTTATCAAAAAATTGAATCTTGTCTACAGCTTGAGCAGGAAGATTTTTAGTAGCTATCTTAGGATCATTCCCAAAAAACTCCTTACCATCCACAAGAACTTGTTCTACTTCTTCTCCTTGAGCCGTAATAGTCCCATCCTCATCCACTTCTATTCCCGGCATCTTTCTAAGTAAATCTTCTACCACTTCATTGGGTTGCGTTTGGAAAGCGGCAGCGTTATACTCTATGGTATCTTTTTTGACCATGAGCGGAACATGTTCTCCTTTAATTTCTATTTGTTCTAGTTTATTACTCGTGGGAGAGAGGATAATTTTACCCATATCTAAAACATCACCTTCTGGACTTATTTCTTTAGAATATTGATCATAACCGAGATAGCTTATTTGGATAATGTATCTATCTTTTTTTATCTCTTTGATACTAAAGTTTCCGTCATTACTCGTGAGTGCAAAACTGACTATAGAGGAATCTTTTTTTGATAAGATAACCACGGTAGCACTAGCTAGAGTGGTGTCGCTCTGATCTTTTACCGTTCCTGTAATACTAGTGTTTTCTTGTGCAGTGGCAAGTAGGCTAAAACAAAATGATAGAGCAACTATAAGTGATTTTTTCATAAATAATTTTAACCTCTTCTCATAAATACTCTTCTTCCTTCACCGCCATACTCCTCTTTCATTTCTTTCATTTTCTCCTCTTTTAAAATTTCAAATTCTTCATGAGAAATCTTTTTACCCTCAGTCGGCTCTACTATTAGGGATCGATCGATCTTTCCTAACTGGACATCTGTAGCAGTGATTGTTCTACTGCCATCGTTAAAATCCATGTGTAGTATCATACCTGGTAAGCCACCATAAGTAGAAGGGCCAGAATTTACAGGAATCATAGGAGTAAACCATGCGTGTATAATATCAGTACTGTCTTTGTAAATAGCTTCCTGACATAAAAATGAACCTACTTGTTTTTGTTTTCCAGATAACTTCCAGTCGTATTTTTTAAGAGGACCACTTACTAAAAACTGTTTCCCAAAAAATTGGCTGGAGGATTTAGAATTATTATCTGCGAGATTACGATATATTTTTTCTTTGTTTCTTTTTCCACCTCTCATACCTCTACGCCTTCTTCGTTCGCCTCTTTTTTCTCCAGCTCTTCTTTCTCTGGAAGCTGCTTTTTCTGCCTCAGTTTTTTTCTTAGGAGCATAAAAACTTTCTTCTGAGGTAAATAACATAGTTGCAGATTGAGATCTGTACTCAGGTATATTACTTTTCATGCTTTCCATTTCTGGAGGAAGATTTTTCCATACGTTAATTTTGTCCTCATAAATAATGGTTCCCTCGTTATTTTGGCTTAAAGCCAATGTAGAGACTGATATAAAAACTACAAACAGAATAAATGATCTCATAAAGTATATTTTTACTTTTTTACTTTGACCCAATGTAAGGCCAAAAGTTTAAAACCTATTTTTTAAAATAGAAAATATATGCGTGTGAATAAAGATAAAAGGGAATAGTATTCCTTAATTTTACTCTCCTTATATGAGCAAGCAGAAGAAAATAGAAATCGTTAATAGAAAAGCAAAATTTGAATATTCATTTATTCAGGAGTTTGAGGCTGGGATAATGCTTACTGGAACCGAAGTAAAATCTCTACGTGGAGGTAATGGTAATTTAAATGATGCCTATTGTCTTTTTGTAAACAATGAGCTTTATGTAAAAAGTATGTACATCGGTGAGTATGATCATGGAAATATAAATAACCATGAGACACGTCGCGATAGAAAATTACTTTTAAGAAAACCTGAACTAAAAAAGATAGAAAGACGGGTTACAGAAAAAGGATTGACACTTGTTCCCTATAAATTATTTTTCTCCGAACGAGGTTTTGCAAAATTAGTAATCCAGCTCGCACAGGGTAAAAAAGCATTTGATAAGCGAGAATCTATAAAAGAAAAGGACGTTAAGAGAGATCTAGATCGGATGAATAAATTTAATTAGATCATAATTTTACACTAGATCTCTTGTACCTTAAACTAAGCTGATAATCGTAATGCTATTTAGAAAATTAAATCTAGTTTAAGTTATACTTTGCTCCTGCAAATAAAGATAACTTATGCAGCTTATCCTTGTTAGGGCCTATTCCAGCAGAGAAATGTGTATGTATTGTAGGTTGAACAAAAAGACTTATTCTATCCGAAATTTTTTGCTGATAACCTATACCTAGATCTGCTGTTATAAAAGTATTTTCTAACAGGGATCCTCCTTCTAAAGCTCCAGGGATCTGAGGCTTTCTATTTAGTTCTGGTTCGTTTTTATTAGAATCGGCAACCGGACTTAGTGGATCTGCTATTTCTGTAGTAGAAATATTAAAATTACTATTTATAATAGCGTTAAATGATGATCCAAAAGACATATAAAAACTTCTTTTAGGATTTACATTTAAATGAAGTTTAAAGTTAAATGGGACAGAAATCACATTAAATAGAATATCCTCTAACGAGGTGCTGTAGTACTTTCCTAACGAACTGTAATTTTCGTTTATCTGACGAGGAGCATATTCTACTGAAGAGTATAAAATTCCAGTTTCCATCTCTGCAGATTTTGACTTTGCAGAGAATAATACACCCCCTGTTAGACCTTTGGAATCTGTATAATAAGATGGATAGGGATAAACAGGATCATCAGGAGATCGGATAAGGTACGCATCAGGAGAACCTACAATGGCCATAGATATCTCTAGTTTTTTCTTCGGTTTTAATATATCGATAAGTACAAACCTTTGTAATAGTTCGGGAGATTCTACCTTTAAAACATACTGATCATTATCGATCTGCGGACTAGCTTCTAAAATGTCTCGTTTGTCTAGTCTCGTATTTAATGAAGGTACACTTGTTTGGACGCGTTCTGCAGGACTAAAAACATTGGCATTATCTCCTGCAATATAAAATGAACTGGAATTTTTAGAAATATCAGATCTATCAGAAGTGTTATTCTGAGTGCTCTTATAATTAAGAGCTACAGACCTTGTATCACTGATCATATGATCTGATGTATGAGAACTTTCATTGATCACAGCGTAGGTACTTGAGGGTAGGGGTTTCTCTATTCCTTTCGAGATATCTTTAGATTCCAATACTGACGATAAAGAGTTAATTTTTATTGGTTCAATTTCTGATGAGCTTGGTTGATTGTTTTTTATGTCTTTATCGTTTTCCTTATAGGATTGATTCGCTTTATCTAAAGGTGGATATGATGACTGATAAATATCAGAATCAGTTTGATTAATATCTGATTCTATGGCAGCCACTGGTATTTTAGGATCTTGATTTTGTTGGTTTAGATACTCAGCTCCTTTCCAATTCCATAAAGCTATAAGGATGAGTATAACCGCTGTAATTTCCATTACCGTAAGTGAGATCAATCTGTTTCTTACAGAATCTTCTAGCTCTAGACGACGAAGTAGTTTACTCCAGTGCGAGGCGTTGTAAGGGATCTCTTGATTAGAAAGTTTGTCTGCAATATTTTTATCAAAACTAAGATCTTCTGTGGTTGTAGTCTCTGTCCCGAATTCCTGATCTAGTCTACTATTAAAAGTATCCCAGCTAGACTTATCATAGTTTAAATGGAACCCATCTAGCTGATCTTTTATATGTTGATCAAATTTGTTATCGCTCATACCTAAAGCCCTTGGCCATTAAGATTTCTTGTAATTTTTTTCTCGCTTTTACAAGATTAGATCTCGAGGTACTTTCTGTTATTCCCATCGTATTAGCGATTTCTCGGTGTGAGAAACCCTCGATGACATAAAGATTAAAAACATTGCGATAAGCTGGAGTTAGCTGATTAAGACCAGAAAGAATTTCTTTTACTGTCATCTCACTGTCTACACTCGGAGCATTAGTCGATACAGAATAGGCTGTATCTAAATCTTCCGTTCTCCTTCTGGACATTTTACGATAGTGATCGATTGCGGTATTGATCATTATTCTTTTTATCCATGAGCTGAGAGAAGTACCGATTTTGTACTTGGCAATATTTTTAAAAACCTTTATAAACCCTTCGTGCATAATGTCGAGTGCATCCTCTTTGTTATTAGAGTAGCGTATACATAATGGCATGACCGTTGGGTAGAACATTTCGTATAGCTTTTGCTGAGCCCATCGTTCCTTCCGGATACAGGCTTCCACAAAATTGGATTCTTCTAGATTAAAGTCTAATACAAATTCCATGTACGAAATTTAAAACAGAAATTACGAGAATTTCTTCTAATTGCCTTACTATAACGTAATATTAACCTTAAATGCTGTCTGTTATGTCTTTTAGAACACTAGACAGTAGTAGGCTGTAGCGGTTTACCCATATATACTAATGCATCACCATCTGCAATAACTTCCTTTTTAGAGTTAGATCCTATAATCCTAAGGGAGCCTTCCTTATTCTTAATAAAAACAGGAATACATTTTTCTAAAGTATTTAACTGATCGATAATCGCCTCGTATCTATCTTGTGATTCTACTTCCACCTCATGAAAAGCTGGATAATCTCTAGCTACCTCAGAGAAATTTATAAAGTCATCGGTAGGAGAAAATAATCCCTGCTCTGGTATACTAGTGCTATCATTTTTTTCTTCTGAGCTGATGATTCTAAACGTCCCATTTTCTCCAAAATTTTCTCCCAACTTATTTATTGCAAATTTATTGACATCATTACTTCCAGTTAGAGCTATTAGGTAACCCATATTATTTAGTTCTATATTATCTCTGATCTCATCTGCATAAATATTTACTTGGTATGCCTGTAGACCTTCTTCATTGGCTTTAGCCACATTAGTAGGATTACTATCTATTAAGGCTACTGGGAGGTTTTGGCTTTTCATGTATCCCGCTAGTAATCTAGACGCTTTACTTGCACCTACGATCAGGGTTCCATTACTCTTAGTAATTTTCACACCTAGTAATTTTGCGATCAGGCTAGCGGTAGTCGCATTTAGTAAAACGGTTCCTAGAACGATCATAAATACTAATGGTGTAAGCCACTCTGCTCCTGGAAACGGAACGACATTTCCTAACTCTACTGCTTCTGCATTTAGCTTCATCAGCTTAGATCCAAACAGAGAAGCAATACCTGCTGCCACGATTCCTCTCGGACCAACCCATGAAATAAATAATTTTTCGTTTAAAACAAGTGTGCTGTTACGCGAACTCAAAAACACACCTAGTGGTCTAATAATTAGTATTATAGATAAGAAAAGTAATGCTGCTTTCCAGTTGACCAATAATTCTAAATCTTCGATATTAATATTCGCGGCAAGCAAAATAAATAACATCGATATCAGTAAAACCGCAAGCGATTCCTTAAAATATAATATCTCTTCCATATTAGGTAAGTCGATATTTGCCAGCACTGTTCCGAATACCACAATAGCAAGTAATCCAGAATCAGAAACTAATAATCCTGAACCTACAAAGACAAGTAATACTACAGCCAGTGTAAACACATTCATAAGATAATGAGGGACCCAGTGTCTTTTAATAACTTCTCTCAATGCGTATGCCGCGATAGTACCAAAGGCCAATCCCTCTAACGTCAATGTCAAAAAGTGCTTTAATGCCTCTGCACTAAATGAGCCTCCACCATGAGCTCCAGTATCATCTATAGTGTATCGTAAAAACTCATAAACCAGAACCGCAACTAGGGCTCCTATCGGATCGATTAATATACCTTCCCATTTTAGAATATTAGCCACATCTTTTTTAAGAGGGATGTTCCGTAAGATCGGAGCAATAACTGTAGGTCCAGTTACGATAATCAGACCTGAGAACAAAAATGATAATGACCAGCTTAAGCCTATGGTATAATGAGCTGCTATAGCCGCCCCAAAAAAGGTTACGGTTGAACCTACTGATATTAACTTTCCCACGATGTTACCGATAGAGGAAATCTCATGCCGCTTAAGCGTAAGTCCTCCCTCAAAAAGAATAATACCTATGGAAAGCTCTACAAAATAATATAAATTATCCCCCGGAAAAAGTCCATTAGAACTGCCATGTATCGGATTTAGCCACTTAGTAGCTCCATGGAGAAACTCCTCTGACATCCAATAAGGAGAAAATGGACCTACTGCCAAACCGATTAGAATCAGCGGTAAAATGGCAGGAACTTTAAACCTCCAGGCTAACCATTGTGCAAAAATTCCAAGGATAATGATACTCGCTAGTTCTAACATTGTTGTTTTTTAATCAGTTCTATTCCTTCAAATATCAGAAATCTTTAGCAATCCCGAAAAATACAAGGCTGTTCGTTACTTTTGCAGCCTGATAAAATGACATGTCTAGGATAGAAGAAATAAAACGTAGGAAGACTTTTGGGATCGTATCGCACCCTGATGCAGGTAAAACCACACTCACAGAAAAGCTTTTGCTTTTTGGTGGAGCCATCCAGTCTGCAGGTGCGGTAAAGTCTAATAAGATAAAAAAGCACGCCACCTCAGATTTTATGGAGATAGAAAAGCAGAGAGGGATTTCTGTTGCGACCTCCGTAATGGCTTTTGAGTATAGGGGTAAAAAAATAAATATTCTAGATACACCGGGTCATAAGGATTTTGCAGAAGATACCTATCGTACGCTTACCGCGGTAGATAGTGCTATCGTAGTGATCGATGTCGCAAAAGGTGTGGAGACTCAGACGGAAAAATTAGTGGGAGTCTGTAAAATGAGAGATACACCTATGATCGTTTTTATAAATAAAATGGATCGTGAGGGAAAAGATGGTTTTGACTTACTAGATGAGATAGAGGGTAAACTAGGTTTAAAGGTTTGTCCACTTAGCTGGCCGATAGGTATGGGACAACGATTCCAAGGAGTATATAATATTTATAAAAAGGAATTGGTCCTTTTTAGAGCTCATGGAAAACAAGAAGGAGAAGCTGCGATCGTCATTACGGATTTAAATGATCCTATACTAGATGAGAAGGTAGGAGAGGCTGCAGCCAATGAATTACGCGAGGAAATAGAAATGATCTCTGAGGTATATCCAGAGTTTGATGTAGAAAAATATGAGGCAGGAGAGCTGTCACCCGTTTTTGTAGGTAGTGCGATTAATAATTTTGGGGTAAAGGAAATGCTAGATTGCTTTGTGGATATCGCTCCTAATCCATTACCGAGAGAAACTGAGCAAAGACTTATAGATCCTTTTGAAGAATTATTTACAGGCTTTGTTTTTAAAATACATGCTAACATCGACCCTAAGCATAGAGATCGTATTGCTTTTTTGAGGATATGCTCTGGTACGTTTCGTCGTAATACAAATTACTACCACGTACGTCAAGACAAAAAAATGAAATTTGCGGCACCAACCTCTTTTATGGCTGCAAAAAAAGAAGTGGTCGAAGAGGCTTTTCCTGGAGATATCGTAGGCCTTTATGATTCTGGAAATTTTAAGATCGGTGATGGTTTATCTGAAGGTGAGAAAATTCACTTTAAGGGAATTCCGGCATTCTCGCCTGAGCAATTTAGATATGTAAATAACGCCGATCCCCTCAAGTCTAAACAACTCGCAAAAGGGATAGAACAACTTATGGATGAGGGAGTAGCACAGGTATTTACAAAGGAAATCAATAACCGTAAAATAATCGGAACAGTAGGTGCACTGCAATTTGAGGTCATCCAGTATCGTTTAAAACATGAGTATGGAGCCAGCTGTGAGTATGAACCAGTTGGACTGCATAAGGCAGCATGGGTCGACTGTGATAATGCAGAAGCTCTTAAAGAATTTACGGCTAAACGTAAGCGAGACCTTGCTAGAGATAAAGATGGAAAACTAGTGATGATGGCAGAGTCCGCATGGTCTTTAAAAATGGCCCAGGAAACACATCCCGATGTTAGATTCCATTTTACGTCGGAGTTTTAGTAAGAATAAAAAGGTTTAACGCTCGATAGTTTCAAAGGTCCAATAGATTTTAATAATCACGGAAAACACTGATTTTTTTGTTTTTCTTGCTCTTGTATTGATTCTTGATTTACACATTATTTCATTTTTATATTGGCTTACTTTAAAGTTTTTAATAACCACAAACCTACATAGGTCTTTGAGTTTTATACATTCTTTGATTCTTATAAAACCGCTATGACCATATTACCGCATTTTCAAATTATCACATTAACTTAAGATGACTTTCCTTGCGTACCTTTGTCATAAAGAAAAGCTTTAAATTAATTTATGAGACCTATTATATTCCTTTTTTCTATAATCCTATTTGCATCCTGTTACTCTACTAAAGACATGAGTAAGTATGAGCTTAGTAAAAAAGAAAAGAGAGAGTGGCCATCTTTTGAGAGTCAATCATTACCATTAGGAATACAGTATCCTAGAAATTACGTAGCAAAAGATTCAGATGACTTGTTATATACTCTACATGTTTATGATCCCAGAGCCAATGGTCGATTTAATGCATTAATAAAAGAATTTGATGCACCATTAACTGATGATCTTAGAGATATCGGTTTTGGGATTGTGGAAGGAGCACGTTTTAAATTTAACTACTCTAGAAAAAAATCCGGAATTGTAGAGTATGATCGTCAGGAGGCTTTTGAACACGAATTTACCACATCAGATATCTATGGTAATACTCAGCGTTATTATCAGTTGATTTATCCATTTAACGGAAAGCGCTATTTTGCTACTTTAGAAACAAGATCAGGAGATTTTTTTAAAGCAAAAAAGACCCTGTTTAAGATTTTACAGTCTCAAATGACCCTGTAGACTTGTTAATTCGTTTAGTTACTTTTTATGGCTATAAGAAAATCTCCAAGGAAAAATTATTCTGTTTATGTAGTGGAGTTAAGCAAACGTGTGTGGTCAGAAAACAGAAAATTTAAAGAGGCTAATATCCATTGGATGGGAATAATGGAATGCCTCTATGTCGGTATGACGAGCCATACTCCCGAAGAAAGATTTAAAAAACATAAGACAGGATATCGTACAAAAAAAGGAATAAAAATCTCTTCCCGTATTGTAGAAAAATATGGTTTATACCTAAGACCGAGCCTCTACGAAAAACTAAATCCACTAACTAAAGCAGAAGCCACTAAATTAGAAGAAGAACTGGCTATCAGTCTGAGACGCAGAGGATATGCCGTATGGTGGAATTAATAAAGGAGGCGATATCGTGGTATGTAATATGTTTGACTAATTTTGGACTTTTTAAAAGATGACTTACCTAATAACCATTAGGGGATTTCCTTTTAATAAACGACCTCATATTATAATTTTAATCCATTAATTTTTTAAGCCTTACGATATGCGATTACCTTTCTTCTGTTTTTTCTTTCTATTTATTACTCTCAGTATTTCAGCTCAGGAGAATAGAATATATTCTAAAGTAAAACTGCATCTCCACGATCACGATTTAAAAGAAGTAGCGGCTCTAGGACTAGAGTCTGATCATGGATCTCATGCTCATCATAAGCATCTGATAAATGTATATGATCAAGAAGAACTAAGATTATTAAGAGAGACGGGCATCGGATATGATGTCATTATAGAAGATGTACAGAAATTTTATGATCAGTATGGAACTACAGATCAGGATTATGTGAGTATTGCATCGCGTAACCAAAATTGCAACGATGATGATAACGCAGTGGATCCTTACATCACTCCAGTAAACTATACGTACGGGAGTATGGGCGGTTATTTAACGTATGATCAGGCTCTTGCAGAAATGGATAAGATGGCACAGTTATATCCAAATCTGATAACTGCCAGAACAGCAATCGGGGATATAGTGACTCATGAAAACAGAGAGCTGTATTACATGACGATATCTAATACTCCAGGTAATATCGATACAGCAAAACCTCAGATTTTATATAACTCTCTACATCATGCAAGAGAGCCTAACTCTCTATCGCAGAATATTTTTTATATGTGGTACTTACTAGAAAATTATGGAACAGATGAGGAAATAACTTATCTGGTAGATAATGTAACGATGTTCTTTTTTCCGATCGTAAATCCTGATGGATATGTATATAACGAAATCACAAATCCAAATGGAGGAGGGCTATGGCGTAAAAATAGATATGTAAATCCTCAAGGTATTGCAGTGGGAGTAGACTTAAATAGAAACTATGGCTTTTTCTGGGGTTTTGATAATCAAGGTTCTTCCGGTAACGAAAATAGCCAGACCTATAGAGGACCTTCTGCTTTTTCAGAACCAGAGACTCAGGCAATGAGACAGCTGTTTTTAGAAAATAATTTTAAGATCGCCCTTAACTATCACACTTTTGGAAATCTGTTGATCCATCCGTGGGGCTACTCTGACGAACCTACAGATGAGGACGTAGCGTTTAAGTCATTAGGTAGAGTTATGACTACAGAAAATGATTTTCTTATCGGGACTGGTTCTGAGACTGTGGGATATGTGGTTAATGGAGATAGTGATGACTGGATGTATGGAGAGCAATCAGAAAAAGAAAAAGCCTATTCCTTAACGCCAGAGGTGGGACCTTCTTTCTGGCCAGCAGAAGCTCAGATAGATGGACTTAATAAATCTGCATTACGTCAAAATCTAAATGCCGCTCATTTACTATTAAACTTTGCTTGGGCAAGAGAGATTTCGGCTTCCGCCGAATGGACAAGTTTGTCTGGAGATTTAAATTTCCAATTAGAAAAAAGTGGACTGAAGGATGATCTGATTTCTTTCTCTGTTGTTTCTGAAACTCCAGGGCTAACACTAGCTAATAATATTTTTCCCGATCTAAATATGGCAATAGGAGAGACTATGGACTTTACCATTTCTTATACATTAGATCCTGGATTTGCTCAGTCAAAAGTAAATCTGGCAATGCTTATCGATAACGGAAATTATACCCATCGAATTCCAATTATTAAATCTTACAATGCTGCTGGTCAAGATCCTGATGAGAGTATTGTAGAAAATATACAAAACGGAGATAATTTTACTTTTGAAGGAAGCTGGAATATCACAAACGAAGATTTTGTATCTGCTCCTTTCTCTATTACCGACTCGCCTAATGGTAATTATAGTAATAACGTTACCAGCGAGATCGTACTAATAAACACTATAGATTTAATGCAAGCAGATTCCGCTTATTTTAAATTCCAAACCAAATTTGAAATTGAAAATGACTATGATTTTGTTCAGTTATTAGTATCTACTGATGGTATAAACTATCAGGCTATGTGTGGAAATTATACTAATCCGGCTGTACCAGATCAGTTATCTGATGAGTCACCTCTTTATGATGGTTTCCAGTCGGAGTGGGTAGAGGAGAGTATCTGTTTAAATGATTTTATAGGTAATCAGGATGTGTATGTAAAATATCTATTTGTTTCTGATCAGGGTGTACGCGAGGATGGTTTTTACTTTGATGATCTAGTAGTAGATATTTATAAAGGAATCACTAAGACTACCGATGTTATTAATTTATCAAATGTAAAAATTGCTCCTAATCCTAGTAGCGATATTATACAGGTGTCCATAAATAATTTTAATAAAGCCTTAGATTTTACATATGAAATCTTAAGCTTAAGCGGGCAGACTATAAGTTCTGGATCGCTCAGTGATATAAATACAGTTATCGATGTACAATCCATAAACAGTGGAGCTTATTATATCCGAGTAAAAGGAAATGGAAATGTACTTTCCCATACTAAATGGATAAAACTTTAGATATGAGATACTGTATTTTACTATTTTTATCTCTAGTACTAATGGCTTGTCCATCAGAAGAAAAAATTAGCAAAGATGATTTTCTCCCGGATCAAATCCAATTAGATCTACAAAGTAATGTAAAGACTTCTCGGATAGAACAGAGCTTTCCTTCTATGGGTTTAAAATACCTATGTATGATATCGAAAGAAAAAAATATAGCCGTATTTAAGTATGACACAACGATTAAAACCAGAAATGAAATAATAAAGTTTTTAAAAAATGAGGTAGGCGTGGAAGGAGCCTCTCCAACTCTAGGATGTAATGATAAAATGTTATGATCTAAAAACGCATCAGCTGATCCTTAGTAAAAGTCCACTCAGGTGTTTCGATTTTATCTGCGTCTGATAAAATATACCATGGACTGATGTCCTCTTTGGGATTTTTTAGAATATGCATTTCCTGTGCAGGCATGTAACTTTGGGCAAGTAGAAATATTTTTTGCTTATTATCATTTATAGCCATGTCCACTATTGTAACTGCATGACCTGGGCTCCCACCTTGAATAAATACATCTCCTATTTGCATGTCATTGATAAGAATAGGTTTTAATTCCTTAGAAAGAGATAGTGTTCCCGCATACATAAATATAAGCTCCATATATTCCCAGAAATCTTCGTAAGTATTAGTGGGATTATTCGTTTGATCCCAGTAGGTTTTGTTGCCTTTCACGATCATTCTTTTGCCTTTCATCCATTCGGCGTAAGCTACGGTAAAACCGTTTGTAAAATCAAAATGGATGTCATCGTACTTTTTATCTCGCCATAAATATTCGGCCCTGAGCCGCATAATCGCATCCGCACACTGATGTAGATCTTTGTTTCCTATCGGTAAGTCTATTACGGCAACATGAGCATCTTGATTAAACTTAAGCTGATCATTAAATAACTTAACTTTACTATCGCTTGGTTTTAGAGGTAGATGCCTAAGGTAAGAATCGTAGGTGTTATCGAGTATCTCTATTCTAGAGTAACCTGCAGGTAGTTCTATTTTTGTTTTTATAAGATTGTCAGTAGGGTTGTTAAATGGATTATCACCAGAAGATTCAGGATATTGGATTATGGATTCTTTTTGTGATTTATGTACTGATCTTTCATTTTCACAACTTATAGAACCAAATAAAAATAAGATCCAAAATCTATAACCTATTCGCACCATTACTTTTAATGTTTTAACGTCGTTACCTTTTATGGAAGTATCCAATGCCAATTATCTGTTAGTATATCCCTTTGTTTCTGAGATTTACACAATATAGTATGTGATATTAAACGAGGTAATAGATGTAGTAATTATGAGTATATATTATGAAGAAGCATGAAATATAAGCATTAAAATATTCGGCAATTATAATCACTAATGGTATAGTTCTAGCCTTTTCATTAGTTTTGCAGGCTTATAGAAAATGAGAATTATGGATTTTAAGCAGATCGTATCCCATTGTAAAGAATATGGATTTATTTTTCAGTCATCAGAGATTTATGATGGACTCGCCGCGACCTATGATTATGGTCCTAATGGAGTCGAACTAAAAAATAATATCAAGCAGTACTGGTGGAAATCGATGGTGCAGATGCACGATAATATCGTGGGACTGGATGCGGCTATACTTATGCATCCTAAAACATGGAAAGCCTCGGGTCATGTCGATGCATTTAACGATCCACTTATAGATAATAAGGATTCTAACAAAAGATATCGAGCAGATGTCCTTATAGAAGATTACATCGCTAAAATCGAAGCAAAGAATAAGAAAGATGTAGATAAAGCTCGTAAAAAATTTGATGACTTCGATGAGAAAATGTTTAGAGAGACTAACGGTCGAATAAAAGAAAGACAAGCAAAAATCGATGCCGCTGCAAAACGACTTGCTGATGCGATGACTACAGAAAACATGGATGATCTAAAAGCACAGATCGAGGAATATGAGATCGCATGTCCTGTTAGTGGTTCTAAAACGTGGACAGAGGTTCGTCAGTTTAATCTCATGTTTTCTACACAGCTCGGAAATATTGCTGGTGACGAGGGTAAATTATATCTAAGACCAGAAACGGCACAAGGGATTTTTGTAAACTTTTTAAACGTCCAAAAATCTACCCGTCAGAAATTACCATTTGGGATTGCTCAGATCGGTAAGGCTTTTAGAAATGAGATCGTAGCACGACAGTTTATTTTCCGTATGAAGGAATTTGAACAAATGGAAATGCAGTTTTTTATTCAGCCAGGAACAGAGATGAAGTGGTTTGAGTACTGGAAGGAAGCTCGGATGAAATGGCATCAGGCGATCGGATCACCTGCAGAGAAACTTAAATTTCACGATCACGATAATCTAGCTCATTATGCAAATGCTGCTACTGATATAGAATTCGAATTTCCATTTGGGTTCAAGGAATTAGAAGGGATTCATTCTCGAACAGATTTTGATTTAAAAAGCCACGAGGAGCTTTCTGGAAAAAAACTACAGTACTTTGATCCAGAAAAAAATGAGAATTATGTACCCTACGTGTTAGAGACCTCTATCGGTTGTGACCGAATGTTTTTATCGCAGATAAGTAACAGTCTAGTAGAGGAAACAGTTCCTGATGCAGATGGTAAAGATTCGACTCGTATCGTCATGAAATTACATCCGGCAATTGCTCCAGTAAAATGTGCGATATTGCCATTACTTAAAAACAAAGAGGAACTCACTAAGGTTGCTAAGCAAGTTTTTGATAAACTAAAACTCTCTTTTAATTGTCAGTATGATGATAAAGATGCGATCGGTAGAAGGTATCGACGTCAGGATGCGATCGGAACACCTTACTGTATTACTATAGATTTCGATACATTAGAAGATCAGTCGGTGACTGTAAGAGACAGAGACACCTTAAACCAGATTAGACTTAATATAGATGAGCTGCATACGTTTATTTATGCTAAAACAGATATGTCCTCTTTATTCTAATGGAGTTAAATTTTAAAACATTTGGGGAAGGGGAGCCAGTTATTATATTACATGGTCTTTTTGGGATGTTAGATAACTGGCAGACTTTTGGTAAAAAGCTGGCTGAGCAATATCAAGTATTTCTTGTAGATCAGCGAGATCATGGAAAGTCTCCTCATACTGATGATTTTAATTATAAATTACTGGCAGACGATCTAAAAGCTTTTATAGATCAGCAAGGACTAAAAAACGTAAAACTCATCGGTCACTCTATGGGTGGTAAAACAGTAATGCAGTTTGCACTTGATTATTCAGAGCTGATCGATAAAATGATCGTCGTAGATATCGGTGTTAAACAGTATAAAGGAGGACATGAGAAAATCATAGCAGCTTTACAATCAGTTCCTATAGAAACCATCTCGAGCCGATCCGAGGCAGATGAGATTTTATCTAAAACAATAGATGAACAGGGAGTCAGATTATTTTTAATGAAAAATCTCACCAGAAATCCAGAAGGAGCATATCGATGGAAAATGAACTTAGATTTACTCGATAAAAACTATACGGAGATTATGGGTTGGAATCTACTGGATAGTTATTCGCAAGTGCCCGCATTATTTGTGAGAGGAGGTAAATCCAGTTATATTCTAGATAAAGATCACACAGGGATTTTTAAAGTATTTCCTAATGCCGACATCCAGACCGTCGATGATGCAGGTCACTGGATCCATGCAGAAAAGCCTGTAGAATTACTAAATATAGTTTTAGCTTATTTCGATAGCGATCCAAATAACTAATTTGGGTATTTTGGCGTTGTATTAACGTAAAATAATACTCAGATATGAAGAAGAGCTATAAATACCTATGTCTTGCAGTGGTCTTTGTGATGGGCATGTCAGCCGTGACCGTAAAAAATGATCGATTATACGAGATCGCAAAGAACATAGAGATTTTTGTAAACGTGTATAAAGAGCTCAATACGCATTATGTCGATGACATAGACCCTTCTCAGCTCATGCGTACAGGAATCGATGCGATGGTAAAATCACTAGATCCCTACACTAATTATATATCAGAGTCGCAAATACAGAATTATCGAATTGCTACAGAAGGTAAATATGACGGGATAGGTGCAAAATCAGCTGAGATAGATGGGAAGATTACTATTATCGAGCCATTTGAGGGTTCGCCAGCGGATAAGGCCGGTATAAAAGCGGGAGACATCGTTTTAAAGATAAACGGAAAATCCACAGAAGGAAAGTCAAGAGAAGATCTAAATGCGATAGTGAGAGGCGTACCAGGGACATCTCTGGATATAACCATAGAACGTCCAGGGAAAGGGATGCTTAAAAAAACAATAGAAAGGGGATCGATAAGCAGAAAAAACGTTCCTTATGCTGGAATGGTAAGTGATGAGATCGGTTACATATCCTTGACCACATTTACAGCAAATGCAGGATCTAATATCTCTAAAGAACTAAAAAAGCTAAAGAAAAACGATAATCTAAAGGGTGTCATCCTCGATTTGAGAAGTAACGGTGGTGGATTATTGGCGGAAGCCATTAATATCTCTAATATTTTTGTACCACAAGGAGAGGAGATCGTTAGTACTAAATGTAAGGTAAAAGAAAGAGATCAGTTCTTTAAAACCACTAAAACACCACTAGATTTAGATATTCCACTGGCGGTTATGATAAATGGATCTTCAGCTTCCGCATCTGAAATAGTTTCTGGAGTCATTCAGGATATGGATCGAGGAATAATTATAGGACAGAGGAGTTTTGGGAAGGGATTGGTCCAGAATCATAAAGAAGTCGGATACAATAATAGACTAAAGGTAACGACCTCTAAGTATTACATCCCAAGTGGAAGATGTATACAAGGGATGGATTACGAGGATGGAATGCCTGTTGATATACCAGATGATCAGCGTAGTACATTCTATACTAAAAATAGACGTCCTGTATTAGATGGTGGGGGAGTAACCCCTGATATTCCTCTAGCGTTGCCTAAAGTGCCTAATGTTATAAAAGGTCTTACAGATAAGCATATGATTTTTAATTATGTAACTGAGTGGTCTAACCAGAGAGATTCTATCGCTCCAGTTTCAGAATTTAAGTTTACCGACTATGAGGCGTTTAAAGGATATCTGAGTAAGAATGGATTTGAGTATCAGACGGAGTCAGAAAAATTATTGGAAAAATTAAAAGAAGCATCAGATAAAGAAGGTTTCGCTTTCGCGAATGATATGGATGGGTTACTATCTAAAATCGCAATGGAAAAGAAAAATGATCTAATAACTTATAAGGATAAAATTATCGACCTGATCGAAAACGATATCGTTACTAGGTTTTACTATCAAGCTGGTAAAACCCAACAAAAGTTAGCTAACGATAAAGAAATAGAGGAGGCCATCAGTGTACTGACAGACACAGCACGATATAACTCTATTTTAAAAAAGGGATAAAACTTAATTAGAATAACCAGATGTCACCATATATACTAATCTTAGAAACCTCTACAGAGGTTTGCTCAGTATGTGTTATAAACAATGAGCAAGTACTTTCTACTGTAGAGTCTCTAGAATCTTTCCAGCATACCGCAAAACTTACCTTGCAGATAGAAGATGCCTTATCTAAGGCTCAGATAGTGATCTCCGACCTCTCTGCAGTCGCAATCAGTAGCGGACCTGGATCATATACAGGATTACGAGTAGGCAGCTCTACGGCAAAGGGAATCTGTTTTGCCCAAGATATACCGCTGATCTCTTTAGACTCCCTAAAAGGACTCTCATATGTAAGCCATGATTTAGATCCTAATGCTAATAATTATATCATATCTATGATAGACGCTCGTCGTGATGAGGTTTACGCTACCGTTTATGACCCTAATCATCACGTATTAGAACCCGGTAAGCCGATAATACTGGATGAGCAATCATTTAAAAGATATCGACAGCATAATGCGATCTGGCATTTATCTGGTAATGGAGCCACTAAAGCAAAAAGCCTTTTAAATTTTAGAGATATTCGGATAAGTACCGAAAAAACTAGTGCTTCTTATTTTTTTCAGATGGCAAAAAATGCATATTTACGAGAAAAATTTGAGGATATGGCTTATTTCTCACCTACCTATTATAAGCCTCCTAATATCACTATTTCTAATAAACCCTTGATATAGAGGTAACTATATATTGCCCTGGATAGAACTTTTTTTGGCTTAGGTCTATTTTCCTTTTGGGTTTTGAACAGATTGGCATAGGATTTGTCTAATTGGAAGAGTAAACCGTGAACTATCTAACAAATTTTACCAACCGATTATGAGAAATAAAAAGAACGAAACTGTTACTCTAAAAAAAGGCGGTAAGGAAGTTCAATTAGACTATGCTGACCTTAGGAAAGCGGTATTGGTTCTTCGAGCTGTAAACCACAAACTGAGACAGAGGATAATTGATCTACTTGAAGATAGTGAGACTATGACAGTCACAGATATCTATATCAAATTAAGATTGGAACAATCTGTAGCTTCTCAACATCTTGCTATTTTGAGAAGAGCTGGGGTAGTAGTAACTGAAAGACAAGGAAAGTTCATCTATTATTCTTTAGACCAGGCGAGACTAGAACAAATTTCTAGACTTGTGGAAGAATTAGTGAACTAATTACAAGCCAAATTTTAATCCATTGATAATCAATAGTTTAATGGCAATTGATTACTAAATAGATTAAAGAGATATACAGGTTTTACAAACTAATCCTTTTAGCGAAGAAAACACATTACATTTTTTTGTAATATTTCTTTGTTAAAAGGATTTTTCTTTTGATATTTGTGTCGAGGTCAAATTCGAAATAAGAACATAACTACACAAATGAGAAAGACTAAGGTTACTTTCGAGAGTGATAAGCTTGCCTATTCATGCGAGCTTATGAGAGCATTGGCCCATCCCTTAAGACTACGAATTTTGGAATTTATCGATCAAAATGAAACGATTAACGTTAATAAGATCTATAACACCCTTCGTATCGAGCAGTCTATTACATCGCAGCATTTAAAGATTTTAAAGCTAGCTGGAGTAGTGAACGCGGAAAGAGATGGAAAGTTCATGCACTATACGATTAATTACGATATTCTTTATCGTGCTGAAAAGGCGGTAAATAATTTTCTTGGTAAGTAAAATTACCTAACACCCTTGAAGGAGGAAGGAATGATACATTTCTTTCTCCTTTTTTTGGTTGTAATTATTCTTCTTTATCGCTAAAAATGCTGCTATCTATGAATTAGAAACAGATTCTTGAGCAGCGGATGATACTTCTCCAAGTAAATTATCACTAGATTTTTTATCCGATGAAACTTCTTTTTCTTTAGGATCAGACTTAAAAAAGCTACGATGGAACAGTATTATACTGAACACACCGATGGTAATCGCGGAGTCAGCAATATTAAAAACCGGTCTAAAAAACTGAAAGGTACTTCCACCTAATTTAGGAACCCATGAAGGCCAGGTAGTCTCAAACAAAGGAAAGTAGAACATATCTACCACCTTTCCATGTAAAAACGGAGCATAACCACCACCCTCAGGCATAAAAGTTGCCAGATCCGAAGAGTGATATGGAGATTCAGAAAAAATTAATCCATAGAACGCACTATCGATCATATTTCCGATAGCTCCAGCTATAATAAGACCAAAACTGATCATTAAACCTAAAGATTGTTTGCTTTTCTTTAGTTCGTTTAATAGATAGAATAAAAATCCAATCATTACAATTCTAAACAGACTTAAGATAAGTTTACCATAGTCTCCACCAAGACTCATCCCAAAAGCCATTCCTTTATTCTCAATAAAGAAAATCTTAGCTTTCGAAAATCCTAGGATATTAAATCCTCCTTGATACGGAATATTTAATTTGACATATATCTTGAGGGCTTGATCTAAAACCAACACTAGAAATATAACAAGAAATACTATTGTGTTTTTTTTCAATTCTAGTTGTTTAAGAAAATTTGGTATTTTTTTATTCCTTTTAGTAAAATTCCGTTTGTTTGAGTCATAAATCTATAGTGATTTCCGATTAGAGGCATTAGTAAAATCATCTTTACAAGCTTTATATAGTTTAAAGATTCATTAACTATTGACTTCATTTTAGAGGCTCTACTTTTATAAAGCAAATCTAACTATTTCTTTTCCTTGGCTGCAATAGATAGAGTAGCATGTGGAACCGCTTTTAATCTTTCCTCAGAGATCAAAGCACCTGTTTCCCTACAAATTCCATAAACCCCGTTTTGGATTCGCAGTTTTGCATTTTCTAAATGCTTGATAAATTTCTTTTGTTTACTCGCAAGAAGGCTTAGTCGATCTTTTTCTACCTCCGCAATTCCTTCTCCTAATCCTTTGACCCGACTGTCAGTATCTTTTGCAAAATCCTTTATGGAGTCTAGATAAAAATCTAATTGCTTATAAGCATCGATTAATTTTTGGTCGATCATTTTATCAAAAACCTTCAATTCCGCTTTTGTATACTTGGTCTTTACTCTTTTTTTTGCCATAATATTTTAGTTCTTATTTCGGAAATTGTCCAAAATCGCAATGGGGGCAGCCACAAATATAATAAATACCCTATTTTATGGTTATGTTCCTCAAAATTGCATTTTTTACATATTTCTGACCATTAACACTTTTAATAACTTTAAAGTAGATCATGCTAATAAATAATCATTTTTCATACAACATATCTAAAACACTTAATAATCATTAATAAGTCAGGAAACCTCTTTTTAAGTTACTTGATTATGTCAGGATAAACGTTTAACGAGGAGAAGAGATTATCTTTGTCTTATTTTTTAATCTTCTTATAATCTTATAAGAATCGTAAACTGCAATTGCGATGAAACTTTGGAATAAAATAAATAAAGAAGAGCTCAAAGCTAAACTAGCCGCTCAAGAGGTAAATAGAACTACCTTATCTTTCTACAAATATGCTCATATACGGAATACCCAGATTTTTAGAGACCATCTATATCTACATTTAGCAGAGCTAGAAGTTTTCGGCAGAATATACTTAGCTTCAGAAGGAATAAATGGTCAGATATCTGTTCCAGATAAAAACATGCAAGCATTTAAAGCCTTTATGGACACTATAGATTTTCTTCAAGGCATACGTCTAAATATTGCCATAGATGATGATGGTCAGTCTTTCTATATGCTTAAAATAAAGATTAGATCTAAGATCGTCGCTGATGGTTTAGATGATTCTAGTTTTGATGTTACAGACGGTGGGACTCATATCGATGCTAAAGAATATAATGATCTAGTCCAGGATAAAAATACGGTGGTAGTGGATATGAGGAATCATTACGAAAGCGAGGTAGGTCATTTCGAAAATGCGATTACTCCTGATGTGGATACTTTTAGAGAATCTCTACCGATTGTCGATGAGATGCTGACAGAGCATAAAGAAAAAAACATTATTATGTACTGTACTGGTGGAATCCGATGTGAGAAGGCCAGTGCTTATTTAAAGCATAAGGGATATAAAAAGGTCCATCAATTAGATGGAGGTATAATAGAGTATGCGAGACAGGTAAAAGAGCAAGGATTAGAAAATAAATTTAAAGGTAAAAACTTTGTCTTCGATGAAAGATTAGGCGAACGGATCAGTGACGAAATTATTTCCCGATGTCATCAGTGTGGTGCTGTTAATGATGCTCATACTAATTGTGCAAATGATGCTTGTCATTTATTATTTATACAATGCGATAGCTGTAAATCTAAATTCAAAAACACTTGTTCTGAAAAATGTAAAAACTTTAATGAGTTATCTATAGAAGAACAATTATCTCTCAAAGGAACCATAGAGTTTAATGGATCTAGATTTGGGAAAGGACGGTATAAAGCCCATAAAAAAGGATCTGGAGTTAGCCTTAAAATAGAAGATTAAGAGATAACGATGGACCAAATATAATCAGAAAGCTAACAAGCTTCTTAAATAGAAAAAAGGGAATAAGTTTATAGCTTATTCCCTTTTTTCTATTCGTTAATGAAGATAGATTAGTTCTTCATGATAATTCGCTCTTTTCTGGTTTCCTTAGTATTGCTTTTAAATTCGAATGGAGCTAAAGTAACCCACATACCTCCTGCATTTCCGTCTCTATAATAAGCGATATAAACTTTGTCTTCTAATTCTTTTAGGTTAGCGATTAGATCTTCTGTATTATTAATCGGTGTTTCTCCTAATCCATATATAACATCTCCTACTTGTAATCCGGCAGTGGCAGCTGGGCTGTTAGGAATTACTTCGATTATTTCCGCTCCTCTATCGTTATTTTCTACCATTACTCCTAACTTAGGTTTGCTAGGAACATAGTCAAATTTCATTATTGGTCCCTTAGTGCGTACTTCTTTGCCCATTCCAGTTACATCCGTGGAATATTTTTTACCATTCTTATCAACGATAGTCATAGTTCTACTCTCTGTTTCTATTCCATTTTCTATACTGGACGCCACATTTATATCTATTTTTTCTATGTCTTCCTTAGATAGATTTTGTTCGTTTAAAAATGCATCTATTAACTCATCATCCGCTGTAAAAATCATTAAGTCATGATCTTCGTCAGTTAAGTCATGCGTTTCTCCATCTGATGATATCCATATATCCATATCTCCATTTATATCCTCTGTCATCAATTTATCCACATCTACATCCGCAAGATCATCACCTTCGTATACCTTTTTTTCCACTGTTTCATTTCCATTATCATCCACAGTTTTTTTAATAATAATCATTTGCTTACTTTCCTTTGTCTCTTGTGAGATACCATCGATTGTGTAAGCACAACATAAAGCCATCAATACAAGGCTGAGGCATTTTTTAATTTTGTCCATAACTTTTTATTATAATTTGGATTTAAAATAACAAAGATTATTACCTGAATATAAATAAAATAACGCTCTTAAAAAACAGGTTTTGTACACATTACATGCATGTTTTTTAAGGTCTTTATTAATTATTCACAAAATAACCTTAGTTTGATAGAGATTTTATCTCTAGGGAGTTAAAACAAAGTTAAACTAATTTACTCAATGATATAGGGTATACATTTGTAGTTTATTAAGATTCGTAAAATCTATTAATGAGTAGAAAGGCGATTTGGATTATTATTGTTTTGATGACTATTGCACTGATAGGTATCACAATAATTCAGTTTTATAGAATAAAACAAACTATCGATCTTAACAAGGAAAATTTTAATGATCGAGTAACCATGGCTTTAAACGAGGTCAAAGTGTTGCTAGAAAAAGAAGATAAACCTCTGGACCCGACTACTACAGATTTTTTTTCTAGTAGACAAACACTAAAAGTCGATATCCTATCTGATATTCCTAATAGGAGATCATTTGAACTCAAAGAGACATTTAAATTGCTGGATGGAGGGGATAAGATACGTGATATTAAGATCGAAAATCTAAAAAAATATCTCAAACAAACGCTCAAGGATCAGGGAATAGATTTAGCATATGAGTACGGAGTATACTCTAATGAAAGTGAGGCATTTACGATATTAAATGGACACTTTGTGGCGGAGATAGGAAATTCATCTCAGGCCAGTACCACTCCCATGGAAAACTCTCTATACGATTCAGAATATCAGGTTAGTTTATTTAGTTCAGAAATAGATACTCCAGGATCCTTAAAAATATTTTTCCCTAAGAGGTCTAGTTGGCTCTGGGCCAAAGTTTGGCCGGTTTTATTAAGTACCATTGTCTTTTTATCACTAATTCTGTTCTGCTTTTCCTATACGATATTTATTATCCTCCGACAGAAAAAGATATCGATGATGAAGACAGATTTTATAAATAACATGACTCATGAATTTAAAACACCGATAGCAACAATATCTCTTGCATCTGATTCCATAACCAATGATAGCATCATTTCTAATAAGGAAAAAGTTACGCGTTTTGCAAAAATTATCAAGGCAGAAAATAGGAGAATGCTTAATCAAGTGGAGAAGGTATTACAGATGGCTCAGATCGATAAAAGTGATTTTAATTTGAATATTTCTGAGATAAATATGCATGAACTGATCTCTAAAGCCGTCTCTAATATAAGATTACAAGTGCAAAATCGCAATGGAGTGATAGATCATAATTTGCAGGCTCAGCATCCGATTGTTAAAGGAGATGTTACTCATCTTTCTAATATTGTTCATAATCTTTTGGATAATGCTAACAAATATTCGCGTGAAGCGCCAAAAATATCTGTAACCACTGAAAATACAAAAGAGGGTTTCATAATACATGTAAAAGACCATGGGATAGGAATGTCGAAAGAGGCTTTAAAACATATTTTTGATAAATTTTATCGGGTTCATACAGGAAATATTCACGATGTTAAAGGTTTTGGGTTAGGATTGAGCTATGTAAAAGCCATAGTAGATGCCCATAAAGGAACCGTAAAAGTTAAGAGTGAAGAGGGAAAAGGTTCTGTTTTTACAGTTTTTTTACCTTTTGATAAAGAAAAATGATTTTATTTCGTTACTTATTCGACATAACTTCTTCTAAAAACTAAACGTATATTTACTACAATCACTTTTTTTACCCTATGACGAACAGAATTTTACTTGTCGAAGATGACCAGAACTTCGGCGATGTTTTACGATCATATCTGGAGATGCACGATTATCATGTAACCTTAGCCACTGATGGTGAGTTAGGTTATGATGCTTTTAAAAAGGGCGAGTTTGACTTATGTATTTTTGATGTAATGATGCCCAAAAAAGATGGGTTTACACTTGCAAAAGAGGTACGAGAGGAAAACAAAGAAATCCCTATTATTTTTCTGACTGCAAAAACATTAAAAGAAGATGTTATTGAAGGATTTAAAATAGGTGCTGATGACTATATTGCTAAGCCTTTTAATTCTGAGGAGTTACTTTATAGAGTACAGGCTATTTTAAAAAGATCTACCTCTACAGCAGATCCTAAAGATGATATCAAAGAATTTACGATCGGTGGATACCACTTTAATTATCCGTTAAGACAACTTACGTTTAAAAATCAGGATACAGAAAAGCTCTCTCCAAAAGAGGCTCATCTGTTAAGGTTATTTTGTATTTATAAAAATGATGTCTTACAGCGATCAGAAGCCCTTACAAAAATATGGGGTGAGGATAATTATTTTACTGCCAGAAGTATGGATGTTTTTGTGACTAAGCTAAGGAAGTATCTAAAGCATGACGATAAGTTAGAAATCGTTAATATTCATGGAAATGGATTTAGACTAATAGATAGGTCTGATCTTGGTCAAGATGCTTAAATATAGTATTGCTGAATAGGATTTCTAACCATTGTTCATAATCGGATAAAGCAAAGGTAGTGCTACATGATAAAATAGTAAATCTATAATGGAGGCTACATAATTATGTCTGTCTTCTAGTTAGCAGCTTATGATCTATGCATAAAGAAAAGAACTATCGTTTAGATAGAATAAAAAAATGCCCAGATTGTTATTAAAACCATCTGGGCATTCTGTTTTCTGTAAGTATAGACTATACTTATACTGAAGGTACTCCATCAATCGGATCAGCATCACCGATCGGACGCATGCCTATTAATCGTTCGACATCCGATTTTAGTAGCACCTCATGTTCCAGTAATTGTTCTGCGAGCTTGTTTAATTCCTCTCTCTTATCTGCTAATAATTCCTTTGCTCTCTTATACTGAGACTCTATTAGTTTACGTACCTCATCATCTATTAATGTCGCGGTCTCATCAGAATATGGCTTATTAAAATTGTCCTGAGACATAGCATGGAAAGATACATTTCCTACTTTTTTATTCATTCCGTATATGGAAATCATACTGTACGCCATCTTAGTTACCTGATCTAGATCGTTTTGAGCCCCAGTCGAGATTTTATTAAATACTATTTTTTCTGCTGCTCTTCCTCCTAGGGTCATACACATCCGATCCTGTAAGGCTTCTGTACGCGTAATATATTCCTCCTTTGGAAGATACTGAGCGTAACCGAGTGTTCCTATTCCTCTAGGTACAATAGTCACCTTAACGAGCGGAGAGGCATGTTCTAGGAACCATCCACAGATTGCATGTCCTGCCTCATGATAAGCAATGATTTCTTTTTCCTTAGGAGCGATAAGTTTATTTTTCTTTTCTAGACCTCCGATTACTCTATCTAGAGCATAGTTAAAATCATCGAGATCCACAGCTTTTTTATCTCTACGGGCTGCTACTAGTGCTGCCTCGTTACAAACATTTGCGATTTCTGCTCCTGCAAAACCAGGTGTCATTTCTGCTAGAACGGAGGCAATAATTGTATCATTTACAACAATATTTTTTAAATGTACTTTAAATATCGCTTCTCTTCCTTTAAGATCCGGCCGATCGATTCCGATCTGCCTATCAAAACGTCCAGGTCTTAGTAAAGCTTGATCCAGTACGTCAGGTCTATTAGTGGCAGCCATAAGGATAACACCTTTATCCGTAGAGAAACCATCCATCTCTACTAGAAGCTGATTTAGCGTATTTTCTCTCTCGTCGTTACCGCCTTGCATTGCCCCTTTTCCTCTTGCTCTACCGATGGCATCGATTTCATCAATAAACACGATACATGGAGCTTTCTCTCTAGCTTGTTTAAAAAGATCTCTCACTCTAGATGCTCCTACTCCTACAAACATTTCTACAAAATCAGATCCAGAGATACTAAAAAATGGTACACCGGCTTCTCCAGCAACGGCTTTCGCCAATAAGGTTTTACCTGTTCCAGGAGGACCTACGAGCAAAACACCTTTCGGGATTTTACCTCCCAGTGAGGTATATTTTTTTGGATTTTTTAGGAAATCTACGACCTCCATTACTTCGACTTTTGCTTCATCTAGACCTGCTACATCATTAAAGTTTACTTTAACTTTTGCATTACCATCAAAAAGAGCCGCTTTAGACTTACCTATGCTAAATAGTTGTCCGCCGCCACCACCGCCGCCGCCCATGGCCTTACGCATGATAAACCACCAGATTCCTAATAGAATCATAAATGGTAAGACCCAGCTTAGGATCGGACCTATATAATCTGGCTCGTCTTCTAGTTTGTGATTTAGATCGTAACCTTTTTCTCTTAAGTTTTTAGATAGCTCTAAAAAGTAAGTAATATCCCCAAAATGATATTTGTAATGCGGACTTTGACTATTTAGTTTACTCGGTTTTACTTCCTTGTGCTCTTCCTTATCTAAAGCTTCTGGCTTTAAATAGATCCGTGCTACCTTTTCATTGATAACAGTCACATTCTCTACATCACCGGATTTGACCATTTCTACAAAGTCTACTTCAGTAATGTCTTTTGTGCTATTGTTAATATATACTGACATATTAAATATCAGCATCGCCAGAATGATCATACCGTAAATCCAGTAGGAATTAAACTTGATCTTCTTGGGTTTATTTTCTTTTGCCATAATATGTTGTCCAACGTAAAAATCGACTAATCGTTTGATTAATCTTTATAAATCTTGATATTCTGTAAAGTTTCCATCACTCCATAAATCTTCGATATCGTAAAACTGCCTTGTCTCTCCTAGAAAAACATGTACAATTGTATCAAAATAATCTACTAAAACCCACTTAGAGTTTTTTAAGCCTTCCGTATGGAATGCTTTAATGCCTAATGATTCCCTTGTCTTTTTATTAATATTATGAGCAATAGCTCCTACCTGAGTAGTAGAATCTCCCTCGCAAATAATAAAATAGTCTGTCGGACTTTCATCGATTTTAGTTAAATCTATTTTTATGATATTTTTTCCCTTGATATCCTGAATAGCCTCAATTATAACGCTATTTATATCCTTTGGGTTTAACTGGGTTACGGATGCCGTATGCTCTACACTCAAATGCTTTTGCTTAAGTTATATTTATGTTACAAAGTTACAAAAATTACAAATGAATAACCTTTGCCAATGATAAGACGATTTACTTGGGATATTGTTTATCATGAATCCCTAGATTCTACAAACTCTTTGATGTATGATGAAGTAAGTAAGGATAAAAGCATTTCTGAAGGATATGTCATACAGACAGGTTATCAAACATCAGGTAGGGGACAGATCGGAAATGTTTGGGAATCTAAAGCCGACCAAAATTTACTCTGCTCTATTCTCTTAAAACCAGAGATCACTGTAGATCACCAATTTGTAATATCTAAAATAGTCTGTCTCGCAATCGTCGATTTATTAAATGATTATGACATCGATGACGTGAGGATAAAATGGCCTAACGATATTTATGTCAGAGATAAAAAAATAGCTGGTATTTTAATCCAAAATATACTACAAGGAAAAAAAGTAAAATTTAGTATTGTAGGGATAGGACTGAATTTAAATCAGGATATTTTTGATTCAAATGCTCCTAATCCTATCTCTCTCAAATTACTCGTAAACAAAAAGTACAATCCTGATCACCTATTGTTAGTACTGTTAGATAAACTATTGGAATTTTACAATAAATTACAGCTCAAGAAAATATCAGAAATAGATCATCTCTATAAGTTTCTATTATATCGACGTAATCAGCGATCTTCTTTTACAGACATAAATGATATCTCTTTTTATGGAATGATCAAAGACGTATCTCCCTCCGGACAGCTACAGATCTTAACAGACGATGGAGTAAAAAAATTTGCTTTTAGAGAAATAAAATACGTCTTATGATTTTTAGAATGAGATCGGTTCAGAAGGAGTTTTATTTTAAAGTTCATAAAATCCTAATTAAAATTTCATGACTTAAAGTGTATCAAACTAGAAAATCTAAAAATGCTCGAAGTATAGTCTTTGCCGTCTTTGTTAAAATTTTATTTATGCAAAGAGGTACAAAGTCCAAAGGGCAATATTTTTAAATACATTTGTCTCATTAAGCGAGAAATACAAATCCTTGCGTTGCTCTAAAAACAAGTTAAACACGAGTGTTGTTAATCCTATAAATCATCCTCGACAAGATTTAGATATTTATGAATGCAACTATTGTTACCATAGGAGACGAATTATTAATCGGACAGGTAGTAGATACTAATTCGGCCTGGATCGGACAACAGCTTACAGCATTAGGAGTAGATGTTACAGAAATACTTTCTATCAGTGATACTGCAAAGGCCATAAAAGAAGCTATGGATCGGGCTTATGCACAATCAGATGTCATTTTGATGACAGGAGGATTAGGACCTACTAAAGATGATATTACAAAAAAAGCAATTGCTGATTATTTTAATGAGGACATGTATTTCGATGAGGCCGTTTTTAATAAAATCCAAAGATTTTTTAATAAACTTGGACGGACACCTTTAGAGTCTCATCGTCTCCAGTGCTACATGCCGATGTCAGCAACTATCCTCCGCAATAACTTAGGTACTGCCCCAGGGATGCTCTTTAGGAATAAAGACAAGATCTTAATCTCCATGCCTGGTGTGCCATATGAGATGAAGTTTATTATGGTAGAAGAAGTAATTCCATTAATAAAAAAATTAGGAGTTCAAAATATCATTTACAATAAAACAATAAGAACTGCAGGAAGGGGGGAGTCTCAGATTGCTGAGATGATTTCTAATATTACTGATCGTTTTCCAGATCACATTAGTTTGGCATTTTTGCCAGGGTTAGGACAAGTGCGTTTACGAATCACAGGAAAGGGTAAGGATTACGAGAAAGTAAAGAAAGAAGTTGATGCATTTGTTACGGAGGTTAACCTGGTACTAGATCCTTTAATTTTTGGGTATGATGAGGATTCTTTACCTATAGTAATCGGTAATATCCTGATGGAGAAAAATAAAAGATTGGCTTTAGCCGAAAGTTGTACTGGAGGATATTTATCCCATATGATTACTTCCATTCCTGGTTCATCTAAATATTATGATGGATCGGTAGTCGTTTACAGTTACGAACTAAAAGAAAAAATATTGGGTGTAAACCCTGTAACCCTTAAAACTTATGGTGCTGTAAGTGAGGAGGTTGTAAAAGAAATGGTAGAGGGATGTGTAAGAGAATTAGGTGTAGATTTAGGAATTTCTATTTCAGGTATTGCGGGCCCAGGTGGAGGCACTCCAGAAAAACCGGTAGGAACGATATGGATGGCTGTATCTGATGGCACAAGAACTATTACTAAAAAACTGAGTTTGAATAAAAGCCGAGAGATTAATATTAAGTATACTGCAAATGCAGCTCTTATATTA